>NZ_BAABFO010000012.1:0-180846 GCF_039541095.1 Pigmentiphaga soli
AATTTACTTCGGCGCGAGCGCCGACAAAGGGGTCAGTTTTCAACCGGCGTTGACAGCTATGGCCCGAGACCATCGCCGCAATACAAGCGAAAGGCAGCAGCCGATGATGCCGGGCGGCATTCAATTGCGCCCCAGCGCGTTCCGCATGCATTGGGAATATTGCCGGCTCGCGGCTATCAGCGCGGCCCTATCGCGTACGCCCTGGTTTGCTTGAAGGGTGGCCTTGCAAACCTGGAATTTTGCCTTCTGCCCCTCGGTGAAGGCGAGCCGCGGATCCGCCGGGACTGCGTAGCGCGATCAACGGCATGATCCTTCACCCGGCTCAAATCACTCGCGTTCAACGCGAGCAAGGCGCCGATGTTCTCTGGCGGCCGCCCTTGCCAGTGCCTGATCCGGAGCGCCGGCGATTTTCGGCCATGCAAGCAGCACGTCCTTCTGAAACAGCAATTTGCCGGACTCATTCCCGGCGGCACCGCGATCCGCTTGGGACCGCTATCGCGAAAGAACCTTGGCAAATACAAGGCTCGGTCCCGCCGCTTCGCCAAGCTGCGGACGTGCCTCCCAATTCTCGAGTCTTGCTTCAAGAGCCAAACCCAGCTTCTCCAGCACGCGGGCAGATCTCGTATTCTGAGGGTGGCATGTCGCCCAAACTCGATAAATCTCGGGTTGCGCACACGCCCAATCAACGACTGCCCGCGCCGCCTCCGTTCCAAGGCCGTGCCCCCAGAATCGCTCCGCGAAGACGTATCCGAAGTCCGCTTTCGGCGGATCGAGGCGCAGCTCGACGATGCCCATGAAATCGCCGCCAGCTTTTGAAACGACGGCCCAGGGAAAGGCTGTGCGGTCCTCCCAGCATCGGGCGCAACGCATCGCGAATTGAACCGCTTCGGCCGGAATTTGCTGGCGAGGAAAGTTCATGAACCGCGTAGCGACGGGACTGCTGGCGTAGCTGTCGAAGATGGCCTGTGCGTCGTCGACCGATACCGGACGCAGGAAACTCCGGACGGTTTCGAGGGTGCGGGGAGGTTGCAGCTGACCCATGACTTCAATAGTCTAGCTGACGCAGCTACCATCCCGGAAAGCCATTGCACGCCGCCACGCGCACATTGGCCTCGATTCTTCCTGGCACCGGCTCTTCGATCTTTTCCGAGTAATGGACGATCCGGAGCGCCTTGAAAACATCCAGCAATTCCCCCGGCGCGATGCGGAATGCCTCGCTTTCAGGCCCTGCCACGGGCAAGGGTGTGCGCAGGTGGTGCTCCACCAGTATCCAGCCGTCCGGCGCCAAAGCTTTGATGAGCCTGGGCCAGAGCGCCGGATCGTGGAAGCGGAATACCGTGATCAGTTGATAGGCGCCCGGTTCAAAGGCAAGGCTGTCCAGATCGCCGGCTTGCCAATTGACCGTCAGTTGGCGTCGCCTCGCCTCTTCGCCGGCCATCTCCAGTGCCACGGTAGAAATATCCACGGCATCGACGGCGAAACCGGCCTCGGCCAGGCGCAGCGCATTGCGCCCGGCGCCGCAGGCGACATCGAGCGCCCGTCCCGCCGGCACATGGCCCAGCCAGTGCTCCAGGAACGGCGAAGGCATGCTCCGGGACCGGTAGCTGCCCTCGGCATACCGGCGGTTCCATCTGAGTTGATCGGCATCGCTCATCGGCTTCTTCCCTCCAAAAGACACGCATTCATTTTGTTCAAGCGTATCGTTTACGCAAGCGTACATGGTCGCGCTGCGCGGCCGGGCGGCAATTTGAGCCTGATCAACCTTCGCCATCCTACGCCGCGCACAATGGCCTTTCTACCAAGGAGGTGTCCCATGCTAGGGCGAATCGTTGTGCACATCGACTATGACTCCAGCTGCCAGCGACGGGTGCGCGCCGCTGCCCGGCTGGCCGTGGAGCACGGGGCGGAACTGGTGGGCGTCTACGCCAGCTTCCTGCAGCCGCAACAGGCTTACGAGGGTATTTTCGTTACGGCCGAGATCCGCTCGATGCTCGAGCGCCGGCTGGTGGAGGAATGCGGGCGGGCGCAGCGCCTGTTCTTCGAAACCGCGCAAGAGGAAGGCGCCAGCTGGCAGTGGCGCACGGCCGAGGACCTGCCGGAACGGGTGCTCGCCACGCAGGCCCGGTACGGCGACGTGCTGGTCATGCAGCAGCCGTCGAGCGACGAGCCCGGCCCGGTGCGCATGCCCGGCATCGTCGCCTCGGTCATCCTGTCGGCCGGCCGGCCGGTGCTGGTGCTGCCCTATGCCGGCGAACCGGCCACGATCGGGCGCCGCGCGCTGGTCTGCTGGGACGGCGGCCGCGAAGCCGCCCGAGCCCTGGCCGACGCCCTGCCGCTGCTGCAACGCGCGGAGGAAGTGGTGTTGCTGACCATCGACCCGCGCGACGACAGGGCGACCGACCCCGAAAGCGAGACGGACGACCTGGCCACCTATTGCCGCAGCCATGGCCTGCCCCAGCCGCAGCGCGCGATCCGCGAGGACACCGGCGTGAGCGTGGGCGATGCCATCCTCAACGCCGCCTCCGACTACGGCAGCGACCTGATCGTGATGGGGGCCTACGGCCACAGCCAGCTGCGCGAATCGATCCTGGGCGGGGCGTCCCGCACGCTGATCGAATCGATGACGGTGCCGGTACTGTTCTCGCACTGAACGAGTCGCGCCGGATGGGGCGGGCCGCGCCGCGGGCACATTGCTTGCTGCCGCAGACGGCGAACCCCGTATCCGGCAACGGCGCCGGAGGGCGTTGACGCACGTCAATCCGCGCCAAGCCGCGGCCCCTATAGTTCTTGCACGGATGGCCGGGAGGCCTTGCCTTCGCAGGGTCGGCCGGCCGCCAGGCACTCAAAGGAGCGAACCATGCGATTTCCTGCCCTGCCCCCCGGCCGCCTGCTGGCGGCCGCCCTGTCGCTGGCGCTGTGCGCCGGCGTCGCCCGCGCCGACGATCCGGCGCCGGTTCCCGAGCGGTCCAGCAATGGCATTTCCTATGTCACCGGCGGCGTGGGCGCCGACGAGTCCGCCTACCTGCGTTCCATCATGCCGCGCTACAGCCTGCGGATCCTGGCGGCCGCCAGCAGCGGCGCGTTCCAGTCCAACGTCAAGGTCGCCATCCGCGACGAGCGCGGTACGCCGGTGCTGTCGGTGACGACCGAAGGGCCCTACCTGCTGGTGGCATTGAAACCCGGCCGCTATCAGGTAGCGGCCGAGGCGGACGGCGCCAGCCAGGCGAAGGCGGTGCAGGTGCCGGCCAAGGGCCACGCCGACGTGAGTTTCTACTGGCCTGACCGTAACGGCGGCTGATGCGCCAAGCCGCCGCCATCGCCGATGCGGCGGCGATGATGCAGGCGGCGGCGTGGAGAGCCGCCCAGCATTCTGTTGTCGGATGGCAGAATGCACAAATATTATTTTCTGTGATGAAAGAAGTTCGGTACCTTGAGCGTCGGCGTAAATTCACTCCACAAAAAGAGCTCGAGACATGATCGAACGTATTGAAGTCTTCGTCACGGAGCTGCCTGTCCGCCTGCAGCGCGTTTTCTCCAGCGGCAACTACGACACCGGCCCGCTCGGCCGCGTCCTGGGCAAGCCCGTGCTGGTCCGCATCCATGCCGACGGCGTGGTGGGCACCGCGCAGATCCGCCCCATCGCTCCCGGCCATTTCGTGGCCGACACGACCCACAGCTCGGTCGCCGCGATCACCGAAGTCCTCGGGCCCGCGATCCTCGGCAAGGATCTGTTCGACATCGAAGGCATCAACGAAGCCTGCGATCTGCGCCTGCACGGCAATCCGGCCGCCCGCGCGGTGCTCGACATCGCGCTGCACGACGCGATGGGCAAGGCGCTCGGCCTGCCCGTGCACAAGCTGATCGGCGGCGCCTGCCAGCCGCACATTCCGCTCGAATGGTCGGTCAGCATGGCCGACGACGTAGGCGTGATCATTGCCGAGGCCACCCGCGCGGTGGAAGAGTTCGGCATCAAGGTGCTGTGCCTGAAGGCGGCCGACCGCCGCGGCTGGCGGCAGGACGTCCGCCATTTCGAGGCGGTGCGGCGCGCGGTGGGCGAGGACGTCGTCATCGGGGTCGACCCGAACACCGGCTGGACGGTGCCCGATGCCATCAGCGCGATCCACGCGCTGCGGCCGTTCGACCTGGGCTACGTCGAACAGCCCATCGCGCGGCGCGACCTGAAGGGCATGGCGGCGATCCGCCGCGAATGCGCCGGCATCCCGCTGATGGCCGACGAAGGCCTCTTCACGCTGCAGGACGCCTACGCGCTGGCCGAGGCCGAGGCGGTGGATGCCTTCTGCATCAAGCTCTACAAGGTCGGCGGCCTGAGCGCGGCGCGCAAGATCGCGGCGGTGGCCGAGGCCTCCAACATCCTGCTCAACTGCGGCGGCATCGCCTCGCAGTCGCAGCTGGAAGCCGCCGCTACGGCGCACTTCTACGCCAGCATCCCGGCGCGCCGGATGATGGGCGCGGGCGAGTTCGTGCTGGGCCTGAACACCACGGCGCCGGATCCGCTGGTTCCCGAAACCGATTTCGTCGTGAAGGACGGCTACGCCGACGTGCCGACCGGCCCGGGCCTGGGCATCACGATCGACGAAAACGCGCTGAAGAAATACACCCTGCGCCACGAGGTTGTGAAGTAGGCCCCCCTACGCGCTGAGGCGCGCCCCCCAGGGGGCGGTGCTGGCGGACCGGCAAAGCCGGATCCGCTGCACCCTGGATGGGATAGTGACATGCGTGGGGCCGTGAAAAAGGCCACCCTCCTGTGGAATGGAAGGTGGCCTTTTTGCGTTGGCCTCGGGCATGCCTGGGTTTCATCCAGGACGCTGCGGATCCGGCTTTGCCGGTCCGCTGGCGTCGCCCCCTGGGTGGGGGGCGCGCGTCAGCGCGTAGGGGGGATCCCTGCCCCGGCCGCACCGCGGACGAGGAGCGTGCCTTCGAACAGGCGGCGCTGGGTGCGGTAGAAGCCGCCGCGGCGGACGTGCCATTGGCCGTTTTCCTGGACGACTTCGGCGGCTACCTTCAGGATGCCGGAGGGCATGCCGATGCGCAGGTCGTCGTTCGGGCCGTCCGGCGCGCGGGTGGCCTGCTGGACGATGGTGCCGGTGATGCGCGCGGTGACCGCCATGCACATCGAAACGCCCAGCGGCAGCGCGCGGTGCGGCTGGCCGTTGGAGATCACGCGGGCGATCAGGTCGACCGAGCCGCCCGGGATGGTCTGGCCCGACAGCGTCGTGAAATCGGACGCGGGCGCGACGAAGCCGATGAAGGGAATCGCCGTCTTGGCCGCGGCTTCGGCCTCGTCGCGCGCCAGGCCCATGCGCAGCGAGGCGGCGATGCGGATCGCCGACAGGCGGGCCATCAGCGCGGCGTTGTCTTCGATCTCGACCGGGGTTTCCTTGCCGGTCAGGCCGAGGTCGGACGCGCGCACGAACACGCAGGCATTGCTGGCGTCGATCAGCGAGGCCTCGATCGGGCCGTAGCCGGGCACTTCCAGCACGTCGAGCACCTTGCCGGTGGGCAGCAGCTTGCCGGTGGAGGCGCCGCCCGGGTCGAGGAAATCGAGCCGCAGCGGCGCGCCGGTGCCCGACACGCCCGGAATTTCAAGGTCGCCGTCGACCGCCGCCAGGCCGCCTTCCATCGGGAAGGTGGAGACGATGATCTTGCCGGTGTTGGTGTTGTGGATGCGCACCACGGCGGTGTCGCCCTCGACCTTCACCAGGCCTTCGTCGACCGCGAACGGGCCGACCGGCGCCGACATATTGCCGCACAGCGGCTGGTAGTCCACGTGCGACTGCTTGATCAGCACCTGGGCGAAGGTGTAGTCGACGTCGGCGTCGGGCCGGGTCGGCGGTCCCATCACGCAGATCTTCGACAGCGACGACAGCCCGCCGCCCATGCCGTCGAGCTGGCGGCCGTAGGGGTCGGGGCTGCCCATCGCGCCCAGGAACAGCGGATCCCATTGCTTGCGGTCGGCGGGAAGATCCCGGCGGTGCAGCAGCAGGCCCTTGCTGGTGCCGCCGCGCGCGAACACGGCGGGAAGTCGATATTGCTTCAAAGTGCCACCTCTTGCGTGTGCGGCGTCAGTCCACCGTGGCGCCTGCGCTGACCACGGCCTTGCGCCACTTGGCGATTTCGCTGTCGAGGAACGTGGCGAACTCCTTGGGCGAGCTGCCGACGACTTCGTTGCCGTCGTCGGCCAGGCGCTTGGCGAACTCGGGTTCCTTGACGATGCGCACCACTTCCTTGTTGATCTTGTCGACGATGGCCTGCGGCGTGCCGGCGGGCGCCAGCAGGCCATACCAGGCGGCCACGTCGTAGCCCGGCACGCCGGATTCGGCGATGGTGGGCACATCGGGCAGCACCGGCGAGCGGTGCGCGCCGGTGACGGCGATCGCCTTGATCTTGCCGGCCTTGATCTGCGGCACGGTGGAGATCAGCGCGCCCACGTAGATTTGGCCGCGGCCGGCCATGACGTCGTTGAGCGCGGCCAGCGCGCCCTTGTACGGCACGTGGACCATGTTGATGCCGGCCATCGACTTGAACATCTCGGGCGCCAGGTGGTTCAGCGTGCCGTTGCCGGCCGACGCGTACACCAGGCCGTCGGGCCTGGCCTTGGCCAGCGCGATCAGTTCCTTGACGTTGTTGGCGGGCACGTCGGGGTGCGCCACCATGATGTCGGTCACCAGGTTGACCAGGCTGATCGGCGCGAAGTCGCGCACCGTGTCGTACGGCAGGCTCTTGTACAGGCTCGGCGCGATCGCGAAGCTGATGTCGGTCATCAGCAGCGTGTAGCCGTCGGGGGCCGACTTGGCCACCGCGTTGGCGCCCAGCGTGGTGCCGGCGCCGGGGCGGTTCTCCACCACCACCGGCACGCCCCACACGTCGGTCAGCTTCTTGCCCATCTCGCGCGCGATGATGTCGATCCCTCCCCCCGGCGGGTACACCACCACGATGCGGATCGGCTTGGACGGATAGCTGTCGGCCGCCACGGCCGCCCCGCCGGTCGTCGCCGCCGCCAGCCCTGCCACCAGGGCCGCCCCCACAGTTTTGCGGATCATGTCAGTTCGCCTGCCCCGCGGCCGCCGCCTTGCGGCGTGCCACTTCCTTTTTGACCCAGTCGGTCACGCCGCCCATGTCGATGATTTCCTGGATGAACTCGGGCATCGGCTCGGCCTGGAATTCCTTGCCGTCGAGCAGCACCTTGCCGGTCCGGGTGTCGACCTCGATCTTCTGCCCCTGCTGGGCGGCGGCCGCCACTTCCGGGCTGATCAGGATCGGCAGGCCGAGGTCGATCGACATCCGGTAGAAGGTGCGCGAGAAGCTGGCCGCGATGATGCAGCTGATGCCCAGCGCCTTCAGGCCGAACGGCGCCTGTTCGCGGCCGGAGCCCGAGCCGAAGTTGCGGCCGGCCACGATCACGTCGCCCGGGCTCACGCGCTTGACGAAGCCGGGATCGACTTCCTCGAAGATATGCTTGGCGATATCGGCCGGGTTCAGCAGCGACAGATAGCGCCCCGGAACCATCACGTCGGTGTCGACGCTGTCGCCGAGCTTTTGCACATTGCCTTTGAATATCATGTCGCTGCCTCGTCAGAGCTTGGCCGGGTCGATGATCTCGCCGGCCACCGCGGTGGCGGCGGCGACATACGAGTTGCCCAGATAGACCTGGGCGCCGGCGTGGCCGCCGCGGCCCTTGAAATTGCGGTTGATGGTGGCGAACGCGACTTCGCCGTCGTCCAGCGCGCCGTTGTGGCCGCCGAAACAGGCGCCGCAGGTGGGCGTGCTGACGGCCGCGCCGGCCTCGATGAACTGCTCGATCAGGCCCTCGGCCATCGCCTGCATGTAGATCTTCTGCGTGGCCGGCACGATCATCGCGCGGGTGCCCTTGGCCACCTTGCGGCCCTTGAGCACGCTGGCGATCTGGCGCAGGTCGGAAATGGTGCCGTTGGCGCAGTTGCCCATGTAGACCTGGTCGACGTGCACGCCCGGCTTGATCTCGTCGATCGACACCACGTTCTCGGGGGAGTACGGCTTGGCCACCATGGGGCGCATGGTGGCGAGGTCGATGTCGTGGTGCGAGTAGTACTGCGCGCCGGCGTCGGCGTTGACGATCTTCCAGGGCCGCTTGCAGGTGGCCTCGGCCCAGGCGCGGGTGATGTCGTCGCCCTCGACGATGCCGGTCTTGGCGCCGGCCTCGACCACCATGTTGCAGATGCCCATGCGTTCGTCGATGTTGAACTCGGCAATGCCGGGGCCCGCGAATTCCATCGAACGGTACAGCGCGCCGTCGACGCCGATGCCCTGCAGGATCTGCAGGATGACGTCCTTGCCGGTCACGTGCGCGGCCTTCTTGCCGTGCAGGTTGAAGCGCATCGATTCCGGCACGCGGAACCAGGTCTCGTCCAGCACCATGATGGCCGCCATGCCGGCCCAGCTCATGCCGGTGCCGAAGGCGTTGAAGGCGCCCGCGGTGCCGGTGTGCGAATCGCCGCCGGCCACCAGGTCGCCTGGGCCAACCAGGCCCAGCTCGGGCATCAGGGTGTGCTCGATGCCGCCCTTGCCCACGTCGTAGAAGTTTTCGATGCCCTTTTCGCGCGCGAAGCGCCGCATGTCGCCCAGCATCCGCGCGCCGGCGGCGTTGGGAGCCGGCGCGAAATGGTCGCACACCAGGCCGACCTTTTCGGGCACGGCGACCTTGCCGCCGCCCATGTTGGCGAAGTGACGGAAGGCCACCGGGCCGTTGGCGTCGTTGAACAGCACGAAATCGACGCGGGCGCGCACGACCCGGCCGGGCTCGACCCGGTCCTTGTCGTCGATCAGGTGCGCTTCGAGAATCTTTTCTGCAATGGTTTGTGCCACGTATCAGCCCCTCATTTCGCGGTCGCGAATTGCTTTTCCAGCTGGTTGATGGCCTTCAGGCCCATCAGGTCGTTCAGCTCTTCGAACGACACCAGCAGATCGGGACGCTCGACCACCTCGTCGCTGTCGCGCTGGGCGGCCAGCGCTTCCAGCGAGTTCTTCAGCCCCTGCAGCGCCGAGGCGCTGAGCATGCGGCCGAACATCACCACGGAAACGCCCAGGTCCTGCAGCCGCTTGGCCGAGATCAGCGCGGTGGTGGAACGCTTGCGGATGGCGAAGCCCATGTTGACGCACAGCGGCTTGCTGACGTTGGCCACCACGGTCTTGATGTCTTCCTCGGTGGCCAGCGCGTCGGCCAGCAGCAGGTCGGCGCCGGCCTCTGCATATAGATTGAGGCGGCGGATGGCTTCGTCAAGCCCATGGGTGCCGAAGGCATCGGTGCGGGCCTTGATGACGAAGTCCTGGTCCTTGCGGGCGGCCACCGCCGCCCTGACCTTCTCGACCATTTCCTCGGCCGAGACCACGCTCTTGCCTTGCATGTGGCCGCAGCGCTTGGGCCACGACTGGTCTTCGATCATGATCCCGCCGACGCCGGCCTGCTCGAACTTCTGGATCATGTGGTAGACGTTGACCGCGTTGCCGTAGCCGGTGTCGCCGTCGGCCAGCAGCGTCAGGTTGCAGGCGGCGGCCAGCCGGCGGCAGGCGGTCAGGTTTTCTTCCATGCCCATCAGGCCCACGTCGGGCTTGCCCAGCATGCTTTCGCTGAGCGCGGCGCCCGACAGGAAGCCGGCCTGGTAGCCGTACTTCTCGATCAGCCTGACCGTGAAGCCGTCGTAGACGGCGTGCAGGATCAGGATCTCGGGCGCATGGATCAGGGCCTTGAGGCGTGCCCCGGGACTTTTCTCGGTCATTGCGATTCCTTCTGCGACTTGGCGGCCAGGCCGGCGCTCTTGCCCGACAGGCGGCCGAACACGGCGCCGCTGGTCAGGCCGCTGGCGCCCGGATAATTGAAGTAGAAGATGCCGCCCACCATTTCGCCGGCCGCGTACAGGCCCGGGATCGGATCGTGGTTGGTATCCACCACCTGACCTTCGGTCGTGATTTTGAGCCCGCCGAACGTGAACGTCACGCCGCAGGTGATCGCGAACGCCTGGAACGGCGGCTTGTCGATCGCCAGCGCCCAGTTGGACTTCGGAATTTCAAGGCCGTTCGTGCCCTTGCCGTCCTTGATGTTCGGATCGAAGGGCACGTCGTTGTTGACGGCGGCGTTGAATTCCTTGATGGTCTTCAGGGCCTGCACGGGGTCGACGTCGTCCAGCTTGGCGACCAGCTCTTCCAGCGTGTCGGCCTTGACCTTGGTGACGTGCTTGGTGCGGTATTCGTCGAGCAGCAGGTGGGCGACCTTGTCGTCGTAGATCTGCCAGGCGAACTGGCCCGGCTGCTCCAGGATCAGGTGGCCGTACTTGGCGTAGGTGAAGTTGCGGATGTCGGCGCCTTCGTCGAGAAAGCGCTTGCCCAGCCCGTTCACCATGATGCTGAAGGTGTAGCTGTGGCGCTGGAAGTGCGGCGTGAGGTCCAGGTCGCCGAAGTCGGTGGCGTAGCGTTCCCAGCCGACCGCGTGGCAGCCCGACCAGTGGCCGTAGGGCTGGGCGCCGATGTTCAGCGCCATCGCCAGGCCGTCGCCGGTGTTGTACTTGGTGCCGCGCACCTTGGCCAGGTCCCAGCCCTTGCCCAGGTAGCGGGTGCGCCATTCGGTGTTGGCCTCGAAGCCGCCGCAGGCCAGCACCACCGCGCGCGAGCGGATCTCCTGGATGCGGCCGTCGATGCGGGCCTTCACGCCGGAAACGCCGTTGACGTCGTGGATCAGGTCTTGCACCCAGGCGTCGTAGACCACCGTCACGCCCTTGCGTTCGACCGCCTTGAACAACGCTTCGACCAGGCCGGGGCCGCCGCCCCAGGTGGCCAGCGGCGCGCCGCCCCAGAACTTGAACTTGCCGTCCGTCTTGTACGCCTGGCGGCCGTAGTTCGGCATGAACCGAACGCCGTTGTCCTTCAGCCAGCGCATCGTGGCGTTGCTGTTGCGCACCAGGATTTCGCACAGGTCGGGATCGGTGCGGTGCTGGGTGATGCGCGCCATGTCGTCGAAGAAATCGTTCTCGGTATAGGAACCGAAATCGCTGGTGGCGATTTCCTCGGGCGTCAGGTCGTCCGACAGGGCGATGATGTCTTCGGCGCCGTTGTAGGCGAAACGGACTTTGCCGTCGGTGTAGGCGCTATTGCCGCCGCGCTCTTCGAATGGGGCGCGCTCGAGCACCAGCACGCTGGCACCCTGCTCGGCCGCGGACAGGGCTGCGCACAGCGCGGCGTTGCCGCCGCCTACGATCACGACGTCATGGACGGTAGATTCGAGGTTCATGGATGTATCTGCTTCAGTTGTTGAAAATTGCTGCGGGGCGGAATAAAAAACCCTCGGTGCCTGCCTATTGCTGCCGGCGGCCCCGAGGGCGGTCCCGCAATGGCCGAAGGACTGGCTTATTCAGCCTTGATGTTCGACTTCTTGATGATCGCTTCCCACTTGTCGAACTCGCCGCTCATGTACGAGGCGAACTCTGCCGGTCCGCCTTCGGGCGGCTCGAGGCCCTGCGCCAGCAGCTTGTCGCGCAGTTCCTTGTTCTTCAGGGCATCGCGGACGGCGTTGCCGAGCTTCTCCACGATGGGCTTGGGCGTGGCGGCCGGGGCGAGCAGGCCATACCACGACGACGACTCGTAGCCCTTCACGCCGGCTTCGTCGAGGGTCGGCACGTCGGGCAGCGCCTGCACGCGGGTCTTCGACGAGACGGCCAGCGGCAGCAGCGTGCCCTGGCGGATCTGGCCCAGGGTGCTGGTGGCACTGGCGAAACCCATCGGCACTTCGCCGGCGACGATGGCGTTGACGGACGGCGCGCCGCCCTTGTACGGAACGTGGACGACGTCGATACCGGTCATCGAAATCAGCAATTCCATCGCCATGTGGGTGATGTTGCCGACGCCGCCCGAGGCATAGTTCAGCTTGCCGGGGTTCTTCTTGGCGTAGTCGAGAAGTTCCTTGACCGACCTGACCGACAGGACCTTGGGATTGATCACCAGCACCGACGGCGCATAGCCGATCAGCGACACGGCGGCGAAGTCCTTGCGCGCGTCGAACGGCAGGTTGTTGAACATGCTGGGCATCGCGATGGTCGCGTTGTTCAGGTACAACGTATAGCCATCAGGCGCGGAACGGGCCACGAAATCGGCGGCGATGTTGCCGGCTGCGCCGGGCTTGTTGTCGACCACCACCGACTGGCCGTTCAGTCTTGCGCTCATCGGCTGCGAGATGATGCGGGCGGCGACGTCCGTGCCGCCGCCGGGCGCGAAACCGGACACCACCCGGATCGGCCTGCTGGGGAAGCTGTCGGCCGACTCCGCCATCGCGCTACCCGCCGCCAGCAGGCTGCACGCCAGTACGGCGCCGCCGACACCGGTACACCATGATTTTTTTTGAAGTGTGATCATTGCCGGTCCTCCTTGGAACTCCGGTCTCGAATGTTGGACTTGTGTGAAATCGAATTCCCGCGATGGCCGAAATACGGATTCATTCGGCCTTGATGTTCGATTTCTTGATGATGCCGTCCCACTTGACGAATTCGCCGCTCATGTACGACGCGAATTCCGCCGAACCGCCTTCCGCCGGCTCGATGCCCTGCGCCAGCAGCTTGTCGCGCAGCTCCTTGGTCTTGAGCGCGTCGCGCACCGCGTTGCCGATCTTGTCCACGATCGGCTTGGGCGTGGCGGCCGGGGCGAGCAGGCCATACCACGACGACGACTCGTAGCCCTTCACGCCGGCTTCGTCGAGGGTCGGCACGCCGGGCAGCGCCTGCACGCGGGTTTTCGACGTGACGGCCAGCGGCAGCAGCGTGCCCTGGCGGATCTGGCCCAGGGTGCCGGTGATCCCGGTGAAGCCCATCGGCACTTCGCCGGCGACGATGGCGTTGACGGACGGCGCGCCGCCCTTGTACGGGACGTGGACCACGTCGATCCCGGTCATCGAAATCAACAGTTCCATCGCCATGTGGGTGATGTTGCCGACGCCGCCCGAGGCGTAGTTCAGCTTGCCCGGATTCTTCCTGGCGTAGTCGAGCAGTTCCTTGACCGACTTGACCGGCAGCAGCTTCGGATTGATCACCAGCACCGACGGCCCGTAGCCGATCAGCGACACTTGCGCGAAATCCTTGCGCGCGTCGAACGGCAGGTTGTTGAACATGCCCGGCATCGCGATGGTCGCGTTGGTCAGGTACATGGTGTAGCCGTCGGGCGTGGAGCGGGCCACGAAATCGGCGGCGATGTTGCCGGCTGCGCCGGGCTTGTTGTCGACCACGATCGACTGGCCGTTCAGCCTCGCGCTCAAGGGCTGCGACACGATGCGCGCGGCGACGTCCGTGCCGCCGCCGGGCGCGAACCCGGACACGATCCGGATCGGCCTGCTGGGGAAGCTGTCGGCCGATTCCGCCATCGCGCTACCCGCTGCCAGCAGGCCGCACGCCAGTACGGCGCTACCGGCGACGGTACACCACGATTCTCTTTGAAGTTTGAGCATTGCCGGTCCTCCTTGGAACCGCGTCTCGAATGTTGGATTTGTATGAAATCGAGCCGTTCGATTTGTCTCGAATGTCTCGATGCGCCAGGTCGCAAGGGCGTGGCCGGCGCGCAGCAATACTCTTCAGGAGAGGGTATTGATTAGCAGCGGTACGTTAGCAAAGGCCAAGATATCGCACCAGAATATTGTGTTATCTTGGTATTCACTATGTTTATTCTGAATTGCGATGAAGCTGCAGCAGTTGCGTTACGTTCTAGAGGTATTCCGGCACGGCAACCACATCTCCAATACGGCCGAGGCCTTGCATACGTCCCAGCCGGGCATCAGCAAGCACATCCAGATGATCGAGTCCGAACTGGGCTTCGAGATCTTTTCGCGCAAGCGCAACCGGATCGTGGGGCTGACCGAACCGGGACGCGAAGTCATCACCATCGTTCAGCGGGTGCTGAACGATATCGATAACCTCAAGCGCCTGGGCGAGGAAATCACCTCGCGCGACGGCGGCAGCCTCACTATCGCCACCACGCATACCCAGGCGCGCTACGTGTTGCCAAAGGTGATAGAGCGCTTCATCCAGCGCCACCCCGCGGTCCAGCTGCACCTGCGCCAGGGCAACCCCACCCAGATTTGCGAAATGGTCGAGTCGGGCGACGCGGACCTCGCCATCGGCACCGAAACCCTGCGCCCCTTTCCCAGCCTGGTGCGGCTGGACTGCTTCGAGCTGGAGCGCTGCATCATCACGAAGGCCGGCCATCCCCTGCTCAAAATACGCAGGCCCTCGCTGCATGACGTGGCCGCCTACCCGATCATCACGCACGACCCGGCCTTCAGCGGCCGCTGGAAGGTGATGAACGCCTTCAAGCAGGCCGGCATCCAGCCCAACATCATCTTCGGCGCGGTGGACGCCGACGTCAGCAAGACCTATGTAGAGCTGGGGCTGGGCATCGCGGTGATGACGGCCGTCACCTTCAACCGGCGCAAGGACCAGGGGCTGCGGGCGATCGACGCCACGCATCTGTTCCAGTCGAGCATGACATCGATCTCGCTGCGCGCCAATAGCTATTTACGCAACCATACCTACGATTTCATCCGCCTGTTCGCGCCGCAGCTGACGCGGGAAGCGGTGGATGCTGCGATGCAGCAGGTGCAATAGCGGCAACGCAGGCCGGCGCCGGGGCGCTCCGGGCGCCGGATTCCGGCTCGGGCAGCACGAAGGCCCAGCCGGTGCGCTGCTCGAGCAGGCGCACGTCGTCGAGGGTGTCCAGGTCGACCACGAAATGTTCGTTGTCGGTGGCGTAGGCGTGGACGAGATCGGGATGCCGCTCGATGAACTGGCGGCAGCCCGCGTTGGCCGAACCGGCCAGGATGCGCTCGCGGGCGGTATCGTCGAGCAGCACCGGATTGCCGCGCCGGCCGCCCGCCATGGGCACCAGCGCATGGCCGCCGGGGCGCCGCTTGAAGGCGCCGATCAATTCGACCAGGTCGGCAGAGCCGATCAGCGGCTGGTCGGCCGGCACGATGAAGATCGCGTCGAACGGCCCGTTCAGCGCCGCCAGCCCGGCCCGCACCGACCCCTGTTGCCCTGCGGCATAGTCGGGATGGTGGACCAGCGTGACGGGAAAATCCCTGACCCTGGCCTCGACCGATTCGTGGCAATAGCCTGTCACCACCGCCACTTCGTCGACGCCGGCGCCGCTCAGGGCGATCAGCATGCGGTTGACCAGCGGCACGCCGGCCAGCCGGATCAGCGGCTTGGCCACGCCGCCCATGCGACGCCCCTCGCCGGCGGCCAGCAGTACGGCGCCCACGCGTAGCCGGGGGTAGAGGCCACCGCCCTGCTTCAATAGACATCCCATTGCGACTCTCCTTCAAAGACCGGATGTGGTCCGCTCGGCAGGGCGGGCCGGGGGAACCGGCTCGCATCGATGCATTGGCGCTCCCTACCCCGGCAGGAGTTCAGGCAGGCGGGCCAGGCTGTGCAGGTCGTGCACGGCCATGAAGCGGTCCACCAGCGGCGCCGCGCGCGCCAGCGCGGCCGAGGCGGCCGGCTGCGTGGTGGGATGCAGCCAGTACACGCGCGCGCCGCGCGCCCGCACGCCGGCCAGCGCCGCGGCCAGCTCATCCGGGTCGTCGGTGTCGTAGCCGTCGCTGAACACGATGAACAGGTCGCCGCGTCCCAGGCTGCGGCGCAGGTGCGCGTCCACCGCCTGCCGCAGGCAGCTGGCGATGCGGGTGCCGCCGCCGAAGCCCACCGCCATCGCGTCGACCTTTTCCACTGCGCGCTCGGCGCGCTGGGCCATCAGCCACGTCACTTCGGCCAGTCGGGTATGGAAGACGAAAGCCCGCGCGCCGAGCAGGTCGACGAAGACGCGCGCCACCTGCAGGAAGAAGCGCGCGTGGACCTCCATCGAACGGCTGACGTCCACCAGCAGCGCGATCCGCGGGCGGCGCCGCTGCGGGCGGACGTGATGCAGGCGGATCAGTTCGCCGCCGGTGGCCAGCGCGGCCCGCATCGAGCGGCGCAGGTGGATGGCGGCCGTGCGCGTGCTGGGCTCGCGCCGCCGCAGCAGGCGCAGCCGCAGGCGGCGCTCGAAGGCGCGCACGATGGCGTCGAAGCGGTCCAGGTCGGCGGCCTGCCAGCGGGAGAAATCGCGACGCTCCAGGGCTTCGGTGCGGCTGGCGCCGCCCTGCGCGCGCGGTACGCCGGCGTCGCGGCGTTCGCCCTCGCCGGCGGCGGCGCCGGCCAGCGGGGCGTCGGCGCGCGGGGGCGCGTCACCGCCGCTGCCGCGCAGTTGCTCGACCAGTTCCGGCAGCGTGCGGCCGCGGCGCGTCATGCCCGCGCTGCGGGTGGCGCCGCGCATGGCCTGCGGAAACCAGAATGCCTGGTGCAGGGCCGGATACTGCGCCCACTGCCGATGGTCGCCGGCGGCGATCGCGCGCCATAGCGCGCCGGCGCGCGGCCACTGGCCGGGCGGCAGCGCGGCGGCGGCGCGCGCCATCAGCGCCACCTCGGCGTAGCCCACGGCGTAGCCGTGTTCGCGCAAATAGCCGGCGAACTCGGCCAGCGGCAGGCGCGGATCGGCCGCCATCGCGTCAGGCTCCGCCGCCGGCGCCTAGATCCGCGGCCGGTCCCGGATCCATGTCGCCCGCCCGCACCTTGGCGACGCCCAGGTCCTTGGCGACGCCCGTATCCTGAGCGATGCGCGGGCCGTCGACCAGGCGGCCGACCCGTTCCGGCGTCAGCTGCCACTGGTCGTTGCGCGTCTTCAGCAGCGCGGCCAGCGTGGGCGCCAGCGCGCGCGGATCGTCCGGCAGGCCGGCATGGCCGAGGCGGAAGAGGATGCGGATCCAGTCCAGCGTTTCGGCCACGCCGGGTTTCTTGTCGAGGTCTTCGCGGCGCAGGCGCTGCACGAAGGCCACCGCTTCCTCGGCCAGGCGGCCGGCGGCCTCGGGCACCAGCGTGCGGACGATCTCGATCTCGCGCGCGAGCGTGGGGAATTCGATGTAGCTGAACAGGCAGCGGCGGCGCAGCGCGTCGGACAGGTCTCGCGTGCCATTGCTGGTCAATACGGTGAGCGGCGTGCTGCGCGCCGCCAGCGTGCCGAGCTCGGGCACCGTCACCTGGTATTCGGACAGCATCTCCAGCAGGAAGGCTTCGAATGCCTCGTCGGCGCGGTCGACCTCGTCGATCAGCAGCACGCAGGGCGCCGGCGAGCGGATCGCCTGCAGCAGCGGACGCTCCAGCAGGAAACGTTCGGAGAACAGGGTGTCGCGCAGGTCGCCTTCGTTGCCGTGGCCGGCCTCGGCCAGGCGGATCTCCAGCAACTGGCGGCCGTAGTTCCATTCGTAGACCGCCTGCGCCAGGTCCAGGCCTTCATGGCATTGCAGGCGCAGCAGCGGCCGCCCGAGCGCCCGCGCGCAGGCTGCGGCGATGGCCGTCTTGCCGACGCCGGCCTCGCCTTCCAGCAGCATCGGGCGCGACAGCGTGAGCGCCATCCAGACCAGGCCGGACAGTTCCTCGCCGGCCACGTAGCCGGCTTCGAACAGGCGCCGGCGCAGGGCGTCGGGATCCGGCACGGGAGGGTCGGCCAGCGGCGACACGGCCCTTCGCTCAGGCTTTGCCGCCGAACAGGCCGGCCACGAAATTGCGCAATAGCGCCCATAGCAGCGCCAGGCCGTTCAGTTCCTTGGGCGCGGACGGCAGCGGCGCGGCGGATGGCGGCGCGGCATTTCCGGCAGCCGCATCTGCGGCAACCGCATCTGCGGCCTCGGCGCCGGCGCCTCCTGCCGGCGCCGTCCCGTTGCCCGCCGGTCCCGGGGCAGTTGCCGCCGCATTCGCCGGCGCGGCGCCGGCTGCCGCACCCGCGCCGGCCGCAGCCGCGGCCTCCACCGCCGCCGCCTTCTTCGAGAAGGTATCGGCGAACTGCGCCAGCACCATGTCGGCCACCGAGCCCATCATGCGGCCGCCGAACTGCGCGAACTTGCCGTTGACGATCACGTCGGCATGGCCAAGCAGTTTGCTGCGCTCGCCGTCGGGCACCACCTCGGCCGCCAAGGTCATGGAAGCGGACGAACCGCCCTTGTCGGCGCCCTTGCCCAGGATGCGCAACCGGTGCCCGGCCGGATCGATTTCGAGTACTTCGATGTCGCCGGCGAAGGCCGCCACCGCCGGGCCGACCTTGACGCGCACCGAACCCTTGTAGTGCGTGTCGTCGGCCTGCCCGGTAATCTGCGCGCCCGGCATGCAGGTGGCCAGCTCGCGGATGTCGGCCAGCACCTGCCAGGCGGCATCGCGGCCGGCGGCCACGGTATATTCCTTGTCCAGCTTGACTTCCATGGTGGCTTCCTGCCAGTTGCGTACTGCGTTCGATCGGTCGGCCCGCGCAGCCGATCAGGCTGCGAGGCCGAGTTCCCTGAGCTGCTTCCACACGCGGAACGCCGTGTGCGGCATGTCGGTGTGGGTGACGCCCAGATGCGCGAAAGCGTCGACCACCGCGCTGGTGAAGGTCGGGATGCTGCCCACGTGCGGCGACTCTGCCACCCCCTTGGCGCCCAGCGGATGGTGCGGCGACGGCGTGACGGTGTGGTCGGTCTCCCACTTCGGCGTTTCCACCGCGGTCGGCAGGAAGTAGTCCATCAGCGTGTTGCCCTGGATGTTGCCCTGCGCGTCGAACGACAACAGCTGGCCCATCGCCACCGCGTAGCCCTCGGTCAGCCCGCCGTGGATCTGGCCTTCGATGATCATCGGGTTGATCCGCGTGCCGCAGTCGTCGAGCGCATAGAAGCGGCGCACCGCCGTCTCGCCGGTGGCCTTGTCGATGTCGACCACGCACAGGTAGATTCCGAACGGATAGGTGAAGTTGGGCGGATCGTAGTAGTGCACGGCCTCCAGCCCGGGCTCCAGCCCCGGCGGCGGCGCGTTGTACGACGCCCAGGCGATATCCTTCATCGTCTTGAAGCGGTCGTCGGCGCCGCGCACCTTGAAGCGGTCGATCTCCCATTCCAGGTCGGCCTCGCTCACCTCCAGCATGTGGGCGGCGATCTTGCGCGCCTTGGCGTGGATCTTGCGCGCGGCCAGCGCGATCGCGGCGCCGGCCACCGGCGTCGAGCGCGAGCCATAGGTGCCCAGGCCATAGGGCGCGGTGCTGGTGTCGCCCTCCTCCACCTGCACCACGTCCGACGGGATGCCCAGCTCGGTGGCGATGATCTGCGCGTAGGTGGTCTGGTGGCCCTGGCCCTGCGTGATGGTGCCCATGCGCGCGATCGCGCTGCCGGTGGGATGCACGCGGATCTCGCACGAATCGAACATGCCCACGCCGAGGATGTCGCACATCTTGCTCGGCCCGGCACCCACCACCTCGGTAAAGGCCACCAGGCCGATGCCCATCAGCGTGGGGCAGCCGGGATCGGCCCGCTTGGCCGCCTGCTCGGCGCGCAGCGCCGGGTAGTCGACCGCGTCGAGCACCTTCTTCAGCGCCGCGGCGTAGTCGCCCGAGTCGTACTCGAAGCCCAGCGCCGACTGGTAGGGAAACTGCTCGCGGCGGATGAAATTGCGCGCGCGGATCTCTGCCTTGTCGATGCCCAGCTTCTGCGCCAGCACGTCGACCATGCGCTCGATCAGGTAGACCGCCTCGGTCACGCGGAACGAGCAGCGGTAGGCCACGCCGCCCGGCGCCTTGTTGGTGTAGACGCCGTCGACCCGGCAATAGGCGGCCGGGATGTCGTAGCTGCCGGTGCAGATATGGAACATGCCGGCCGGATAGCGGCTGGGATCGGCGCAGGCGTCGAAGGCGCCGTGGTCGGCGATGACCTTCACGCGCAGGCCGAGGATGCGGCCGTCTCCGGTGGCGGCCAGTTCGCCGGTCATGTGGTAGTCGCGCGCGAAGGCGGTGGACGACAGGTTCTCGATCCGGTCTTCCACCCATTTGACCGGGCGCCCCAGCACGATGGAAGCGACGATGGCGCACACATAGCCGGGATAGATGCCGACCTTGTTGCCGAAGCCGCCGCCGATGTCGGGCGAGACGATACGCACCTTGGACTCCGGGATGCCCGACAGCATCGACACGACGGTACGCACCACGTGCGGCGCCTGGCTGGTCAGCCAGACCGTGAGCTCGCCGCGGACCGGATCGAACGAGGCCACCGAGCCGCAGGTTTCCAGCGGGCACGGATGCACGCGCGGGTAGAACATGCGCTGCTCGACGGTGACGGGCGCGCCGGCGAAGGCGGCGTCGGCGGCGTCCTTGTCGCCCGCTTCCCAGGTGAAGATGTGGTTGGGGTGGTAGCGCGCGCCGTGCGGGCCTTCGGTCTTGCCGGCCAGGTCTTCGCGCAGCACCGGCGCGCCGGGCTCGAGCGCGGCGAAGGGGTCCACCACCGCGGGCAGTTCGTCGTACTCGACTTCCACCGCTTCCACGCCGTCGGCGGCCGCGTAGCGGTCTTCGGCCACCACCACCGCCACCTCCTGCATCTGGAAGTGGACCTTCTCGTCGGCCAGCACGGCGGCCACGTCGCCGGCCAGGGTCGGCATCCAGTGCAGCTTGAGCGGCTTCAGGTCTTCGGCGGTCAGCACCGCGATCACGCCGGGCACCTGCAGCGCGGCGGTCTTGTCGATGCGCTTGATGCGCGCGTGCGCCACCGGCGCCCGCACGATGTCCAGGTGCAGCATGCCGGGCAGCTTGATGTCGTCCACGTAGTTGCCCTTGCCCTGGATGAAGCGGGCGTCTTCCTTGCGCAGGCGGGATTCGCCCATGCCCATCAGGGCTTTTTCGCGGTCGCTCAGGGGAGCGTTCATATCGGTCTCCGGTCGATCGGGCATTGGGGTCGGGGCTAGGCCGCCACCGCGGCGGCGGCGCCTTGTTCCCGCCGTTCCTTGAGCGCGCGCGCCGCGTGCAGCACCGCCTTGACGATGTTCTGGTAGCCGGTGCAACGGCAAAGATTGCCCGACATGCCGGCGCGCACGTCCTGCTCGCTGGGATCGGGGTTGTCCTGCAGGAAGCGGTAGGCGCGCATCAGCATGCCCGGCGTGCAGAAGCCGCATTGCAGGCCGTGCTCGCGGTAGAAGCCCTCCTGCACCGCGTGCAGCACGCCGGCCTCGGCCAGGCCTTCCACCGTGCGGATCTCGCTGCCTTCGCACTGCACCGCCAGGTGGGTACACGACTTGACCGACTGGCCGTCGATGTCGACCGTGCAGGCGCCGCAGTGGCTGGTGTCGCAGCCGATGTGGGTGCCGGTGAGCTGGCGGTTCTCGCGCAGGAAGTGCACCAGCAGCAGCCGCGGCTCCACCGCTTCTTCCACCTTGCGACCGTTGATGGTCATCGTGACGATCTGTTTGGGCATGGCCCTCTCCTCATCAATGGCAGCGCGCGGCGGCGTCCTGGATGGCGCGGCGCGCCATCTCGGCCGCCATCGCGGTCTTGTATTCGACGTCGCCGCGCAGGTCTTCGGCCGGGTCGCAGGCGGCGCGCACGGCCCGGGCGGCGGCATCCAGCACCGAGTCGGACAGCGGCTGTCCCACCAGCGCGGCCTCGGCGTCGCGCGCGCGCAGCGCGGTGGGCGCCACGTTGGTCAGGCCGATGGCCGCATGCGCCACCTTGCCGCCGTCCATGCGCAGCACCACGGCGGCGCCGGCGGTGGCCCAGTCGCCCGTCTTGCGCTTGAGCTTGCGATAGGCCCATCCGGTGCCGGGCGGCAGCGGCGCCACCAGGATGGCGGTCAGGAGTTCGTCTTCGGCCAGTTCGGTCATGTAGGTGCCGTGGAAAAAATCCACCGCCTCGACCTGGCGCTCGCCATCGGGCCCTTGCAACACGAAGACGGCGTCGAGCGCCATCGCCAGTGCGGGATGGTCGTTGCCCGGATCGCCGTGCGCGATGTCGCCGCCGATGGTGCCGCGGTTGCGCACCTGCGGATCGGCGATCAGGCGCGCGGCCTCGGGCAGCAGCGGCACGTGCCGGGCCAGCAGCGGCGAGGCGATCAGTTCGGCCTCGGTCGTCATCGCGCCGATGCGGAGCAGGCCGCCCTCCTCGCGGATGCCGCGCAGCTCGGGGATGCGGTTGAGGTCGATCAGCGCCTCGGGCTGGGCGAAGCGCAGCTTCATCATCGGCAGCAGGCTGTGGCCGCCGGCCAGCACCTTGGCCGCGCCGGCCGACTGCGCCAGCAGCGACAAGGCCTCGCCCACCGACTTCGGGGCATGATAGGAAAACGATGCGGGTATCACGTGGTCTCCTTGCGCCGCCCGCGGGCGGCCGATTCAGAAGCGCTTGCCGATGCCGATGCCGACCAGCCAGGGGTCGACCTTGAAGGTGCCGGCCTTGTTGCCGAAGGACATCACGTCGGTCCGGATCTGCACCTTCTTCACATCGAAATTCAGATAGGTGTTCTTGGCGATCTCGTAGTCCAGGCCGGCCTGCAAGGCCCAGCCGAAGCTGTTCTTGTCGATGCTGGGGCCGAGCGCCGTGGCCACGGCCGGCTCGAACTTCACGTGCGAGAACCGCGTGTAGTTGATGCCCGCGCCCACGTAGGGCTTGAATGCCCCCAGGTTGGTGAAGTGGTACTGCACCGTCAGCGTGGGCGGCAGGTGGCGCAGCGAGCCGATGTAGGAGCCGTTCGAGCGGATGTCCTGCAATTGCGGGTAGGTCAGGACCAGCTCGGCCGCCACCTGGGGCGTGAAGAAGTACGAAACGTCGACTTCGGGCAGCACTTTGTCGTTGATCGACAGGCCCAGTCCGGTGCTGTCCTTGTTGGCGGAATCCAGGTTCACGGCCCGCGCCCGCACCAGCCATCGGCCGTCGGGCGCGCCCTGCGCGTGGGCGCCGAAAGCGGCGCCGGCCGCCAGCAGCGCCGCGGCGACGCTACGCAGCGGCAGCCGCGACAACATGGCCGGGCAACAGCCGCACGATGGGAACCTGGGGGAAATGGCGCATGGGATCATCTCGTCTCCTCGGGCTTGTTGGCCGCCCATGCGCGCAGTGTAGGAACTCCAACCCGGGACCAGTGCCCGCGATCAATCAATGGCGGCAAGGCGTGCACGAACGGCAGCCGGCGCGCACGAGCGGCGGGCGGGTACGGATCAGCGCTTGGCGGCGGGCGCGCCCGGCAGACCGAGCTGTTCCAGCAGCGCCGGCGCGCTGCCGCGCGAGACGGGAATGCGGGCCTGCTCGGCGCCCGCCATGTGCAAGGTCATGCGGCCGTCGTCGCGCACGATCTCTTCCACGAACGAGAGATTGACGATGTAGCTGCGGTGCACGCGCAGGAACAGGCCGGGATCGAGCCGGCTTTCCAGGTCGCTGATGGTGATGTTGCAGAACTGCGTGCGGTCGCGCGTGTGGACCCAGGTGTAGTGGCCTTCGGCGCGCACGAAGCAGACGTCGGCCACGTCGATCAGCAGCACGCGGTTCTGGCGGATGGTGGGGATCTTGCGCAGCAGCCGGCGCGAAGGCACGCCGTCGCGGCCGTGCAGCGGATCGATCTCGTGGCTGACGGCGTCGGTGATGTCGTAGAACACCAGCGTATAGCCGACCGTGGCGCCGCTGGCGTCGCCCAGCTTGGACAGTTTGATCAGCAGCACGCGGTCGGGGATGTTGATCATCATCGTCATCGGCGGCGCGTTGTTGACCGGGCACTCGGCCTCGCCCAGCAGGAACTGCACCTTGGACTGCGACGATTCCGGATGGAACGACGTGACGATCTTGCCGAACGGCATTTTCTCGGCCACCGGCAGGCAGCGGCGGGCGGCCTCGTTCATGCCGACCACCCGCAGCTCGCGATCGAGCTGCACCACGCCGATGTCGAAACGCTCCAGCACGTACAGCCAGGAGCCCGGCGCCGGCGCGCGGTCCGGCCCCTGCCGGTGCTCTTCCGGCGGCGCGGCCGCGGGCGGATCGCCATGCGCGTAGGGACAGGATGAAGGCATGCGTGTCTCCAGGTCTGGCCTCTGGCGGGCCGGTTGCCGCTTGCGTTCGTGCGCCCCGCATGGCGTTCGTGCGCGGGCTGCCGCGTTTCGTTAAACGGCGCGCAAGGGCGGCGCGAGCGCTCAATAGAATCCACCCAACGGCAGCGTTTGTCCACGAAAAAAAGGCGGAGACACATCCATGCGGCCACGCGTCCCACCGGCGAAGGCATCGCCGGCAGCAAGCTCATGAACGCGGCCGCCGCGCTGCGGCTGCACGGCGCGCGCCTGCAATGGGCGGCGCCCGCCGTGCTGATGGCGGTGGTGGCCGCCGCGTTGTGGATCCTCGGTTCGATGCCGTCGCGGGGCGATCCCGCCGGCCTGTCGATCGTGGCGCTGACGCTGGCCGGCATCGGCGGCGGCTGCGGCGCTTTGGCCTGGGTCAGGCCGCAGCGCGCCGGATTCTCGCCGCCGCACGTCATGCTGTCGCTGGGTTTCGGCGGCATGCTGGCCGGGCTGGCTGTCGACGTGGCGCGCGCCGGCCCCGTCCTGCTCGACGCCATGTGCGGCCATGCCGCCACGCTCGGCATGGCGGACGCGCTGGCGCTGCACCTGGCCTACCTGCCGGGCATGCACCTCGGCATGCTGGCGGGCGGCATGCTGGCCATTCCCACGCTGCGCCTGCTGCGGCCGCACTGCGGCCGCTACCTGTGCTCGCTGCTGGCGCAGAACGCGATGTGCTCGGCGTGGATGCTGGCGGGAATGACGGCCGGCGCCGTCTGGCTGTCGCGCTGGCAGCCGCTGACCGGCGCCGATACCCTGCCCCGCATGCTGGGCGGCATGTTCGTGGGCATGACCTGGGGGATGGTGGCCAGCGTCGCGCTGTACCGCGGCTACTTCACTTGGCGGAGGAGGTGATCCCCCTACGCGCTTACGCGCGCCCCTCAGGGGGCGATGCGGGCGGACCGGCGGAGCCGGATCCGCCGCATCCTGGAGGGGGGGCGGCGCTCTATGCCGGCACTCTTCATGCCGGCGTAGCGTTCAGCGGGCGCGGCGCTTGGGCTGTTGCGCCGTGATGGGCGCGACGCGGGATTTCTGCGTTTCCAGCGAGCGGATCTGGCGTTGCAGGTAGTCCAGCTGCTGGCGCGAGGCCTGGCGTTCGGTGAGCAGCGCGGCGGCTTCCTTGCGCGCCTGTTCCTGGCGTGCGGCCACTTCCTGTTCCTGCTGGCGCTGCACGGTCAGGTCGTTCTGCAGGATGCCGAGCCGGGCTTCCTGGGCAGCGATGACTCTTTCGGTACGGGCGCGCTCGGCGTCGAGCTTGATGGTGCGAATGTCCACATCGGCCAGCTTCACGGTCTGGTCGACGAAGGTCTTGTAGAGCTGCTCCGCCTGCGACTCGGACACGGTCTTGACCACGCGCCAGAAATTCTTTTGCTGGAACATCGCCACGTAATAGGTCAGGTCTTCCGGCTTGAACAGCAGGCTGGCGCCGTAGTGGCCGTTGTAGGTGGTGCGCAACTCGTTCAGCGAACGGCTCTGGATCAGTTGCTGGAGTTCGGCAATGGTGCTGTTGGCGGCAACGTTGTCGGCGCCCGCCGCGGCCGGCGCGCCCGAGGCCGGCACCGCGGACACGACCGGCGCATCGGCGGGGGGCGCCACCGGCGCGTCGGCCGGCAGCGGGTTCGATTGCTTGACGACGGCCGAACCGCCGCCAGCGGCGCCCTGCGCCTGCGCGAAAGCAACTACCGACACCCCCGAAAGCAGAAGCCCAAAGCCCACTCTTTGGATCAATCTGCGCGTTGTCGTTCTCATTGCGGCTTTCCTTGGTCTATGAACTGTCGGCAATACGAGCGTAGGGATTCTAATGGAAGGCCGCAGGGCAAAACCAGGAATTCAAAGGCTTTCTCCCCTCTGTTAATCGAATTCGCCTGCAACTTCGGTTTCCTGGCCCACGATTTGATATTTCCGCATCTTTTCCCACAACACTTTCCGGCTGATGCCGAGATAGTTGGCCGTGTCCTGCCGGCGCCAGCCGTTGGCGTCGAGCGCGCTGACGATGCGGTTGCGCTCGGCCGTCTCCTGCGGGTTGCGCTCCACGCCCGCCGGCGGGCGTTCCAGCCGGTCGTCCAGCCCGGCGAAAATGCGGCCGATGCGCTCGCGGTCCCAGGCGCGGAACTGCCTGACGGTGATGCCCACCCGCTCGGCCACGTTGCGCAGCTCTCGCACGTTGCCGGCGAAGCGAGTCTGCGCCACCAGCGCCGCCAGCCAGTCGGGCGTCTCGTCGCCGCGCTCGGGCAGCACCTGCGCCAGCAGGGATTCGAAAATGGCCAGCTTGTCGACCGCGCCGCGCTCCTCCAGGCTGGGCACGTTGAGCTCGATCACGGCCAGGCGGTAATACAGATCGGCGCGGAACAGGTCCTGGCGCACCAGTTCGCGCAGGTTGCGGTGAGTGGCCGCCACCAGCCGGAAATCCACCTCGATCTCGGTGGCCGAGCCCAGGCGGGTGACGGTGTTCTGCTCCAGCACCCGCAGCAGCTTGACCTGCTGGTACAGCGGCAGGTCGCCGATCTCGTCCAGGAACAGCGTGCCGCCGTGCGCCTGCTCGAAATACCCTTTGTGGGCGAAGGTCGCGCCGGTGAACGCGCCCTTGGCATGGCCGAAGAAGTGCGATTCGAACAGGCCGTCGGGAATCGCGCCGCAATTGACCGCCACGAACGGCCCCTTGCCGTAGCGCCGGTGCCCTTCGTGCAGCAGTCGCGCCACGCGCTCTTTGCCGACGCCGGTTTCGCCGTGGACCAGGACGTTGGAATCGCAGTCGGCGAAGGTCTCCACTTCCGACAGGAAGATCTGCATGCAGGCCGATTTGGCCACCAGCGGCTCGCTGGCGCGCGCGGACCGCGCGCTTTCTCGCAGCTCGCCGGCCAGCTTGAAGATCATCGAGCGCAGCTCGGCGGCGGTGAAGTCGGGAGTCAGGATGTTGGAGTATTCCGGCGGGAATGAGCCGGGGTCGTGGCCGCGCGCCTCGGCCGCCACCCAGATCACCGGCATGCCGTGGCCGGCCTGCCAGTCGCGCGCGCTGAAATCGGGCTTGTCGATCGCGGTGACGGAGATCACGGCGATCGAGGTGCGGTTGCGCACCGTCTCCGGCGATACCGCGATCGTGTCGGCGCGGATCACGTCGACGTCGTAATTGCCCAGCGCGCGGGCGACGCGCTCGGCGATGTCGGATTTGCCTTCCCAGACGTAGACGTCGAGGTCGTCGTTGTTCTGCCGGTTCTTCATGGTGGGTTCGACATGACTTCGTGCGCGCCTTGCGTGGATCGATGGACGTCAATAAACGAGCCGCGGCGCGCCGCAGTTCACGGATAGGGCGGAGACGTCGGTCTGGCCGATGCCCAGGCCCAGCGTCTTGTTGATGATGGACTGCAGTACCGTGCTCAGGCTGTCGAGCACCGGTTCCAGGGCGTGCACCGCCATTCCCAGTACCGCCGCGATGGCCGAGTCGCCCTGAAGCATGTGTTCGACCCGGCATTGATCGCCGCCCAGTACGCACAACAGGCCGCTGAGCGCATCGCCCACCGTGTCGAGCAAACCGTTGACCAGCCCGCTCACCAGCGCGGCTAGGCCGCCGGAGCCGCCCTCCGAGCCGAAGCCGGACAGCTGCTGCCCGAGCCGCGTCAGTTCGCCCTGGACCGCCGACGCCGTGTTGCTGGTGCCGAGCAGTGCCTTGGCCAGGCTGGTCCTCGCCGCGCCGTTGCCGGCATTGGCGAGGCCGGACGCGCTTCGGTTGCCGAGCAGGTCGTTCAGCAGGCCATCGCCGATGGCGCCGATGATCACCTCGGCCACGTTTTCGACCAGATCGGCGAGATCGATGTTGTCGTCCGGCGAAACCGTTACCGTCTCGGGCTCCTCCCCGAACTTTGGCGCCGTGACGCGTACCATGTCCGGACTCGACCCGAATACCGTCAGGGGCGGCACCCAGCTCTTCAAGGGAAGGCCCAGGACGGTCAGAATCGGGTACCGGTCGACGATCTCGTCGCAACTGTTGGACGGCGAGAAGAAGCCTTCCGTGTCGTCCATGTGCGGAAACTTGCCCACGCACAGCTTGGCCACCGACGACTGCACCGAGATATCGGCCTGGCGCGGCGCCAGCCCGGGCGCGCACATGTTTTCGAGCGTGCCCTTGGATTGGGCCACCTCGATCAGGATAGGCAGATCGATCTTGGTTCCCAGCACGTTGAGCAGCGTGCCGACCACGGGCATGGTATCGCTGTGCAATCTGATATAGAGCCTGACCTGCGCGCTGTTGGCCGACGTGCCTTTGCCGCCGATGGCAATGGTCGGCGGCTCGATCACGCGCAGCCGAGCGTCGACCAATCCCACGACGGTGGAATCCGGGATATTGACCAGGTTCTCTCCGTTCGCGAGGCTGAGCGAAGTGCCTATCAGGTCGAGCACGTTGACGTCCGCCTTCATCGCAGCGAGCTCGTTGGGCGCCTGTACCTGCGCGAACACCCCGGGCTGGCTCTCGGTGCCGAACAGGCGGACGGGCAGATCGAGCGGGTTGGCCGCCCCGAGCAGGCTCAGTTGTCCCTTCAGGGTGCGCAAGGCCTCGGCCTGCACCTCGGCCCCTTTGGTGGCGCTCAACGCATCGGCGGTGATATCGAGCAGGCCGCCCAGCCGCAGGTCCTTCAACTGCGCGGCCTCGTCCGCCGTCCCCACGTCGAGAATGGCCGTGGTGGGCAAGTTCAGCGCCGACAGAAGACCGGCTGGCGTGACGTTGACTTTGGCCAGTCCGGCGGCGCTCAGCGCGTCGATCTGGGCCTTGCCGAGCCCGATCGTGGACAGCAGGTCGTACAGCAGGCCTTCGGGGTTCAGGCGCACCAGGCGCGAACCGATGGAGAACGCGGCGACCGGGTCTTCACGGGTGGCCACCGCGTCGGCGGCAATGACCGTGTCGCCGGTCAACGGCAGCAGGCCGGGCATGGTACGGCGGATGGTGACCCGGACGGCGTTGTTGGCAGCGCCCTTGGATGCGCCGAAGTACATTTTGGCGCCGCTGCGGCGGTCGCCTTCTAGCATCGGGTCGGGAGCGACGATCGTCTCGCCGCTGGGATCCCACCGCTTGCACTGCACCGATAACTGCTGGCCGTCGATGGTGGCGTCGGCCGGGCCGAGATTGGCCTTGATGCTGTCGAGCGCCGCGTTGCTGGTTTCGGGCGGGCAGGCGCCGGCGGCGTCCTTGGGCAGCACTTGCGCGCCCGCCAGCGCGGCCAGGTCCGCCGCCTTCTGGTACTCGCGCTTCATGTAGAACAGATAGCCGAGGTCGGCCGCGCCCAGCAGCGCCGCGCACGCCAGCAGCGCCGCCGCGGCTGCGATCAGGACGGTCCCGCGCTGGCCCGCGCGGCCCGGAGGGCGGCGGCTGGAGCGGCGGCTGCGTTCGTGGCTCATGGCTTCACCTGCTGCGGATCGGAACGACTATTGCGACGGTTGCGACGTCGTTTCGTAGAACTCGGGAATGGGATGGCCGAAGCTGTCCACGTACCGGCTCCAACTGCGTGCCGCGGTGGCGCCCAGCGTGGGCAAGGGGGGGCCGGCATAGCGGCCCTCGGCCTGGGCCCGCAGCACCGCGCGGGTCAGGGCGCCGTTGGCGGTCGAACCGGTCCACGGCACCGTCCGCGTTGCGGAGCGTTCGCCCGGGCCGGCGCCGACTGCCGCGCCGGGCTGGGCGCGGTCCGCGGTTTCGGCCTGGCGGATGGCGCCGGCGCCGGGCTGGGCGGCAGCCGTCGTACGGGCCGGCGCCGGCACCTGCCTGACCACTGGCGATGCGGGCTGCGCAGGCTGTTGCGCCTGGACGGCGGGGATGCGCTGCTGCGCAGGCGTCTCCTGCGGTATCGGCCCGGTAAGCGGCGCGCTGATCTGCGCGGCCGCCAGCGCCGGCAGGGCCAGGACGACGGCGAGCAGGCGATGGCTGGACGCTGGGGAGAAGAAGGACGAGCTGTGGCGTGGGCGTTTCATGATGGATTCCGGTTCGTTCGAGTCGGGCTGGCGGACGGCATGGACATCGATCGCCGCTTCATGGTCCGGACGAGCCGAACCGGTCGAGCATGGTCTGCATGGGCATGGGGGTTTCGGGGTCCGTGGGCATGCCGGCCATGGCCGAGCCTTCGTCCCTGACGCTCCCGATGGCGGCCGGCGCGGATACGGCCGGCACCTGCCGTACCACCGCGGCACGCACGGGCCTGGGCATGGGCGCGGACATGGGCGCAGGCCCCGAAGCCGGCTTCGCCTCGGGCACCGGGCCCGCGACCGCGGGCTCGCGCTGCGCCAGCATCTCGCTGGCCATCGAACGGACCGCCTGCCGCATCTGCGGCGACAGGTCCGCCTTCTTCATGACGGCCTCCGCGCGGCCGGGATCGCCCGACACGAGCAGCAGCAATGCCAGGTTGCCCAGGATCCTGGGATTGTCTGGCGCCAGTTCGGCAGCCTGGGCGATGGGGAGCCGGGCCGCGCGCGTATCGCCCTGCCGCAGCAGCGCGTAGCCGAGGTCGCTGACGATCAGCGCATTGGTCGGATCGCGGCGCGCCGCTTCCTTGAACGCGGCGACCGCGGCCGGATAGTCGCCGCGCGCGGCCGCCAGGAGCCCGAGCCCCTGCGAGGCCGCCGCGGCCACTTCGCTGTCGAGCAGGCGCCGGTAGACGGCCTGGCTTTCCGCGGGCTGGCCCGCCTCGCGCAGGGCATGGCCGCGCAGCAGTTCCACGTCGGGCGCCGCGCCGTACTTCTGCTCGAAGGCGTCGATGTGCGCCAGCGACGCGAAATAAAGGCCCTTGTCCTGCATTTCCCTGATCAGAGACAGGTACATGCCGCGGTTGTCGGCGGCCGGCTCCTTGCCGGCCGCCTGCTGCCGGGCGATCGCCTCGTCGCTGGCCTGCCTGGCCATCAGCCCGTAGCCGCCCTGCGGGGCCGAGCAGCCGGCGGCCAGCAAGGCCGCGGCCAGCGCCGGGACGGCGGCGGCCGCCAGACGCCGGCGGCGCGCGAGTGCGGGGATCCCGTTCAATTTCCCAACCCCGACAAGCCGCGGAACAGTGCGAGAAACCCCGCGCCCGCGGTCACGATCAACAAGGCCGGCAGCAGCGTCAGCACCATCACGCCCGTCATCTTGACGGTCAGCCGGCCTACCCGCTCTTTCAGTTCCATGCGGCGCCGTTCGCGCACGCGTTCGGAAAACTGCTTGAGCGGCTCCTGGACGGCGCCGCCATGGCGGTCCACCTGGACGATGAGCCGGGCGATCGCGCCCAGGTCGTCGATGCCGAAGCCGTTGGCCAGGCGCTGCAGGGACTGTTCGCGCGACAGCCCGCGCGCGTGCTGGTTGACCGCGATCTCCAGTTCGCCAGCCAGCACCGGCATCACGCGGCGGAACTCGGTCACGATGATGTGCAGGCTCTGGTCGATCGACAGCCCGACGCCCTGCAGCAGGCGCAGCAGGTCGATCAGCATCGGCAACTCCTCGGCCGCCTGCCTGACGCGGCCGGCGGCGATTCCGCGCAATACCCACTTGGGAATCATGTAGCCGAGCGCGAAGGCGACGAACATCGCGAGCATCGCGGCCGTGCCCTGCCCGCCGCGCAGCGCGAACCACGCGGCCACCGGCGCGCCGACCGTCAGGACCAGGCGAATGAAGACGAACTGGGCGCGGGCGCGCTCCGGATTCTCGAAACCGCAGCGGTCCAGCAACTGGCGGTCTTCTGCGGCCAGCAGCTGGCTGCCGATGCGGCCGGACTCCCAGCGCTGGCCGAGCTCGGCCGTGCCGTCGAAGACCGACTGGATCCGGGTGCGGCGCGGCGACGCGGCGGCAGCCAGCGCATCGGAGAAATCGGGCTGCTCGCGCGCCACCAGGGCCTGCTCGACCACCCGCTGGCTGCGCGTCTGGTACAGCGCGCGCCGCAGCAGCGACATCCCGAGCACGAGCAGCGCCGCCGCCAGCAGGACGATGGCCGCGGCCATCAGCAGTCTTGGATCCATGCCCGCCTCATACCGACTTGGCCATGCGGTACAGCCAATACGAACCGGCCAGCTGCAGCAGCACCGCGCCCAGCAGCATCGCCCTGCCCGTCGTGTCGTTCCACATGCCCATGAACAATGCGTTGTTGAAGATGATGATGAAGCCGGCCACGCCCACCGGCAGCAAGGCCAGAATCCATGCCGACAGCCGGACTTCCGCCGACATCGCATGCAGCTCCTCGCGCGCCTGCTGCAGATCGCGCATGAACCCCGCCATGCGCTCCAGCACCATGTCGCTGCGCCCGCCGAAGCGCAATGCGACCCCGATCACTGCCCCGACCAGTTCCAGTTCCTGTATCCGGTACAGCCGTGCCGCATGGAACAGGGCCTGGTCCAGCTCCATGCCGGCGCGATGCAATTGGTTGGCGCGTTCGAGCACCTCCAGCAGCGGCGCCTCGGCCAGCGGCGCCGCGGTGTGGAAGGCCGACCCCAGCGCGTTGCCGATGGTCACCAGGCGGACCAGCGCATCGATGAAGCCCGGCAGCTGCTTCACCATTTTTCGCCGCCGCTTGTCGGCCTTGAGCCACAGGTGGAACGCCGCGGCGGCCACCGCCAGCAGCAGCGCGACGACGGCGCCGAGCGGGCCGCTCAGCAGCCAGACCGCGAGCGGCAGCGCCACCAGGGCAGCGGCCAGCGGCAGATAGAATCTTGGGCCGGCATCGACGCCGGCGCGCAGCAGCAGGTTGTTCCACCGTCCGGCCAGGCCGCGGGCCGGACGCGCCTGCAGCATCCATCGGTGTTCGGATTCGGCAGCCGCCGCCTGCACCGTGCTGCCCAGCTGACGCTCGACGAAGGCCTGCGTGGCCTGGCGCCGTCCCCGCGTCACGGCATCCTGCCACAGCCACACGCCGCCGGCGGCCAGCAACAGGGCCACGCAAGCCATGGCCAGGATCGCCGGGTTCATTGGAACGGCCTCCCGTGGGCAATGGGGCCAATGGCGTTCATCCTCGTCCCCTCGACCAGAACCCGCCCCCGGACGACGGCGGCGGTTCGGGCGGCGACGCCCGCAGCTGGTCTCGGAACTTGGCCAGCTTGGGCGTATGCGGATGGATGCCGAGCGAGATCCACCTGTCCTTTTCCTCGCCGTCCGGACCGACGAAGCTTTCGTAGCGGTACAGCTCCTGCGTGGCGATGACGCTGTCGCCCATGCCGGTGACCTCGGTGATCGAGACCACGCGCCGCCTGCCGTTGGACAGCCGGGCGATCTGCACGATGAAGTCGAGCGCGCTGGCGATCTGGCGCCGCAGGCTGTCCTCGCTGCCCTGGAAACCGGCAAAACCGGCCAGCATTTCCATCCGGTACAGGCATTCGCGCGGCGAATTGGCGTGGATGGTGGCCATCGAACCTTCGTGGCCGGTGTTCATGGCTTGCATCATGTCCATCACTTCCGAGCCGCGCACTTCGCCCACCACCACGCGGTCGGGCCGCATGCGCAGGCTGTTGCGGATCAGGTCGCGGATGGTCACGGCGCCGGCGCCCTCGAAGCCGCCCTGGCGCGCCTCCAGCCGCACCACGTGCGGATGGTTCAGCGAAAGCTCGGCCGTGTCCTCCACCGTCACCACCCGCTCGGTCTCGGGAATGAAGAAAGCCAGCGCGTTCAGCAGCGAGGTCTTGCCCGAACTGGTGCCGCCCGACACCAGGATGTTGCAGCGCTCGCGCACCGCCAGGCTCAGCAGGCGGTGGATGTCCTCGTTGAAGGTGCCCAGCGTGAGCAGGTCGCTGGGCTTGAGCGGATCCTGGCGGAACTTGCGGATCGACACCATCGGGCCGTCCACCGCCAGCGGCTCGATCACGACGTTGAGCCGGCCGCCGTCGGGCAGCCGCGCGTCCACCATCGGGCTCGACTCGTCCAGCCGCCGGCCGAGCGGTGCGATGATGCGGCGGACGATGCGCAGCAGGTGCTGGTTGTCGGTGAAGCGCAGCGTCTCGCGCTGCAGCACGCCGCGCCGCGACACGAACACGTTGTCGTAGCCGTTGATGAGAATGTCTTCCACCGCGGGATCGGCCAGCAGGTCTTCGAGCGGGCCGAGCCCGGCCAGCTCTTTGGTGAGCGCGGCGGCCACCTGGCGCAGCTCGCTTTCGTTGATCGGCACGCGGCGCAGCCGCACGAAGCTGTCGACCTCCAGATCGACGAATTGCTGGATGGCGCCGCGCGACCAGCGGCCGAACTCGGCGCCCAGTTCTTCGATGCGCGTCAGCAGGTGTTCGTGCGCCGCCGCCTTCACGTCCTGGAAGCGCTGTGTATTGACGAAGGCCACGCCGTCGTCGGCGAACTCGATCGAAGCTGTCATTGGCGCACTCCCCGCGCGGCTTCTCCAACAGGCCGGTTGCTGTCGTCCATTCCTACACCAGATACTTGTGCACGCCGGGCAGCCAGCGCGCCAGCCAGTTGTTGGCGCCCGCCTTGGCATGGCGGACGGTCATCAGCGAACAGACAAGTCCCTGCACCCCGCGCACATAAGGGTCGCGGTCCGACACTTCGTGCAGCAGCTTGCCCTGGTTCGTGCTGGCCATCAGCGCCGGCGTGCGATCGGGCAGCGTGGCCTGCAGCATCACTTTGAAACGCGAGGCGATCTGCTCGGCCGTCATGCCGTAGCGTTCGTCGTAGCGATTGACGATCAGCCGCAGCAGCGCGCGGTCGATGCCGCGTTCCTCGAAATCGCGCAGCCGCTCGGCAAGCGACACGATCGAGCCGACCGACTGGTCGGTGACCAGCCAGGCGTGATCGGCGGCGCGCACCATGCCCGCAACGAAGTCTGGATTGGAAAAGCCGCCCAGGTCGGCGACCAGCACGCCGAAGTGCTCGCGCAGCTTGTCGAGCAACGCCAGCGAATCCCCATGCGATACCGTCCGCATTTCGCCTAAATCGCGCGGCAGCGACACCACCGCGACGCCGCTGGCGCTGCGCGCCATGGCGGTGTTGACGAGGGTATCGTCGAGACGGCGCACATTCTGCACGGCCTCGGCAAAATGGAAATTGCCGGCCACGTTCAGATAGAGCTGGCCATCGGCGACCGGCCATCCCAGGTCCAGCAGCATGGTTTGCGATTCGGCGCGCCCGCGGGCCGGCTCGGCCGGCGGCGCGGGCGCGGCGGGCGGCGCACCGGGCGGCATGGCGCAGGCCGCGTTCTGCTGCAGCTGCGCCAGCGTGGACAGATGCGCCGCCAGCGTGGTGGCGCCGACCCCGGCGCGCACGCCCAGCAACACCACCAGCTGCCCGCGGCGCGGCCCGGCCGACGGGCCGGCCTGCGCATGCAGCACGCGGTGCACGACCTCGCGCACTTCGATTTCGTTCGCCAGGTCGATGAAGTCGCGCACGCCGGCGCGCAGCGCGGCAACGGCCGCCTCCGGCCGGGTCAGGGAACCTACGGCGACCACCGGCACGCCGGCCGCCGCGCGCGCCAGCTGGCGCGCGAGTTCCGCGGCCTGCGCGAGCTTGCCGGGATCGGCGTCGACAATGCCGAAATCCAGGAAGACGATGCTCGGGCTCAGTTCGAGCAGACGGGCCGACAACCGCTCCGGCATGCCCTGTTCCTGCACCGTTAGGCCATCGTCCTGCAGCACGGCGGCCAGGCGCTGGGCACTGCCGTCATCGGCGGTGAAGAACAGGAAACGGCGTGTATCGTACAAGCTCGACAATCCCTTAATACGCGCGTTCATGATCGATTCCCGAATGGTTCGTCTGCTGCGGAATCATTTGGAGAATCCGGGCACTTGGTCGCCGCTGGCCACGCCCATCAGGAAATGGCCCCATGCGTTGGCGGGCGTATCGGGCTTTTCCTCCTGGCCGGGCAGCGGCAGCGTCACGCCCCTGGCCAACGGGCGAACCAGGTGCGGCGTGACGACGATCAGCAGTTCCTTGTCGTTCTGCGAATACTCCATGCTGCGGAAGAAGGTGCCGATGATGGGAAGATCGCCCAGCAGCGGCAGCTTGTTCACGCTTGAAACGGTGTTGCGCGACACCAGGCCGCCGATCACGTAGCTCTCGCCGTCGCCCAGTTCCACCGTGGTGTCGGCGCGGCGGGTGATGATGGCGGGGATCTGGATGTTGTTGACCGTGATGCCGTTGGTGTAGTCGAGGTCGCTGGCCTCGGGCGCCACCTTCAACGCGATGCGGTCCTTGGCCAGCACCGTCGGCGTCAGCGTCAGGCCGATGCCGAAGGGCTTGTAGGTGACCGTGGTGGTGCCCAGGCCGCCGGCCTGCGGCACCGGCAATTCGCCGCCGGCCAGGAACTTGGCGCTCTGGCCCGATAGCGCCACCAGCGTCGGCTCGGCCAGCACGCGCGCCAGCCCGTTGGTTTCCAGCAGGCGCAGATTGGTATCGAGCAGGAAATTGCCGCGCGCCAGGCCCAGCGTCAGGTCGAAGGCCTTGCCGGCCGGCGCCAGCTGGCTGGCAAGGCCGAAGCTGAAGCTGCCGTGCCTGTTGCTGGCGGAGAAGTTGAAGCCGGCGTCTTTCAGCGTCTGCTTGCTGAACTCCACCACCTTGACGTCGACCTGCACCACGCCGCCGGCGTCGATCGTGCTGTTGTCGAAGACCTTGCCCTGGCCTACCGAGTCTTCCGCCGCCGCCAGGGACTGCCGGTGCGCCAGCAGCGACGGCGCGCTGCCGCCGAGCACCGCGCTGTCGCCGTAGACTTGCGTGCGCGCCCCGTCGCCGTCGGGCATCAGGGTGGCCAGGTCGCCGGTTACCCGTACCAGGTAGGCCTGCGGCGCGGCCGCGCCGCGCTGCCAGACCGACACCATGGTGGTGCCCGGCTTCTTGCCGACCACCAGCACGCTGCCCTTGCGGTCGCGCGTGCCTTTTTCCAGCACGACGTCGGCCACGGCCGGGTCGACCACCACCACGCGCTCGAGCGCGTCCGGTATGTTGAGCTGGTACTGGTCGCGCACGGCCACCGATATCTGGCGAACGGGTTCCCGCGCGGCGGCATCGTCGGCCGCTCCGGCCGGCAGTGCGGCCGCGCAGGCGGCCGCCGCCAGCCAGGGTGCAAGGCGGCGCGCGATGCCGGATTCGTTGTTGTTCATTCAGACTCCACCTTCAAAACCCGACCGTTTCGCTCTTGGTGCCGCGCACCACTTCCACCGTGTTCTGTTCCACCTGGGCCTTGGGCGCCGGCGCCCTGGGCCGTGGCGGCGGCGCCCGCCGCGGCGGCGCCGGCGGCGCGATGCGGCCGTCGCCGGCCAGGCCCCGCAGTTCCGTGCCGGCAAAGGCCAGGTTGTCGGCCTGCTTCAGCTCTTCCCTCTGCGCCGGCGTCAGCGTCGCCTTGGCCTGCAGGACCGGCGGCGCCTCGGGGAACAACGCGACGTTCGGCACCCCCGGATCGGTCGGATGGCGCAGCACCAGTTGCAGCTTGCCGTTCTGCATCGCCAGCAGCAGCCGGTTGACGTCGGCGGTCGGAACGGCCAGCACCGCGGTGCGCGCCGCCTGCCGGTTGGCGTTGTTCTGCGAAGACTGGCCTGCGACGGCCTTTTCCGCAGGAGGGTTGCCGTCCACCGACGCGGCGCCGTAGGTCAGCACCTTCAGGCGCGACAACAGCAGGCGGGATTGCGTCTTGTCGACGTCGTGGCCTTCCTTGAGCATGAAGAAGACGTCGACGAAGTCGCCCGGCGTGACCCGGTTGCCGGCGCCGACGACCTCGTCGACCGTCACCGCCACGGCCCGCTGGCCCTGCTCCAGCATCAGCGTCAGCCCCTGCACCAGCGAACTTTCCGTGACGGGCGTACCCGGTCCGATGTCGAAGCGGGGAATCTTGCCGGCCAGCTTCGACGGATCGGAATAGGCGCCTTGCGGATCGACCGGCATGCGCACGACCTTCAGCGCGGCCGCGTCGATCGGCGCACCGCCCGGCAACGCGGCCTGCGCGACCACGACGTCGAACTGGTCTCCTGCAGGCTGCACCGCCATCGGCGCGGGGCGCGCCGGCGCCGGCGGCGGCCGGCGCGCCAGCATGAAGGCGTAGACGCCCAACAGCACGGCCAGCAGCACCAGCAACACGGCCACGATCTTGCTTGCTTTATTCATCTATGCATTCGCCTTGTTGGAGTGCCGTCACGAGTCCGCCCGGCCTATCTGTACGGTCGCCTTGGCGCCCAGGTCCGCAGGCGTCCAGCTCTCGTTCCCGTCCTTGTTCCAGAGTGAGAGCAGCAGGCTTTCGAGCGGGACCAGCACCGGGATGGGAGGGTTGTTGCGGTAATCGGGATAGGTGGCCACGATCGACGCGCACACCAGCGCGGAGCCGGCGCCGCAAGCCGCGCCGGGATCCACGCTGCATTTGACGTCGGGGCTGAAACGCAGCAGCCCGCTCAGGGCCTGCCGGCATGCCTGTTCGCCGTACTCCTGCGGCGAAGTGTCTTTATCGGGCACACGGGCCAGCGACGCCTGCAGCATGGCGCGGGCGCCGTTCTCGACGGCGCGCGACAAGGTCTGCTTGACGATGAAGGCGACCGAAAAGCTCGCAATGCCGAACAGGATCGCCAGGAACAGCGCGAACACCAGCGCCAGTTCCAGGGCGGCGACGCCGCGCTGGCCGGAAAGGGGTCGGGAGCGACGATGCATGGCGCGGCTCTACTGCAGCATTTCGGGATCGAGAAGCACGGAGGCCGATCCCTCGATCACGTCGGGCACCAGCATGGAAACCAGCGGCACGACGGGAATGAGGGGATTCGACCGGTAGGAATAGCTGACGACGACTTTGGCCTCGCAGCCGCTGGCGTCGGTGCAGACCGGGGTGTCGGCTGGCGCCGCGTCGAGATCGACCCGGCAGCCGCCCTCGGCCGGCGAGCATGGCTTGGTGAGATAGGCTTCGCAGTTCGGAACAGCGCTGACGATGACTTCGTTCAGCCATTTGGCGCGGTCATCGGCGATCGCGCAGCCGTGGGCCAGCCGGCCCTTGAGCTGCAGCACCTGCGGCGCCCCTTGTGCGCCTGACGGTGCAGCGACGAAATACCGTAGCGTGGCGCGCGCGCCGTCTTCCGCGGCCAGTTTCAGCAGGTGCTGAGCAATCGCGATCAGGCCGATCGTCAATGCGCCGTAGAAAATGATGAAGAACACCGGGAAGGCCAGGGCGAACTCGAGCGCGTACGTGCCGTGCTGCGTCTGCCCGCCGCGTACCGCCTTCCGTCCCGCCCGACTTCCAGGATCACGTGCCATCGTTTCCCCCGACCACACCTGCAATCTCCGGACGACGACATCCGGCGACGATTCATCTGCCAAAAGCAACGCACAACAACGCGGCAACAGCCAGATACGCCGCATAGGGAATACCGCTCCGCCCATTGCGTTTCCTGGCCAGATAGCCTTCGGCCGCGCCAAACCATTTCCATTGCCGCACATGGAACTCCGCCAGATTCAACAGATACCCCTGCGGCGAAACGGAATTCGTGCGAACCGCCAACAGCGTTCCAGCTAGCGCGTGAATACCGGCCAGCACGCTGCCAATGATCCAGATGGGAAGCAGAAGCCCAGCGCCGAGAAAGAATCCAAGGGCCGCGAAAAACTTGACATCCCCAGCCCCCATCGCACGAAACAGGTAAAACGGCAGGAATAATGCGAACCCCACGGCCAAGCCCGTCACCGCCGCTGCCCAGTCATTGGCTAAGGCCTGACTGGCGGGGTAGTTTTCCAGCAAGGCCACGCAATTCCCCATCATCGCCAGCCCGACCAGCCAATTCGGAACACGGCGGGCCAGCATGTCGAAAACGAAAACTGCCAGGCAGAGCGCAACGAACAACGTTGCGCTCCAGCCTGCACCAAGAATTGCGACGGCTGGCATTTCGGCTCAGGACGGAGTCGCATCCGGATCCGGATCGGGTCCGGCCGGCGGAGTGACAGCATCAGGTGTACCGGCCGAATTCAGCGCTGTCGAAATCTTGCCCAGCAAAACATTGAGCTGGCCGCCAAGCGTAGTCAGGACCCCGATAATCACGACAGCAATCAGCCCGGCTATCAGGCCGTACTCTATCGCCGTCGCTCCCTCTTCATCCCTTACAAACTTCATCACTGCATTCATCGTTCTTTCCTTTTGCAGAACAAAGTCATTCGATTACACGCTCCCGGCGCCACGGCCGGGACCAGCCGCCGGCGCTTCACGTGCCAGCGCTATTAAGCGCAGTGGAAATCTTGCCCAGCAGGACATTGAGTTTGTTACCCAGACCAGTCAGGACTCCGATAATCACGACAGCGATCAGCCCGGCAATCAACCCATATTCAATGGCGGTGGCGCCCTGCTCATCCCTTAGAAACTTCTGGATTGCGTTCATTACTGCCCCTTGTACAGAAAACACGATTCATCAGAACATTCTTGCTAATCCCATTTATCACGAAGATTCGCCTATGATGCCCCCTTCCCCGTAACCCGGGCCGGTACCGTTCACAACCCATCCACCGCCGCCGCATCCCGCCGCGACTCCGCCAGCGCCACTACCAGCGTCACGCCGACCAGCAACATCGCAAGGTAGGCAAGCACCCCAGGATCCAGCTGGAATCCGTCTTCCGGGCGCGGCGTGGTGAAGACCGCGACGCCCATCGTTTGCCCCGCATACAGCTGCCCGCACACGGCGATCCCCAGGAGCACGGCCGCGCCGCCGCGCCAGCGCCAGCCTTCGCGCCGCGCCAGGCTCAGCGCCGCGGTGGCCAATACGACGGCGGCCAGAAGCATGTATGCCATGCCTTCCGTGTCCCATTCGACGTAGGCCTGCATCCGCATCGCCCCCATGCCGAGGAAATACCCGCCGGAAACCGCAACCCCGGCCAGCACGCCCGCCAGCATGTGCCAGCCCATGCCGGGCCGGCTTTTGCGCAGGCACCACAGCGCCGCCGCCGAAAATGCGAAGGCGATCGCCAAGGCAGATGCCGCCCCGGCCAATCCGTAGCCGACTTCCATCGGCATCGGGTAGATCGCCATGCCGAGAAAATACGCGCTCCATATCCCCACTGCCCCGAGGGTCATGGCCGAAACCGCCAGATACCCCCATTGCGATCCGTCCTCCAGGTTGAGGCTGCGGGCGAAGGCGCGTAGCGCCATATACGCGCCCAGCACGGAAACCCCGAATGCCAGGACGATCGGCGCCGTGCCGGCATGAAACGGAAAAATGTCCCCAGGCTGCATGCCCCGCCCCCACGAATCCGAATCGTCACAATTGCACAAGGTTGTTTCAGCCGCGGCCCTATAAACCTACAAGGTTGTTTCAACTCTTGTCAATATCCCTTCCGTCAATATTCTCCGCGCATCGGAAAATGTCAACGCGCAGATGATCAACGATCATAAACGCAATATCCTGCCAAGCGGAAAGTTGAAAAACATAATCGAAATATTGCGAATGAATCAAGATTGAGGAGTTTTCTACAACCATCGATTCAGTATCCAGCGGTAACGTCCCATAAACGTCCCACCCCGTTTTTATAAACGTCCCACAATCGTCCCATTAAGTTTTTTATTAAGGAAAACCCTTAGCTCCACCCCGGCCGCCGATTTTCCGGAAAACCCTGTGGCACACTTCACCCGCTTCGCATTCGCTGGGGAAAACCCGCCATGAAATCCCGCCGTCGGATATTCCGGTCTCGTTTCGCCCTGCTGCCGGCCGCGATCCTGGCGGGAGTCGCGCCGGCCGCCGCCCATGCGGCCGATAGCCCGGTACGCGGCAATCCGCTCGATTCGCTGCCTCCCATTCCCGCGCCGCGTCCGGCGCCGCCCCCCGAGGCCGTTGCGCCGACGCCGCAGTCGGAAGCGCTGCGCGCCACGCTGGCGCGCCGGCTGGTGCCGCGCAATTTCGACGTCAGCGGCGTGACGGCCATCGATTTCAAAGAGGTGGCGGCGATCCTCGAACCGCTGGCCGGCAAGGAAATCACGGTGGCCGAGCTGATCGCGCAGACCAACCGCATCACGGCGCTGTACCGCGAGCACGGCTATGCGCTGTCGTTCGCGTTGATCCAGTCGCAGGATTTCCGCGACGGGCTGGTCAAGGTGACGGTGGTCGAGGGCTATATCGGCAGTACGCGGGTGCAAGGCGATGCCGGCCCGGCAGCCGGCAAGCTGGGCGAATACGCAGCGCGCCTGCAGGCGGAACGGCCGCTCAAGCGGGCCACGCTGGAGCGCTATCTGAACCTGATGTCGACCCTGCCGGGCCTGAAGATCAAGCCGCAGCTGAACCTGCCGCGGCGCGCCGACGGTTCTACCGAACTGGTGCTGGCCGTGGATCGCGACGCGTTCCGCGTGGACGCCGGCATCAGCAACCTGGGCACCGGCACGCACGCGCTGGTCACCGCCACCATCAGCAGCATGACGCCGCTGGCCGAGCAGGTCCAGCTGATGACCGCCGTGCCGCGCGGCGGCGACCATCTGGAGTATTACGCGGCGTCGGCGGCGGTGCCGGTGGGCAGCGACGGCCTGACGGTGCGGGCCGACGCCTTCAGCTATCGGGCCGAACCCAGCAGCAATGTGCTCGAGGCGCAGAACCTCCAGCGCAACGTCCACAACCAGCGGGCCGGCATCAGCGTCAATTACCCCTTCGTGTTGACCAACCAGCGCTCGCTGATCGGCACCGCCGGCTTCTACGCCTCGGACAACCGCGACACCTACCGCAGCCGCGTCAACGGCGCCAGCGCGCAGATCGCCAATCGCGTCAGGGTGTTGCGGGCCGAGGCCGCCTATACCGAGAGCTCCGTGCTGCAGTCGCGCCGTATCGTCGCCGCCGTCTACAAAGGCATCGGCGGACTGGGCGCCAGCCAGAACGCGGCCGGCGGCCCGGATCTGTACGACCTGGATTTCACCCGCTATACGCTGGGCGTTACGCAGAGCCTGACGCTGCCGGCGCAGTTCGGCGTGTCGTTCGCCGCGCTCGGCCAGTACAGCAGCGATTCGCTGCCCACCTCCGAACAGCTTACCTTCGGTGGACAGCGTTTCGGCCGGGGCTATCCGGCCGGCGAGCTGGGCGGCGACAAAGGCTGGGGCGCCTCGTTGGAGCTGAACCGGCGCTTCGCCACCGGCCTGTCGTATCTGGCCAGCGTGCAGCCTTACGTAGCGGCCGACTACGCGAAGGTCAGCCTCAACGATTCGCGGTTCACGCTGGCCAGCGACCGGCTGACTTCGGTCGCGCTCGGCCTGCGCCTGACGGACCAGCGGCGCTATTCGTTCGACGTGAATCTGGCCAAGCCGGTAGGCGACCGGCCGATCAACAGCAGTGGCCGTCCGTTGCGCTTCAACGCCAACTATTCGTTCCAGTTCGAATAAACGCCGCACGGGGTTATCCGTTACGTAACGGCGGTTCCGGTGCTACGTAACGGCCGGGCCCGAAAGCGGCCGCAAACCCCTACGCGGGAGCCCTCCCGCCTCCATCGGTCACACCTTCGAGAAATCCCCGAAGTTTCGAATTTTCCTGTGTTTGCAAGGCTTTAGCGTGGCCGCGGCGCGCATCGCAACGCGCCTGCGCGGATCTCTGATGCGAATTGGCACAGGATTTGCACAAAGGGCTCGCAGGCACGTTGGACCGTGCTCGAAACAGGGGATCGAAAATGCAAACGGATAAGGCGAGACCCGGCACCAAGGTGCTGGTGGCGGCGATGGTTCTGGCTTTCTCGGCACTGGCCGGTTGTTCCAGCTCCGGCGGATCGTCGGGGCTGGTGGGCGGCGGCGGTGGCGACCCGACGAATCCGGGAGACCCGGGCAACCCCGGCAATCCGGGCAACCCGGGCAATCCCGGGAATCCTGGCGACCCGGGTAATCCAGGCAACCCTGGCGATCCCGGCGACCCGGGCAACCCGGGCAACCCCGGCGAACCGGGCAATCCCGGCAACCCCGGAGACCCTGGCAATCCCGGCAACCCGGGCGATCCGGGCAACCCTGGCGATCCCGGCGATCCGGGGAATCCCGGCGGTCCGTCGTCGCTCAACGGCACGCTGGCGCCCACGCTGGGCAATCTCGGCCAGGCGGTCGACAATATCGCCGACCATGGTCTGGCCGACACGGCAGCCAGCATCGGCCAGTCGCTGGACGGCGTGGTCACGCCGGTCGGCAGTGCCGTGACCGGCGTCACCCAGCAGGTCGGCGCGGCCACCGGCCTGGGCGCGCCGGCCGACGGGCTGCTGGAGCAGGTGGGCGGCGCGATCGGCAATGTGGGCGAGCAGCTCGGCAATAGCGGCCTGCCGGACGGACTGGGCGTGAGCGCGCTGGTCAGCGGCCTGGGCAATACGGTGTCCAGCACGGGCGACCTGCTCAACGCCAACCCGGACAATCCCAATCCGCTGGGCACGGTCCTGAACAACCTGACCGGCACGGTGTCGGACGTGACCGCCGCAATGGCGGGCGAGAACGGCGTGCTGTCGCCGGTCAGCCAGTTGCTGGGCGGGCTGGACAACACGGTCGACAATCCCGTGGCGCAGCCGGCGCTGTCCAACCTGGGCAATGCGGTCGACAACGTGGCCGATGTGGGCCTGGCCAACACGCTGGGCCAGGTGGGCGAGGGCGTGGACCATGTCGTGAGTCCGCTGGCCGGCCAGGCCACCACGCTGACGCAGGGCATCGGCGACAAGTCGCAGCTGGGCGAGCCGGTGGATCACCTGCTGAAGTCGGTGGGCAACACGGTGGGCGACCTGGGCGGCAAGCTGGGCGGCAACGTGCCTGGCGTCGGCGGCACGCTGGGCAACGTGGTGACGGAAGTGGGCCAGACGGTGGGCGCGGCCGGGGGCCTGGTGCACGCGGCGCCGGAAAATGCCAATCCAGTGGGTAACGTGCTGGGCAACGCGACCGATGCGGTCAATGCGCTGACGGCCGGCCTGGCAGGCGACGGCAGCCCGTTGGGCGGCGTGCTGGGCGGCGACGGTGGTCCGCTCGGCGGCGTGCTCGGCGGCGACGGTGGTCCCCTGGGTGGCGTGCTGGGCAGCATCGTTGGCGATGGTGGTCCGCTCGGTGGCCTGCTGGGCGGCGCCACGGGCGGCGATGGCGGTCCGCTGGGCGGCGTGATCGGCGGCGACGGCGGCCCGCTCGGCGGCATCGTGGGCACCGACGGCCTGTTGTCGCCGATCACCGGTTCGCTCGACACGATCCTCGGCACCAACGGCATCCTCGCGCCGGTCACCAGCGGCCTGTTGGCCGGCCTGGGCAGCGAAGGTCCGGGCCAGCCGATCCTCCAGCCGGCGCTGGCCAACACCGGCGGCATCGTCGACAACGTGGCCGACCTGGGCCTGACCGAAGCCCTGGGCAACGTCGGCGCGGCGCTCGACCCGGCCGCCAACGCGGCCACCGCGCCCGTCACCCAGCTCACGCAACAGATCGGCACGACGACCGGATTGGGCGTGCCGGTCGACAATCTGCTGACCCAGATCGGCGACGGCGTGAGCACGCTGGGCGGCGGCATTGCCGGCGGCCTGCCGGGCGGCAGCGGCGTGCCGAACCTGGTGGACGGCGTCGGCAAGACCATCGGCAGCCTGGGCGGCCTGGTGAACCCGTCGGCGCCGAGCGGCGCCAACCCGCTGGGCGCCGTGCTCAACAACGCGACCGGCGCGGTCAACGGGCTCACCGCCGGCCTCGGCCTGGGCGGCGCGACCGGCGGCAACGGCAGTGGCGGCGTCGGCGGCGCGCTGGCGCCAGTGACCGGCCTGGTCGGCGGCCTTCTCGGCGGCGGCCGCTAAGGAGACCGGGCATGCTGCATTGGGAGAATGCCATGGTGGGAACGTCGGGCGGATCGGCGCCGGACGGGATGCAGGCGCCGCTGGGCGGAGGCGCGGAGGACGACGGCCGGGAGATGCTGAACGACATCGTCACGATGCTCGGCCGGCGCCTGACGGTCTACACCTCGCTGTACCAGACGGCCCTGGCCGACCGGCTGGGGCTGAGCATGGCCGACGTCAAGGCGCTCGAACTGGTGATCGAGTTCGAGCCGGTCACCACCGGCCAGCTGGCCTGCCTGGCAGGCATCAGTTCGGGCGGCACGACGGCGGTGATAGACCGCCTGGAGCACAGCGGCTTCGTGGTGCGCGACAAGCACCCGCTGGACCGCCGCATCGTGGTGGTCCGGCCGGTGCCGGAAAAATGCGCCGAACTCGAACGCCACATGCGCTCGGTGGCCGACGAGGTGGCCCACATCGGCGCCCGCTACGAGCAGGAACAGCTCAGCGCCGTGCACGGCTTCCTGGCCCAATGCGTGCATGCGCTGAAGACGGAGGCGCTCAACATGCTGCGCGACGGCGGGGATCATCACGCCGAGCCGCGGCGGCCGTCATGAACAACCAGCCATAAGAGACCGTCCTCGAAGGCCGCTGCCGCGGCCGGGCAGGCTGACAGGCACGCGTCCTTTCCAGGGCCGTGCCTTTTTTCTTGCCTGCGCCTTTCAGCTGAAATAGAACGCCAGCGCGTTCTCGCCGAAGATCCGGCGGCGCGCCGCGGCATCGGGGATGGTATCGATCAGCCACTGCACCGAGGCCGCATAGGTAGTGTCGTTCTCGCCGCCCACGAAGGGGCAGTCGCTGGCCCAGAACAGCTTGTCGTAGCCGACCTCGCGGCATAGCGCGCGGGTGCAGTCGGCGATGTTGCCGCCCAGCCGGTAGGCGCCCGACAGCTTGACCCAGGTGCGGCCTTTTTCGATCGACCGCACCATGGCCTTGAAGCCTTCGCTGTCCACGCCTTCGACCGGGTCGGGCCGGCCGATGTGGTCGAGCACGATCTTGACGCCCGATTTCTCGAGCAGCGGCAGCACCAGCGGCAGCCGCGGGCCGTCCAGGTGCAGGTGGACGTGCCAGTCGAGGTCCACCAGGCGGCGCAGAAATTTGCGGTAGTCGAAGGTATCGAGGTCGGGCAGCTCGCGCATGCCGATGAACGGCAGCCGCACGCCGCGCACGCCCTCTTCGTGCATGCGATCGAGCACCATGCGCTCGATCGACGGCTGGGCGATGATGGTGCCGCGCAGCCGGGAGGACGTGCGCAGCGCCTCGATCGTGTAGTCGTTGTAGTCACCCCAGGGGCTGCCGGCGGCGATCACCGCCAGCCGCACCCCGTTGGCATCCATCGTCTGCAGCAATTGCTCCACCGTGAAGCCGTAGTCTGGCGCATGGCGCGGGTTGTGGACCAGCGGCATGTCCTTGCGGAAGACGTGTACGTGCGTGTCGATCAGCAATGCGTCGTCCAGGGGGGGCGTGAAGGTCACTGCAGGGCTCCTGCCAATCGGGTTCAATACTGCTGGGTCGGGATGCCGGCCTGCTTGATGACGGCGGCCCATTTGTCGATGTCGCGCTGCAGGATGGCGGCCATTTCCTGCTGGGTGCTGCCGCCGGCGGCGGTGCCGAGGGCTTCCAGGCGCTGGCGCACGTCGGGCATCTTCAGCACGGCGTTGAGCTGTTCGTTCAGGTACTTGATGCGGTCGGCGGGCACGCCGCCGGGGGCGAACAGCGCGTTCCAGCCGGTCACTTCATAGCCGGGCACGCCTTCGTCGCGCACTACCGGCACCTTGGGCAGCCAGGCCGAGCGGCTGGTGCCGGTGGCGGCGATCGGCGTGACCTGGCCGGCGTCGATCGCGCCCTTGAGCGCCGCATACGACTCGAACATCACATCGATGTCGCCGCGCAGCAGCGCGGTCAGCACTTCGGAGGTGTTCTTGAACGGCACTACCATGGCGTTGACGCCGGCCATCGAGCGGAACAGCTCGGCCGACAGGTTCTGCGTGCTGCCCGGGTTGATCGTGCCCAGCACCAGCTGGCGTTTCTTGCCTTCGGCCAGCAGCTCGGGCAGCGTTTTCAGCTTGCCCTTGGAATTGGTCAGCAGCACCAGGTCGAAATAGGCGACGGTGGAAATGGGCGTGAAGTCGGCCACCGGGTCGAACGGCAGCTTGAACAGCGTCTTGCTGATCGCCGTGCCGTTGGCGAACACGATCAGGGTGTAGCCATCGCGCGGGGCCCCCAGCGCGGCATTGGAGGCCACCACGCCGCCGGCGCCCGGGCGGTTCTCGATGACGACCTGCTGGCCGATGCGCTCGGACAGCTTCTGCGCCACCAGCCGCAGGGAAATGTCAGCCAGGCCGCCGGGGCCGAACGGAATGATGACGCGGATCGGCTGGCTGGGATATTTGTCGGCGGCCAGGGCCGGGAACGATGCGAAGGTCGCCAGGCACAGCAGCCACGGCAGGATACGGCGGGTGCGTTGCCGCAGGGTGCGGAAGATCATGATTGTCTCCGGTAATGGAAAGCTTTGTCCGGTACGTCCGCGGAAGACGAAGGGCCGGCCGCGAGCCTGCGCAGTCTAGGCAGCGCGGCACAGAGGGGCAAATGAATTGTTTGGCGCGATTTATTCGCGCCGTTCATCCCGCCGACAGGCTCAAGCGGATCTGGTCGATCGCGATGTCGCGCAGGGCCCGTTCCAGGCCTGACAATGATGCGTTGCGGCGCGTGACGAGGGCGAGCTGCCGGCTGATGGCAGGCTCTACCAGCGGGCGCACGACCACGCCGGTTCTTGCTGTGGCGCACAATGCCGGCACCACCGACAACCCCAGTCCGGCGGCGACGAAATCGAGCGCGACCGCCGTGTGCTGCGACTCGTAGCTCCAGCGGAAGGCCGTGCGGCGGTCGCCCAGCGCGTCGTCGATGGTGGTAGCGTTGCCAGCCGGCAGGCTGATCCGGATCAGCACGTCGTCGGTCAGCTGTTCCCAGTGCACGGCGGGTTCGCCCGCCAGCCGGTGGCCCACCGGGCAAACCAGCACGAAAGGCTCTTCGGCGAATGGTTCGATCGAAAGATCGAAACGGTGGGCGGTGGAAATCGTGATGCCGAAGGCCGCCGCCTCGGACTCGACGTGCTCGAAGATTTCATCGACGGCGCTGTCGAAGACACGCACCGCAACATCCGGATACAAACCCGCGAAGCGCCGCAGCACGGGCGACAGCTGGGTGGCCGCCAGCGTGGGCAGGCAGGCGAAGGCCAGCCAGCGCGGCGCGTTGTGGCGGTGCTGGCGCATCAGCTCGTACGACAGCTCCAGCTCGCGCAGGGCGCTGCGCACCCGCGGCAGCAGGGCGCGGCCGGCATCGGTAAGCGTGACTTCGCGCGTGGTGCGCGTCAGCAGCTTCATGCCGAGCGCGTCTTCCAGCTTGCGGATGCGGTGGCTGACGGCCGTCTGGGAAAGATTCAGGTGCGCTGCCGCCTGCAGGAAGCCGCCTTGCTCTACGATGCTGAGGAAGGCCTGCATGCCGAGGAAATCGATCTGCATCGGTGGACGGTCTCGCGCAGGCATGCACGGCATTCATTGCCGGATGCAAAACAATCATTTGAAGAGTGTGCCGCGGCCGTTTTAATGTAGCCGGCTACTCTCTCCCCAAGACGGATACAACAATGTCAACTATACCTTCGTCGATGCAGCTGTGCCGTACCCTTTGCGCCGCGCTCGCCATCACCGCCGCCGGCGCCGCCTCGGCAGCCTACCCCGACCATCCCATCACCATGATCCTGCCCTTCCCGGCGGGTGGCTCGGTCGACGCCGTGGCCCGCCTGACCGCGGCCGAACTCGGCAAACGGCTGGGCGCCACCATCGTGGTCGAGAACGTGCCGGGCGCCGGCGGCACCATTTCCACGCAACGCGTGGCGCGCGCCGCGCCCGATGGCTATACGCTGCTGTTCACGACGCCCAACCACACCATCAACCCGGCCATCCTGCCCAAGCTGCCGTTCGATACCGAAAAGGATTTCGCGCCGGTTTCGCTGGTGGCGCAGATCCCGGAACTGCTGGTGGCCAATTCGAAGCAGCCGTTTTCCGACTTCAAGGGCTTCGTCGACTACGCGCGCAAGAACCCTGGCAAGCTGAACTACGGCTCGGCCGGCAACGGTACCCTGCCCCACGTGACGATGGAACTGCTGCTGCTGCAGCTGGGCCTGAACGTGGTCCACGTGCCGTACAAGGGCGCCGCGCCGGCGATGAACGACCTGCTGGGCGGCCAGATCGGCGTCAAGCTCGACACCATCACCACCTCCAAGCCCTATATCGACACCGGCCGCCTGAAGCCGCTCGCCTACGCCAGCGACAAGCGCTCGCCGCTGATGCCCGACGTGCCCACCATCGCGGAATCGGGGCTGCCCGGCTATGAAGGCATCCTGTGGCTCGGCATCCTCGGGCCCAAGGGCACGCCGCCGGCCATCGTAGACAAGCTGAACAAGACCATCGCCGAGATGGACAAGGACCCCGAGATCGTCAAGCGCCTGACGGAAATGGGCGTCGAGCCGGTGTTCAACTCGCCGCAAGCTTTCCAGCAGATGATTTCGAAAGAAATCGCGCAATGGAAGGACGTGGTCCAGCGCGCGCACATCACCGTAAACTGACGGCCCGCAACAGGAGCGTATCGATGACTGCAACCCCGGCCCAGCCGCCGCTGACCCAGCCGCCCGACCCGAATCCCCGCAAGCCCCGGCTCGCCCTGCCGCCCGGCTCGATCGACTGCCACGTGCACCTGTTCGGCCCCGCCAGCCGCTACCCGTTCCACCCGGGCAGCAAGTACAGCTCGGCCGACGCGCTGCCGGAAACCAACATCGCCTTGCAGGACACCCTGGGCCTGAGCGGTTCGGTGGTCGTCAGCGGCGCCGGCTACGGCCAGAACTCGAACCACCTGGTCGAGGTGCTGACGCGCTTTCCGGAACGCTTCCGCGGCGTGGCGCTGCTGCCCGACGACGCCACCGAGGCCGACGTCGCCAAGCTCGACCGCCTGGGCGTGCGCGGCGCGCGCTTCGTCAGCAACGGCCACGGCGGCGCGCTGCCGCGGCTGTCGCCGCGCATCGCGCAACTGGTGGCCGGCTTCGGCTGGCACATCCAGTTCTACCCGCACGCGGAAGACCTGACCGACAACGCCGACGCGCTGCTGGCCCTGCCCAACCGCGTCGTGCTGGACCACTTCGCCTGCATCCCGGCCGCCGGCGGCGTCGACCAGCCGGCCTTCAAGACGCTGCTGAAGATGCTCGACACCGGCCGCGTATGGGTCAAGATTTCCGGGCCGATGCGCTGCACGCTGGAAAACTACCCCTACCCCTCGGTGATCCCGATGGCGCGCGCGCTGGTCAAGCATGCGCCCGAGCGCCTGCTGTGGGGCACCGACTGGCCGCACACCAATATGAACGGCCGGCAGATGCCCAACGACGGCGACCTGGTCGACCTGCTGTCGCAGTGGGTGGACGACGACAAGGTGCTGCGGCAGATCCTCGTGCGCAATCCGCGCGAGGTGTACGGCTTGTTCGGCAAGAACGCCGCCTGAGGTCGTCCCGGGCGCCCGCCCGGGCTCCGGTTCCGCATCGCATCCCGGCGGGTCCGCGCCGGGATGCCGCCTCCCCGGCGGCCGCGCAAGCCCGTGCCGACAGCGGCCTGTCAGGCGCTGCCGGCATGGGCCGCGATCGACTTCTCCGATGCACCGCGTCACACCTGCGGCCCGCCTGCCGCATTGACATCGGCCCATGCCCGGACTAGACTGCGCGGAACAATGATAGCGCTAACTGCGCAACACGCCTGTTCACGGGCAGGCGCGGCGGCCGGGCAATCACGCCCGCCGCGGTTACAACGGAGACGATAAGCATGGATTCCCCCACGGCCCTTGACGCCTTTGCAGCCCGCCTTGCCGAACGCGGCGTAAAGCGCTTCTTCGGCGTGCCCGGCGGCGACTGCAGCCTGGACCTGATCGACGCCTGCGCGCGCGCCGGCATCGATTTCATCCTGACCCGCGCTGAATCGGCGGCCGCGATGATGGCCTCGGTAACCGCTGAGCTGACCGGCGCGCCGGGCGTGGTGATGACCACGCGCGGCCCGGGCCTGGCCCACGCGCTGAACGGCGTCGCCTACGCCACGCTGGACCGCGCCCCCCTGCTGGTGCTGGCCGACGGCTACGACAAGAACATCGACCACGTCAGCCACCAGCGCTTCGACCAGGAAGCCGTGGTGGCGCCGCTGGTCCGCGCCAGCGGCCGGCTCGTCGGCACCGACGGCGGGCGCGAGCTGGACCGCCTGATCGATGCCACGTTTTCGGTGCCGCCCGGCCCGGTCTACGTCGAAATGCGCGGCAGCGAAATCCGCGCCAAGGTCGAGCCGGCCAAGGGGCCGGCGCCCGCCGCCAAGCCCGCCGCGCCGGCGCCGGAAATTCCCGAGAAACTGCGCATCCTGCTGGGCAAGGCGCGCAAGCCCATCATCATCGCCGGCCTGCAGGCCAGCGACAAGGACGCCGCCCGCGCGCTGCGCCAGCTGGTCGACCGCTGGAACTGCCCGGTGCTGCAGACCTACAAGTCGCACGGTTCGGTGCCGTCGTCGGATCCGCGCGCCGTCGGCTTCTACATCGGCGGCGTGGCCGAAGAGCCCGTCATCAAGGAAGCCGACCTGATCGTGCTGTACGGCCTGGATGCCATCGAATTCCCGCCGCACCGCTGGCGCTACGACGCGCCCATCGTCGAGCTGACCACGCACGCCTTCAGCCGCAACATCGTCAGCCCCGAAGTGTCGCTGGTCGGCCCCCTGCCCCAGCTGGCCGAGGCGGTATCGGGCCTGGCCGGCCCGGGCGACTGGACCGACGACTTCTTCGCCCGCACGCGCGTCGAACTGCGCCGCAAGGCCGATGCCTCGGCCGGTTCGCCGATCTCGCCGCAGATGGTGGCCGACGCCGTCAAGGCCGCCGCGCCGAAGAATACCCGCATCACGCTCGACGCCGGCGCGCACATGCTGCCCGCCGTGCATACCTGGGACTCCGACGAACCGCGCCAGACGCTGATCTCGCGCGGGCTGGCCACCATGGCGTTCGCGATCCCGGCGGCGATCGCCTCGGCGCTGGCCGAACCCGACCGTCCGGTGGTGGCCTTCACCGGCGACGGCGGCGTGATGATGTGCGGCGGCGAGCTCGGCACGGCGGCGCAGTACGGCTGCAAGATGGTCACCGTGGTGTTCAACGATTCGAGCCTGACGCTGATCTCGGCCAAGCAGCAGCAGCGCGGCCTGCAGAACGCGGGCGTGGATTTCTCGGGCGCCAACTTCGCCAAGGTGGCAGAAGGATTCGGGTGCCTGGGCATCCGGGTGGAAAAGCCGGAGGAACTGGCGCCGGCCATGCAGCGCGCCTTCGCGCACGACGGCCCGGCGCTGGTCGACGTCGTGGTCGACCCGGCCGCCTACAAGCCTCAGCTGGCCTCGCTGCGCGGCTGACCGCGCGCCACCGAACCCCGCAGGAGACAATGAAATGAGCACCAAGACGCGTATCCAGACGCGCGCCCTTTCGCCGGCGATCGGCATCGAAGTGCTGGGCGTGGATCTGTCCGAAGAACTCGACGCCGAGACCTTCGGCGAAATCGAGCGTACCTTCAACGGGAACGGCCTGCTGCTGTTCCGCAACCAGAAGCTGACGCCGGGCCAGCACGTGGCGCTGAGCCGCCGCTTCGGCCGGCTGCAGAGCCATGTGCTCAAGCCCTACCTGATGGAGGGCCATCCCGAGCTGCTCGTGCTGTCGAACATCCTCCAGGACGGCAAGCCGATCGGCATCGGCGACGCCGGCCAGTACTGGCACTCGGACACCTCGTACACCGCGTCGCCGTGCCGCTGCTCGCTGCTGTACAGCCGCGAGGTGCCGGCGCCGGAAGGCGACCGCACGTTCGGCGACACGATGTTCTCCAGCCTGACCGCCGCCTACGAGGCGCTCGACGACGCCATGAAGGCGCGCCTGGCGCCGCTGACGGCGCTGCACTCCTACGCCAAGCACTACGCGCGCATGCAGGCCGCGGGCTCCAAGCGGCCGGACCTGACCGAGGAACAGAAGCGCGAAGTGCCGGTCGTGGAGCACCCGGTGGTGCGGCCGCATCCGATCACGGGCCGCAAGGCCATCTACGTGAACGACGGCTACACGACGGAAATCGTCGGGCTGCCGAAGGCGGAAAGCGACGAGCTGCTGGACCAGTTGTTCGAACACACGGTCAAGCCCGAGTTCACCTATCGCCACAAGTGGCAGGTGGGCGATCTGCTGATCTGGGACAACTGGCAGAGCCAGCATCTGGCCATTACCGACTACAAGCTGCCGCAACGGCGGCTGATGAACCGGACCACCGTCTTGGCTGATTGATGGGCCCACCCCTGCGCGGCCTGCGGCTGATGGGCTCACCCCTGCGCGGCCTGCGGCTGATGGGCCCACCCCTGCGCGGCCTGCGGCCGCTCCCCCTCAAGGGGGCGCCGCAGGCGGACCGGCGGAGCCGGATCCGCTGCGGCCTGGGTTGGCTGCGGCGGGGCTCTGAGGAAGGGCCGCCTTTAATCGCTGAGGGTCATTAAAGTGGCGTTGCCGCCGGCGGCGGCGGTGTTGGCCGAGATGACGCATTCGCGCAGCAGGGCGTCCAGGGTGATGTCGGTGTCGCCCTGGCGATAGCCTTCGACGCGGATGATGGGGCCGTCGCGGTCGGCGGCCTGGCGGCAGGCGGCGATGAGTTCTTCGGCGTTGCCGTGGCAGAGGGCTACCTCCAGCGCTTCCTTCGTCCAGTCGGGGCTCAGCGTGATGCGCGCGCGTACGGCCGGCGGAAGCTGGGCGGCGAGCGCGGCGCGCGGCGGGCCGGACGGCCATATCACTCGCATGCCCAGGGCCAGCACGGCCGCGAGCTGGCGCAGCGCGTCGCCCGGCGAAGCGGCCAGGCAGGCCACCGCGGCGCGAGGGCGCAGCAGATAGATGTTGGATTCGCCGGTGGGGCCGGGCAATTGCCATGCGGCGCACGAGGCCGCGCGCCGGCGGAACGTCGCGCAGTCGCGCGCCAGCGATTCGCGGCCCGGCGCCGCGGCCCAGCGGGTGAATGCATGGAAGGCTTCGTCGGCCGCGCGCTCGACGGAGATGGGCAGCAGCCGGGGCGCTGCGTCTCGCGCCGCCGCTGGCGGCCATGCGCCGGGCGCGATAGGCGCCAGCCCGGCCAGGCAGATGTCCAATTCCAGAGGCGGGCGCGCCAGCAGGCGGCGCAGGTAGAGCGGGCCGCCGGCCTTGGGGCCGGTGCCTGAGCGGCCTTCACCGCCGAAGGGCTGCACGCCCACCACCGCGCCGATCATGTTGCGGTTGACGTAGATGTTGCCGACGCGGGCCCGCGCCGTCACCGCGGCGATGGTCTGGTCGATGCGCGAATGGATGCCCAGCGTCAGGCCGTCGCCGAGCGCATTGATGCCGTCGACCAGCGCGTCGAGACCGCCGCGCGGGAAACGCAGCACGTGCAGCACGGGGCCGAACACTTCGCGCTCCAGCCGCGCGGGGGCGTCGACCTCGACGATGGCCGGCGCCACGAAGCCGGCGGGTACCTGCCCGGCCGCGGGCTGGTGGATCGGCCAGCCGCGCGCGCGGCATTGCGCGAGGTAGTCGTCGATGGCCCGGCGCGCCGGCGCGTCGATGATGGGACCGACATCAACGTGCAGGCGGCGCGGGTCGCCTACGCGCAGTTCGGCCAGCGCGCCGCGCAGCATCGCCATGATGCGGTCGGCCACGTCTTCCTGCAGGCACAGCAGACGCAGGGCCGAACAACGCTGGCCGGCGCTGTCGAAGGCCGAGGCCAGCGCGTCGGCCACCACCTGCTCGGCCAGCGCCGACGAATCGACGATCATCGCGTTGCGCCCGCCGGTTTCGGCCACCAGCGGCACGGGGCGGCCACGGCGCCCCAGCCGCTCGGCCAGCTGGCGCCGGATCTGGCGCGCGACCTCGAGCGAGCCGGTGAACAGTACGGCGTCGACGCGCGGATCGGCGGCCAGCGCGGCGCCCACGGTCTCGCCGCGGCCCGGCAGCAGTTGCAGCGCGTCGGCCGGCACGCCGGCCTGATGCAGGAGCCGCACCGCCTCGGCGGCGATCAGCGGCGTCTGCTCCGCCGGCTTGGCCAGCACCGCGTTGCCGGCGGCCAGCGCCGCAGCCACCTGGCCGGTGAAGATGGACAGCGGGAAATTCCACGGGCTGATGCAGGCCGCCACGCCCAGCGGCTCGCGCGCAACGACGTCCGGGCGACCACGCTCGGCGCCGTTCGGGCCGTGGCCGCGCCCGGTGTCGTTCGGGCCGCGGCTGCGCTCGGGGCCATCCGCGATGCGCTCGGCACCGTATGGCGCGTCGATGCGTGCGGCGTAGTAATACAGGAAATCGATGGCTTCGCGCACCTCGCCCACCGCGTTGGCCCAGGTCTTGCCGGCTTCGCGGATCACCAGCGCCGCCAGCTCGCACATGCGGTCCTGCATCAGCGCGGCGGCGCGGGCCAGCACGGCCGCGCGTTCCTGCGGCGTGCGGCTCGCCCAGCGGGGCCAGGCCTTGCCGGCGGCCTCGATGGCCGCCGCGATGTCGTGCGGGCCGGCTTCGCACACGGTGCCGACCAGGTCGGCGGCGTCGGCGGGGTTGCGGACCGGCTGCGCCGGATTGCCATCGGCTCCCGGGCCGGCCGGCGGCCGCGCGTGCCGGACCGTGGCCGCGCCGCTGCGCAATGCGGCCTCGACCGCGGCCAGCGCCCGGTCGTCGGACAGGTCCAGGCCGGCCGAATTCGCCCGGTAGCCGGCATACAGGTCGCGCGGCAGCGGGATGCTGGGATGCGGCGCGCCCAGGCGGCCGCCGGCCCCGGCATCGCTTTTGACGCGCCGCACCGGGTCCTCGACCAGCAAGTCGACCGCAACCTGCGGATCGGCCACCCTGTTGACGAAAGAAGAGTTCGCGCCGTTCTCCAGCAATCTGCGGACGAGATAGGCCAGCAGCGTCTCGTGGCGGCCCACCGGAGCGTAGATGCGGCAGGGACGCGCCTGGCCGCCGGGGGCGCCGACGATGGGTTCGAACAGCGGCTCGCCCATGCCGTGCAGGCACTGGAATTCGTACTGGTCCGGCTGCCACGGGCCAGCCATGCCCATGATGCGGGCCACCGTGTAGGCATTGTGGGTGGCGAACTGCGGATAGACGGCATCGGGAGCGTCCAGCAGATGCCGCGCGCACGCCAGGTAGGCGACGTCGGTGTGCGCCTTGCGGGTGTAGACGGGATAGTCGTCGAAGCCGCCGGCCTGCGCCAGCTTGATCTCGGTATCCCAGTAGGCGCCCTTGACCAGCCGCACCATCAACCGCCGCCGGCTGCGCCGCGCCAGGTCGATCAGCACGTCGACCACTGCCGGGCAGCGCTTCTGGTAGGCCTGCACCGCGAAGCCGATGCCTGCCCAGCCCTCCAGCCCGGGCTCGGCGCACAGGCGTTCGAGCAGTTCAAGCGAGAGCGACAGGCGGTCGGCCTCCTCGGCGTCGATGTGCACGCCCAGCCCGGCGCGGCGCGCGCGTTCGAACAAATGCAGCAGGCGCGGGTACAGTTCGGCATGGACGCGATCGCGCTGGGCGCGCGCATAGCGAGGATGCAGCGCCGACAGCTTGACGGAAATGCCCGGGCCGCGGATCACGTCGCTGCCCGCCTCGCGGCCGACCGCGTCGATCGCGTGTTCGTAGGCACGCAGATAGCGCTGCGCGTCGTCGTCGGTGGCGGCGGCCTCGCCCAGCATGTCGAACGAATGGGCGAAACCCTTGCGGCGGTGCTTCTGCGCGCGCGCCAGGCCCTGCTCGATGGTTTCGCCGATCACGAACTGCGAGCCCAGCATGCCCACCGCCAGATTCATCGCCCGGCGCACCAGCGGCTCGCCGCCGCGCGCCAGCAGCCGGGCGGCGGCGGCCGACAGGCCGGCCTCGTCGTGGGTAGCCAGCAGGCGGCCGGTGATCAGCAGGCCCCAGGCGGCGGCGCCCGCGAACAGCGAACGGCCGTGCAGGTGCGCGCCCCAGTCGGCATGGCCGATCTTGTCGCGGATCAACGCATCGCGGGTCGCGCCGTCGGGAATGCGCAGCAGCGCCTCGGCCAGGCACATCAGCGCCACGCCTTCCTGCGACGACAGCGAGAACTCGTGCAGCAGCGCCTGCAGCAGGCCGCGCTGGCTGCCGTTCAGGCTCTGGCGCAGCGCGCGCACCCATTGCGCCGCCTGGGCGGCGGCCTGTTCGGCGGCGACCGGCGGCAGCTCGGCGGCGGCGAGCAGCGGCGGCAGGCATTCGGGTTCCGGGCGGCGGTGCGCGGCGGTTACCGCGGCGCGCAGCGCGGAGGCGGTCGGCGCGGAAGACGGGGAAACGTCGGACATCGCGCGCAACCTTGCACGGCAGGAATCAGTTGGGCGCCAGGCGCTGCACCAGCCCTTCGAGCATCGGCTCGCGCGACGGCGGCGCGGCCGCGGTGGTGCCGAGATAGAGGAAGGCGACGATCGCGTCGCCGGGCTCCAGGCCCAGCCCGGCCTTGACGGCGTCGTCGTAGGCGGCGTCGCCGGTTTTCCAGGTGGCGCCGTAGCCCAGCGCATGCGCGGCCAGGATCATGTTTTCGGTGCAGGCGGCCACGGCCAGCACTTGTTCGATCTCGGGCACCTTGGCCTGCACCGGCCGCGCCGCCACGGCGATGATCAACGGCGCGCGCAGCGCCTTGTCGCGCTCGCGCTGCAGCTCGGCGTCGGAGGCCTCGGGCTTGCGGGCGCGCAGCGACGCGGCCAGCATCTCGCTGAAGCGCGGGCGGGCGGCTTCGTCGATGATCACGAAGCGCCAGGGCCGCAGCCGGCCGTGGTCGGGCGCGCGGGCGCCGGCGCGCAGGATGCGCTCCAGCTCGGCCTCGGACGGCGCCGGAGCGACCAGCCTGGCGGGGGATACCCGCGTGATCATCAGATCGACGATATCGCCGGCACGCGCCGCGGCATCGGGAATAGTGGACATGGGGTCTCCGTTCGCGGACGTCCGCGCCTGGGCGCGGTCTTCGGATGAGGGGGAGTGCTGGATGATAGCACCGGGTGCCAGCCCCCTCCCCCTGCCGGACGCCGCGGCGCCGGATCAGCGCTGCCGCGTATCCATCCCGCCGGCGTTCGACGCCGGGTTGGTCGGATCGCGGCCATCCTGGGGCCGCTTGCCGCCGGAGCCGGTGGCGCCGCCGTTGCGCGGCTGGTTCTGCGCCCCGGCGTTGGTGGTGCTGCCGGGATAGCCGCCCTGCTGGGCGGACGACCCGGAACCCCGGCCCGCCGGCGAACCGGCGCCCGGCGTGCCGTTCATGGGTCCGCTTTCGCGCGATCTGCCCGGCTGCTTGGTGGCGCCGTTCGCCGGCGCGGTCGAGTTCATCGAATCGGTAGAATTTGCGCCGCCGCCCTGGCCGCTGGTCGCCCCCTGCGCGAACGCCGCCGGCGCCGCGCCGAGCGCCGCCGCCAGCAGCGCGGCCCGGATCAATGTGGATTGCTTCATCAGAGTCTCCTTTCTGGGAGGCTCCGTGCCAGCACGCCGCGTGCCCAGGCGCGGGCCGGTCGGCCTGCGCGCGGCTACCTCTCCGGCGGGAACACGCTGCGCGGCATGCGCACGTGCACGCCTTGCCGGCCATCGACCACCTGGGTCACCGCGAAGTCGGCCGCCACGCTCATCAGCGAATAGGCGTCGTTGCGCGACAGCCCGCGCTGTTCGGTCAGGAAGCCCAGCATGTCGAGCGAGGCGCCGCGCATGGCCAGGTCCAGGTCTTCGTCGAAGCCGTGCACGATCCATTCGCCCGGGGTTTCGAGCAGCGGCGACGGGAACTGGAAATCCTTGCGCACGATGACCTGGAACAGCACGTCGAGCGAGGCCTCGATCGCGGTGCCGCTGAGTTCGCCGTCGCCCTGCGAGATGTGCGGATCGCCGATCGAGAACAGCGCGCCGTCCACCGCCACCGGGTAGTACATGCGGGCATTGGCGCCGATGCGCCAGTTGTCGATATTGCCGCCGTGGGCGCCGGGCGGGATGGTGCTGACGCGGCCGTTGACGGCGGGCGCCACGCCGGCAGTGCCCAGGTGCGGGCGGCACGGCACGCGCGCGCCGGGCAGCGCCGACTGGCGGTCGCATTCGGGGCAGCGGAACATCTTGCCCGGCGTCAGGTACTTGCCGGGGTAGTCGTAGGCGTAGACGGCCTCGGCCTGCTGTGTGGCATCGTCGAAACGGTAGATCGTGACGCGCTCGCGCTCGTCGAATTCCTTGTACAGATAGCCCCAGTTGGCGGCCAGGTTGGAGCCGTAGGGCAGGCGCGGGCGCATGGCCAGGTAGCGCACTTCCAGCATGTCGCCGGGCCTGGCGCCTTCGACGAAGATCGGGCCGGTCATGATGTGCACGCCGGGGTTGCGGTCTTCCTCGGGAATCTTGGTGAAGATTTCGCGGATGCCGTCGTCCATCAGCAGGTCGGGATCGTCGCCCGCGTGGTGGGTGACGGCCTCGGCGCGGATCAGGTCGCCGCTGCGCACGCGCAGCGCCGGCTTGATCGAGGCGTCGAAATACCCCCAGTGGACGGTGTTCGGCGTGGCCGGCAAATGGTGAAGGGCGCCGACGGCGTCGGTCTGCCTGCTGGCGGTGTTGAAGACGTACATAGGCTGCGTTCCGGAACGAGATGCAGGCGCACGGCGCGCCAGGTGCAGGATAGGCGGGCGGCCCGCGCCGGTCTTGTCTGGAAACGACCTGCGAATTGCCGCCGGCCGTCCGGGCCCGCCTAGTCGCGGAACATCGAGCGCCGGATGATGGCGTGCACGCCCCAGTTGCCGTCGACCACCTGGGTCACGCCGAAATCCACCGCCACCGAGATGAAGGCGATGGCTTCGTCTTCGCTCATCCCGCGCGACTGCATCAGGAAGCGCCGGGTCTTGCGGAAGGCGTCGCGCATGGCCAGGTCGAGCGAGGATTTCTTGTAGATCTCGCTCTGCGCGCGCTCGCCCAGGCTGACCAGGTAGTTGGGATGGCTGAAGCCCTGCACCACCCATTCGTCGGCGGTCTCGATCAGGGGGTAGTCGAGGTCGCGCACCACGCCGGCAGCTTCGCCCTTCTTGTGCAGGATCAGCTGGATGGTGCCGTTGAGCGAGCATTCGATCGCGGTGCCGGCGATTTCGGCGTCGCCCTGGGAGGCGTGCGGGTCGCCCAGCGACAGCAGCGCGCCGGGCACGCTGACCGGCAGGTAGATGCTGGCGCCCTGCCCCACGCGCCAGTTGTCGAGGTTGCCGCCGAACGGGCCGGGCGGAATCGAATCGACCACCGCGCTGCTGTCGGGCGCCACGCCGATGAAGCCGAAATGCAGGCGTACCGGGATCTCGACGCCGGACAGCACCTGGCGGTTCTTCTCGACCGTGCCGTGGTCGACTCTCAGGCCGGGGTAGTCGATGGTGGGATGCACCACGCCGAACGGGTCGACCTGCGGCGTCCAGCGGTAGCTGTACAGCGCCCGCGCCACGTGCGCGTCGGCCCGGTCGTCGATCTCGAAAATAGTGATGACCTCGCGCTTGCGGGGCTCGTTGAGCAGGTCGTCGTAGTGGAAGCCCCACCAGGCGGCGGCGTTGCTGCCGAAGGCACGGCCGGCGAAGGCCGGGTTGGCAGAGGGGCGCGGCGTGACTTCCAGGATGCGCACTTCCAGCACGTCGCCCGGCTCGGCGCCTTCGACGTGGATGGGGCCGGTGCAGACGTGCACGCCGAAGCCCTCGCCGGCGCCCCGGCCGTAGATCGACGCATCCTGCGGCCCGGCGCCGCGGCGGTCGACCTTCTTGCCTTCCGGGCCCCAGTAGAACACGCTCTCGGCGCCGGCGTCGCCCCGCACCATGCGGTCGTGGTCGTCGTTGGCGTGGTGGGTGAGCGTTTCGATGTGGACCGTGTCGCCGGGCTTGGCCTTCAGCGCCGGCTGCAGGAAGCGGCTGACGAAGCCCCAATGCACGGTGGCGTCGCAGGCCGGCAGATGGTGATGCGTGGGCATGGCCCGCCCGCCGCGCGGCGGCGGCAAGGCGCCGGGGCCCGCCGGCGGCCCGGGCGGCTCCAGCACCGCCGCCGCGGCGCCGCCGTCGTGCAGCTGGGCGACGGCCGGCACGGCCTGGGCGGGCGCGCCGCGCAGCAGGCGGTGGCGGCCGGCCACCTCGTTGATGAGCTGGCTGGAACGCCGGAACTCGCGCGGCGTCATGCCGTACTCTTCGCGGAAGGCGCGGCTGAAATGGGGCGCGTCGTTGAAGCCCCAGCGGAAACATACCTGCGAGATCGACAGCGCCGACAGCAGCGGATTCGACAGGTCGGCGCGGCAGCGCTCGAGCCGCCGCTTGCGCAGGTACTGGGTGAAGCTGTGGCCGGTGGACTCGAACAGTTTCTGCAGATAGCGGCTCGACAGCCCCTGCTCTTCGACGATCGCCGCCTGGCTCAGCGTGGGGTCGTCCAGGCGCGCCTCGATCGCCTGGCAGATGCGGTTGAGGACGGCGGTGCGCGTGGCGCTGGGCGAGGTGCCGCCCGCCGCGTCGTCGTACAGCGCGGCGCCCATCAGCTCGATGACGGCGGTTTCGAACGGCCGCAGGTGTTCGGGCTGCAATTGCGGCAGCTGGCTCGCCAGGCTGGCCAGCATGCCCGCCAGCACCGGCGTGGCCGGCGACGGCGGCAGCAGCCCGGCGCCCAGCGGCGAGGCCGACGGCAGCGCGCCGCGCCAGGCGCTTTTCGGCAGCCGGACCCAGCATTGCCGCGTGGGCGCGTCGGCCTGCGCCACCGGGGCGGCGGCCGCGTCGTAGAACAGGGTGCCGCCTTCCAGGCGCTGCCGGGCCGCGCCCGACAACAGGTCCATTTCGCCGTCGATCAGCAGCCCCAGCCACAAGTGGCCTTCGTGGCCGGACGGCGAGGCCTGCATGCACAGGCTGGCGCAGCGCATTTCGACGAACAGCGCCCCGGAGCCCGAGGCAATGGCGTTCATGCGCGCCCAGAAGCCGTCCTGCCGTGGAACCAGCGAACGCAGGCCGATGCCGCTGAGGATTTCATTCCACGCACTGCTGCGGTCGCGCCGGGCATAGGCGTCGGAATCGAATTGCCAGCGGTTCATTTCACGTTACGACGGCGGCCACATGATGCGCAGGCGAAGCAACAATCACGCCACGTTGGAATGCGGGATCGGGAACGCACTTGGCGGCGGCCCGCGCCCTGCGGCGGTGCGGATCGCCGGCCGGCGTTTCGCCTTGGTGCGTGCGGATGCACCTGGAGCGCGCCCGTATTCGCGCGGGCGCGAGGCGCCGGCGGGACGGCAAAGAATTGGGCGCCTCCGAGCAAGCCCGGCGGCGGTCGCTCCGATACGCTTGCTGCGCATCCAGCCTTCTTGACTTGATTTCCGCCGGCGGCCGCTGCCGCCGGTTCCCGAGCAAGAAGGGCGGATCTCCAGCCAGCGATCCGCATTCGCCCGGAGCGTCATGCCCCGGGTTTTTTTATTCGCCGCGGTAGATCGGTTTGCGCTTCTCGTTGAAGGCAAGGACGCCTTCGATGCGGTCCCGGGTGGGAACCAGGCGGTTGTAGGCTTCGATTTCGAAGGCCATGGCGTCGGACAGGGACATCTGCAGGCCGCGGCGGATGGCTTGCTTGGCCTGGCGCACGGCGATGGGGGCGTTGGCGGCGATGCAACGGGCGGTGTCGAGGGCGTGCGGCAGCAGGCCGGCCGGTTCCAGTATCTCGTTGACCAGGCCCCAGCGTTCGGCCTGCTGCGCGGTGAAGGGCCGGCCGGTCTGGATCAGTTCCTGCGCGCGCCGTTCGCCCAGCGTGCGCGGCAGCGTTTGCGTGCCGCCCATGCCGGGCATGATGCCGAGCGTGACCTCGGTCAGCGCGAAGCGCGCCGTCGACGCGGCGTACAGGAAGTCGCACAGCGCGGCCAGTTCGCAGCCGCCGCCGTAGGCCAGGCCGTTGACGGCGCCGATCAGCGGCAGCGGGCAGTTGACCAGGGCGCGCGCCGCGCGTTCGAACAGCGCGTGCTGCGCCCGCCATTGCGCCTCGGTCATGCCCTTGCGTTCCTTCAGGTCGCCGCCGGCGCAGAAGGCCTTGTCGCCGGCGCCGGTCAGCACGATGCAGCGCAGGCCGTGGGCATCCACCGAGAATTCCTCGAACAGTTCGATCAGGTCGCGGGCGGTCTGGGTATCGATCGCGTTGTAGCGTTCGGGGCGGTTGAGCGTGACCAGCAGCACCGCGTCGGACGGGCGCTCGACCCGCAAGGTCTGGAATTCGGTCTTCAAGGCTTTCCTCCGTGGCGGCCTGCCGCCATTCTGCATGAGTCCGCGGCGCCGCGCCGCAGGCCGGGCGGCGGCTTACCGGCTCAGCGCCGCTTGTCGCCAGGATCGGGCGCCGTGCGCGCTTCGCGCAGCTTTTCCACGAACAGCGCGGCGACCGGGGAGAGCTGCACATCGCGCCGGGTGGCGATGCCATAAGGCTCGCCGCGCCCCCCCAGCCGCAGCGGCAGGCGCCGCACCAGCCCGCATTCCTCGTAGACGCCGCCGACGTCGGCCGGCAACAGCGCGACCAGGGCGCGGTCGGCGCGCAGCAAGGCGATGGTGGCCGAGACGGACGCGGTTTCGATCGGATAGGCCGGCATCGGCAGCCCGGCGTCGGCCAGTTCGCGCTCGAGCAGCAGCCGCATCGGCGTGCTGCCCGGGTAGACCACCCACGGCAGCCCGGCCAGGTCGGCCAGGCGCAGTTTGCGCGAGCGGCCCAGGCGGTGCTTGGGATGCGCGAACACGGCCAGCGGCTCGTCGGCGACGGGTTCGAAATGGTAGGCATCGGGGCGGCGGCTGACCGACACGCGGCACAGCGCCAGGTCGAGCCGGCCGACGTCGAGCAGCCCGAGCAGGCGCGCGCTGGTGTCTTCGGTGATCTCGATCGACACGCCGGGCTGGCTGGCGCGCAGGCGCAGCAGCGCGTCGGGCAGCAGCCTGGGCACCGCGCCCATGATGGCGCCCACCGCCAGCCGGCCGCCGTGTCCTTGCAGGATACCCAGCATCTCGTCGCGCAGATGGGCCAGGTCGGTCTGGATCAGGCGCGCGTAGCGCACCACGCAGCGGCCCAGGTCGTTGGGCGCCACGCCCTGCGCGGACCGCTCGAACAGCACGGCGCCCAGCGTGGATTCGATCTCGCGCAGCGCCTTGGTGGCGCCCGACTGCGTGATCGCCGCCCGTTCGGCCGCCTTGTGCAGCGAGCGGCACTCGTCCAGCGCGATCAGGAACTGCAGCTGGCGCAGCTTCAGACGGGCGGCGATCGAGGTCAGGGAAGGCAGCATGGCGGGGGATGAAAAACAGTCATCGCCCCGTCCCGAGCTTTCAGTGGCCGGGACGGCGGCGGCTGCCTATATTACGCGACGCATCGGGGCGGCCGCCGTGCGCATCGCCCGCGACGCGGCCGGATGGCATCCCGCCTGCCCGCCCCGCCTACAGAGGAGCCCTCATGACCGCCCCTGCCCGTCCGCGCTACCGCGGCGTCTTCCCGGTGGTTCCGACCACCTTCGCCGCCACCGGCGAGCTCGACCTGGAAAGCCAGAAGCGCTGCGTGGATTTCATGATCGACGCCGGCTCCGACGGACTGTGCATCCTGGCCAATTTCTCGGAGCAGTATTCGCTGTCGGACGACGAGCGCGAATTGCTGACCCGCACCATCCTCGACCACGTGGCGGGCCGCGTGCCGGTCATCGTTACCACCACCCACTTCAGCAGCCGCGTCTGCGCCGCACGCAGCCGGCGCGCGCAGCAGGCCGGGGCCGCGATGCTGATGGTGATGCCCCCCTACCATGGCGCGACGATCCGCGTGCCCGAGGCGCAGGTGGTGGAATTCTTCGCGCGCCTGTCCGATGCGGTCGGCATCCCGATCATGATCCAGGACGCGCCGGTGGCCGGCACGCCGCTGCCGGCGGCGATGCTGGCGCGCATGGCGCGCGAGATCGAGCACGTGGCGTATTTCAAGATCGAGACGGCCGGCGCAGCGTCCAAGCTGCGCGAGCTGATCCGCCTGGGCGGCGACGCGATCGAGGGGCCGTGGGACGGCGAGGAAGGCATCACGCTGCTGCCCGACCTGGAGGCCGGCGCCACCGGCGCGATGACCGGCGGCGGCTTTCCGGACGGCATCCGGCAGATCGTGGACGCCTTCCGGGCCGGCCGCCTGGACGATGCGGCCGCCGCCTACCAGCGCTGGCTGCCGCTGATCAACTACGAGAACCGCCAGTGCGGCCCGCTGGCCTGCAAGGCGCTGATGGAGGCCGGCGGCGTGATCGCGTCGGCCGCGCCGCGCCATCCGCTGCCCGACCTGCACCCGGCCACCCGCGCCGGGCTGTTGGCCGTGGCGCGGCGGCTCGACCCGCTGGTACTGCGCTGGGCGTCGTAATGGACGCGGCTGCCGCCGGCGCGCCTCGCCGCTGGCGGCAGCCTGCGCCAACCGGCGGCGAGCCGGCCGCCGTCAAGCGCTTCATCCCGCGATGAGCTGCTTCAGCATCGCGACCGTTTCGCGCACCAGGCGCGGCGCGGGCCGGTACTTCGGCAAGGCCAGGGTGCGGCTGTTCCAGATCGCTGGCGGCCCGATCGAGGCCGACTGCAGGCGCTGGCCGTTGGCCAGGCCGCTCACCCGCAGCGCGCTTTCCGGCAGGATGGTGCATCCGACGCCCTCGGCCACCATCGCCAGCATGGTATGGGCGGCGCCGACCTCGGTGGCGATGTTCAACGACACCTGCGCCGGCCGCAGGGCCTCGTCCAGCAGGTTGCGCACCGCGTTCGGCGGGCTGGGCAGCACCAGCGGATAGCCAGGCAGGGCCTCCAGCGGCACGCTGGCGGGCAGCGGCTTGTGGCCCGCCGGCGCCACCAGCACCAGCGGCTCGCGCGCGAGCACGGTGTAGTCGAGCTGGGGCGAAGGCAGCGGATCGAAAAGCACGGCCACGTCGAGCCGCCCTTCGACCAGCCATTCGCGCAGGTGCAGGCTGAGGCCTTCGGTCAGGGTCAGCACCGCCAGCGGAAAGCGGGCCTGGAAAGCCTTGGCCAGACGGCCGCCGAATTGCAGCGCGATGAGCGACGGCATGCCGACCGCCACCCGGCCGCGCGGGCTGGCATCGAGGTCGAGCAGTTCCTTGCGCGCGTGCTGGGCGATGGCCAGCATCGACCTGGCATGCGCCAGCAGCGACAGCCCTGCCTCGGTGGGCGCCACGCCGCGCCCGGTGCGCACCAGCAACTGCTGGCCGAGCTCCTGTTCGAGCTCGCCGATCTGGCGGCTGAGGGTGGACTGGGCCATCCGCATGACGATCGCCGCGCGGCTGAAACTGGCTGCCTCCACCACTTTCACGAAGTATTCAAGTCGCCGCAGATCCATCGCTGCCGATCATAGCTGATATCCGTTCCGCGGGCGCCAGGCGCCCCGCTGCATCACTAGAATGCCGCCACGCCGCGGGCGCTGCGCCGCCCGCGGCGACATGAACGACAACGAAAGGAGAACCACATGGCGAAGAAAACCATCGCCCGCGCGCTGGGCCTGGCTCTGCTGCTCAACGCCGGCCTGGCAGCGGCCCAGGAAAACATCACCCGCATCGTCGTCGCCTTCCCGCCGGGCGGGCCGCAGGACTTCGTGGCGCGCGTGATCTCCGAGCAGCTGGGCAAGGAACTGCACGAAAAGGTAATCGTCGACAACCGCCCCGGCGCCAACGGCGCCATCGCCGCCTCGGCCGTGGCGCGCGCCGAACCGGACGGCCGCACGCTGTGGCTGATCAGCGTCGGCGCGGTGTCCATCAATCCTTTCCTGTACGACAACCTGGCCTACGACATGGCGCGCGATTTCGCGCCCGTATCTCTGGTCACCAACAACGCCGAACTGCTGGTCGTGCCGCCCGACGATCCGGCCCGCAACGCGGCCGAATTCGTGGCCAACGCCAAGAAAGCCGGCGGCACCGTCCCGATGGCCAGCACCGGCATCGGCAGCGTGCCGCACCTGGCGCTGGAGCAATTGCGCGTCACCACCGGCATGAACATCCTGCACGTGCCGTACAAGGGCGCGGCGCCGGCCATCACCGACCTGCTGGGCAGGCAGGTGCGCGCCATGTTCGCCGACACCGCGGGGCTCATCAATTACGTCAAGAGCGGCCGGCTCAAGGCGATCGGCATCGCCGCGCCGCGCCGTACCGACGCGCTGCCCGACGTGCCCACGCTGACCGAGCAGGGCCTGCCCAGCGTCGACAGCAATAACTGGTTCGGGCTGTTCGTGGCCGCCAAGACGCCGCCGGCCACCATCGCCAGGATCAACGCCGCCGTGCGCCGCACGCTGCAGACGCCGGAGATCAGCGAGAAGCTGTCCGCCGCCGGTTCCGAACCCGCGCCCTCCACGCCCGAGGAACTGGCCGCCATCGTCAGGAACGATACGGCCAAATGGGGCAAACTGATCCACGATGCCAAGATCAAGGTGGACTGACCGCCGCCCGCCGATTTCCCGATCCAGGAGGAGAACCGTTTCATGAGCGATACACGAGGCGACGCGGCGCAGGCCGCCGACCTGCCCCAGGTCGGCGCCTTCGACGAACTGATGGCCGTGCGCGGCCTGCCGCCGGTGGCCGCGGGCGAGGTGGGCGTGGCCGGCAGCGACCCGTTCTACCGCATCCCCTACCGCGTCGGCGAAACCACGGCGGCGCTGCTGGCGGCGGTGGGCGTGGCCAGCAACGACATCTGGGAACTGCGCACCGGCCGGCGCCAGCAAGTGCGGGTGGACGTGCGCCACGCCGCGGCCACCACGCGCACGGTGGACTACACCCGCGCCTTGGGCGACGACGGCCAGTACCGGCACGTGCCGCTGCCGGCCGACATGTCATACATGCTGACGGTGACCCAGCCCTGGCAGGCGCGCAACGGCTGGGTGCTGCCGCACTTCAACCTGCCGCACCTGGCGCGCCGGGTGCTGGACGTCCTGCAGTGCGACTACACGCCGGCGGCCGTGGCCGCGGCGGTGGCGAACTGGGATGCCGACGAACTGGAGGCTGCCATTGCCGCCGCCAACGCTTGCGGCGGCAAGATCCGCACGCCGCAAGAGTGGCTGGCGCACCCGCAAGGCGCCTACCTGGCGGCACGGCCGGTGATCGAGATCACCAGGATCGCCGACGGCCCGCCCGAACCCTTCCCCGAAGGCCTGGGCGACGGGCTGCGGCCGCTGTCGGGCGTACGCGTGCTGGACCTGACGCGCATCCTGGCCGGCCCGATCGCCGGCCGCACGCTGGCCGAGCACGGCGCCGACGTGCTGCTGGTCACGGCCGAAAAACTGCCGCAGACGCCCGAACATGTGCGCGATACCAGCCACGGCAAGCGCAGTTGCTATCTCGATTTCACCCGGCCCGGGGACCACGCCCGCCTGCTGGCGCTGGCCGGCGAGGCCGACGTCATGATCAGCGGCTACCGGCCCGGCCGGCTGGCGGCCCACGGCTTCGGCATGGAAGAACTGATGCGCCGGCGTCCCGGCCTGGTCTATCTGTCGATCAGCTGTTTCGGCTCAGGCGGCCCGTTCGCCGGCCGTTCCGGCTGGGAACAGGTGGCGCAGGCCGTCACCGGTGTATGCCATACCTACGGGCAACTGGCCAACGGCGGCCGCCCCAAGCTGGTATTCGCCCCGGTGTGCGACTACACCACCGGCTATCTGGGCGCGCTGGGCACCATGCTGGCGCTGGCGCGGCGCGCGCGCGAAGGCGGCAGCTACCACGTGCAGGTCTCGCTGTGCCAGTCGGCCATGCTGATCCAGCGGCAAGGCTTGCTGCACGACTTCGGCCAGGCGCCCGAAAAGCTGACCGAGGCCGAACTGGCGCGCCTGTACGTGGAGGCCGACACCGGCTACGGCCGCCTGCGCACGCTGGGGCCGGCCTTGCAGATGTCGGAAACGCCGTGCCGCTGGGCCCGGCCCACGCCGGCGCCGGGCAGCGACCGGCCGGAGTGGCTGCCGCGCTAGGCAGACTGCCCGAGGCTTGCCGGCCCCCGGCCATCGCCCCGGCGGCGCTGCCTGTCCACCCATTCGCGGGCGGCGTCGCGGCGCCGCCAGGCATTGATCGCCGCGGTGGCGATCATCGCCAGCAGCGCGCCGGCAGCCGCCAGTGCCATGTCTTTGTGGGCGTCCCATACGTCGCCCTGCGTGCCCAGGTAGGCCATGCCGAGGTCGCCGCCCACCGCGTAGGCGGCGCCCCATTCGATCAATTCATAGGTGGCCGAACTGGCGAGCGCGAAATCGAGCGGCAGGAAATAGCTCCAGAAGCCGCGCGCGTCCACCACGCGCAGGAAAAACTCGCGGATCGGATAGGCCAGCAGCAATCCATAGCTCAAATGCACCAGCCGGTCGAAGTGATTGCGCCGCCATCCCATCGTCTCGTTCAGTGTGCGGCCGGCCAGCGCCCGCCACCAGTCGTCGTAGGGTACCTTGGCATAGGTATAGTGCGCGCCGACTGTATGCAGGCACAGGAATACGAAGATCAGGGTGTACGAGACGGGCGACAGCGCGAAATGGCGGCGGCCGGCGGCCAGCGCGGCCACGAAGGCCACCACCAGCGCGTTTTCGAGCGCCCAGTCGCGGCGATTCAGCGGCGCGACCGCCAATGCCGCCCAGAACAGGGCGAAGGCCAGCGCCAGGCCGGCCACGTAAGGCGACAGGCCGGGCGCCCCGGCCGCCGCGCCGTATCCGGCTGCCCCGGCCGCCGGCCGGGCGAACCCGCGCTTCATGAATGCTCCCCCTCTATTGCGCCGGCGGCGATCGCGCCGGCCATCGTTCTCAGAGCGGATCGAGCATACCCGAATGCCGCGCGGCGGGGCGCAGGCCGACGCGCTGCGATGCGCTGGCCTGGCTGCTTCCGCCCTGCCGCGGCGGGGTGCGGCACGAGGCCGGCTTGCCGCCGCCGGGCCCGGATTTCACCGACAGCGCGATCCGCGCCACGCCGTGCAGCAGCGCCATGCAGCCGATGAACATGACGGGATCGAGCCACAGCGGCCGGTCGGGCGAGCTGTCGCCCAGCACGGCCAGCGCCAGCAGGACGAGGACCAGGTGGGCGCAGAACACCGGCAGCGAGGCCGAGCCCAGCGTCTGCAACCAGCGCAGGAAGCGCGGCCGCGGCAGGCGGGCCGGCAGCCGCCGGCCGACGTACATCAGCACGATCACCAGGGCGGCGAAATCCAGCAGGCGCAACGGCCCCAGCAGCCATTTGTCGGACAGCCAGTTCAGCGGATTGTCGCCGGCGAACGGCTGGTGGCCGGTCACGTGGCGCCATACCAGCAGCACCGCGGCGATGCCGAACGCGGCCGCGGTCAGGCCGGGCGGCGGCGGGCGGCGTTCGGCGGCCGGCGTGCGCGCATGGCGCGCGCCGAGCCACAGGCCGGCCATCCACAGCAGCTGCCACGCATAGGTTTCGAAAGCGCCCGTTTCGCTGAACGGCACCGACAGCCCGGTGGCGGCGGTCAGCAGGTCGTACAGCGCGCGCGCCATGCCGAACTGGGCGCCGATCCACATCGCCACGCTCAGGCCCAGCATCAGCGTCCAGCCCCGCTGCAGGGCGTAGCCGAGCACCCAGGGGCTCAGCAGCATGAAGATCACGTACACCGGCAGGATGTCGAGCAGCGGCGGGTTGTAGATCAGCAGCAGCGAGGCCCACAGCGCCGTCACAGGCTCCTGCAGGTAGAACCACATCAGCCGCGGCGCTGCCGACTGGTGGAAGGTGAAGCCGAGCGCGGCGATGACGGTGAACAGGAACAGCAGCGACGCGGCCTGGCAGGCGTACAGCACCATGGCGCGGCGCAGGAAGGCGCGCCGCATCGCCGGCACCCCCTGTCGCAGCGCGCGCTGGGTATAGACCATGCCGGCCATGTAGGCCGACAGGAAGACGAAGCCTTCGGCGGCCGACACGAAGCCGAACGGCTCGCTGGCCGGCATCGCGAACCAGGTGGGCAGGTGCGAAGAGGTCATCAGCACCAGCATCAGGCCTCTGAGGGCGTCGAGCTCCCAGCGGCGGCGGGGCGTGGAAATGGCGGCGGGCGCGGGGGCGGCAAGATCGGACATGGGCTGCCTGTACGATGGAGACGGGTTGGCGGGCGCAAACTCATCCGACAGGAAAATCGCCTTCGCGTTCGCGGCAGCTCATCCCGGATGCCGTCCGGGGCCGGCCTCCGCGGCCCCGAACCCGCGGCCCGCGCGCCTTGCGGCCGGATCAGGACGCCGGATCGGCGCCGATCTTGACGATGCGCGCGGTATTGAGGTGCTGGCGCAGGAACTGCGAGGCCTCCATGCGCTCGCCGCGCGCCAGCAGGTCGATCAGCTGCAAATGCTCCTCGCACTGTCGCTGCAGCCGGTCCAGGTCCAGCCGCGTGCCGTATTCCAGGATGCGCCGCATCTGGTTCACGTTGCGCAGCGCATCCAGCACGAAGCGATTGCGCGCGCCGGCCACGACGGTTTCGTGGAAATGACAGCCGGCCTCGAACAGCTTGGCCGGCGTGCATCGTTCGAGGCCGCCCTGCAGCAGTTCGTTCTGCTCGCGCCGGCAGCGCTCCAGTTCGGCGGCATCGACGGCATAGCCGGGCTCCAGGATGGCGGCCGGTTCGAACATCATGCGGAAACGGTAGCTTTCGCGGTGCGATTCCGGGTCGGACAGCAATGGCCGGAAGGCCCAGCCACGGCCCGGCTTGCGGTCGACCACGCCGTCGCGGGCGAGCTGGTTCAGCACGCGCTGGATCGGCTGGCGGCCCAGGCCGTAGCGCGCCATCAATTCGGTTTCGGTCACCTCGGCGGGCAGCCGGCCGCCGATGCGGTCGTTGGCCACGCGCAGATACATTTCCTGTTCGGCGCCGGAGGCGCCCGACAGGTCGAGCACCGCCAGCTCGCCGGGGGGCATCGAAATCTGGAACCCCCGACGGGGGCTGGACCGCACCGCCCCGGACCGCTCCAGCAGGCGCAGAGCCTTGCGCACCGGGGAACGCGAAACGCCCAGGCTGTCGCACAGCGACTGTTCGGTCAGCCGGTGGCCGACCGGCAGTTCGCGGCGGCGCGCGATCTCCAGGATGCGCGCCGCCAGCTGCGGGATCAGCGGGCTGACGCCGGTTACGGCCTCGGGATGCTGCCAGCGCTCCACCGTGCCGCCGACCGCATCAAGCCGTGGCTACCGCGTTGGCCACGGCCGCGGCGAAAGCCTTGCAGCCGATATTGCCGCCGACGTCGGGCGTGCGCGTCTGCGGGTTGGCCAGCACCTTGTCGACGGCCGATTCGATGGCCGCCGCGGCGCGCGCCAGCGTGTCGTCGGCGTGCTTGACGCCCAGCCAGTGCACCAGCATCGCCACCGACAGGATCATCGAGGTCGGGTTCGCCTTGTCCAGGCCGGCCAGGGTGGGCGCCGAGCCGTGCTGGGCCTGGGCGCAGCAGAGGTCGTCGCTGGCCATGACCGAGCCGGCCAGGCCCAGGCTGCCCGACAGTTCGCTGCACAGGTCCGACAGGATGTCGCCGTAGAAATTGGTCGCCACCAGCACGTCGAAGCGCTCGGGCTCCTTCACCAGGTGGGCGGTGGCGGCGTCGACCAGCAGGTCGTCGAGCGCGACCTCGGGGAAGTCCTTGGCCACGTGGCGCACGGCCTCCAGGAACAGGCCGTCGGTCATGTGGAAGCTGTTCACCTTGTGGATGGCGGTGACCTTGCGGCGGCGGGTCATCGCCAGCTCGAAGGCGCGGCGCGCGATCCGCTCGCTGCAGAAGCGGGTGATCTTGCGCAGCGACAGCGCCATGTCGGGGCTGGGCATCACCTCGCCCCAGCCGCGCGTCATGTTGCGGTCGGCGTAGAAGCCTTCGGTGGCCTCGCGCATGATGACCAGATCCATCGTGCGGCCTTCGCGCATATTGGTGGGCAGGAAGGGCCGCGTGCGGGCCGGGCGCACGTTGGCGTACAGGTCGAGCCCGACGCGGAAGGCGGCCGACACGTTGCGGCCGCCCTGCTCCGGCGGCGGGTAGTCGGAATGCGACTGCGGGCCGAGGATCACGCCGTCGTAGCCCTTCGCGCGTTCCAGGACTTCCGGGCGGATCGTGATGCCGTACTTGTGCAGGCTGGTGAAGCCGAGGTCTTCGTAGTCGAATTCCGCCGCGAAGCCGAACCGCGCGGCGGCAGCCTTCAGCACGTCGACCGAGGCGGCCACGATTTCGGGCCCGATGCCGTCGCAGGGCAGGACAATGAATTTCATTCAGATCTCCAGGGAAGGAACGCGCGCCGCCGGCGGCGGCCGCTTCGTCGCGGGATTGTATTTTGGCATAAGCAAGATCTCTTTGAGCGCCTGCTTTCCCGCCCAGGGTTGACCCTTATTGTATCTTGTAATCAATAGGTACAATCTGGCGCGAATCTTGCGCGGCCCCCGGCCGCCTTCGCGACCATAACCATCACACGACTGGACGAGACAATCATGCTTCCTTTGCTCCGCCGGCCCCTGGCGGCCGCCGCGGCGGCCTGCGTCCTGCTGCCCGCCTGGGCGCAGGCCCAGCAGCCCGCCTATCCCAACAAACCCGTCCGTCTGGTGGTGCCGTTCGCGCCCGGCGGCCCCAACGACGTCCTGGCCCGGGTGCTGGCCCAGAAACTGTCGACCGACACCGGCCAGTCGTTCGTGGTCGAGAACAAGGCCGGCGCCGGCGGCATCATCGGCACCGACGCGGTGGCCAAGGCCGCGCCCGACGGCTACGTGCTGTGCTTCATCAGCGCCCCGTTCACGATGAGCCCGGCGCTGCAGGCCGACATGCCCTACGACACCGAGCGCGACCTGGTCGCCGTCACCAAGGTGGCCGAGTCGCCGATGGTGATGATGGTGCCGTCGACCTCCCGCTTCTCCACGGCGCAAGAGCTGATCGATTACGCGCGCAAGAACCCCGAGAAAATCACCTACGGCAGCGGCGGCGTCGGCAGTACGCCGCACCTGACCACCGAATGGCTGGGCGCGCTGACCGGCGCCAAGTTCCTGCACGTGCCGTACAAGGGCGGCGGCGAGTCGATCAAGGCGCTGATGGCCGGCGAGGTAGACCTGCTGATCGACAGCATCACCAGCACCGCCGGGGCCTTCGCCTCCGGCCGCATCAAAGGCCTGGGCGTGGGCCAGGCGCAGCGCGCGCCGCAGCTGCCCAGCGTGCCGACCTTCGCCGAGGCCGGACTGAAAGACTTCTCGGTCACCCATTGGGTCGGGGTGGTGGCGCCCGCCAAGACGCCGGCGCCGGTGCTGGCGGCGCTGCATGCGGAGATCCTGAAGGCGCTCAAGAGCGACGAGGTGACCAAGAAATTCGCGGAAATCGGCGCGCATCCGGTGGGCGATTCGCCGCAGGCCTTCGGCGGCTTCATCCACGACGAACTGGTGCGCTGGAAAGCCGTGGTCAAGCAGGCCGGCATCCAGCCGCAGTAGGCCGCGATGCGTCTCACGCTCTGCGACAGCCACGTCCACGTTTTCGATCCCGGCCGCTTTCCGTACGCGCCGCAGCGCCGTTTCACCCCCGGGCCGGCCGGGGTGGGCGCACTGCGCGCCCACCTGGCGCGGATCGGCGCGGCGCGGGTGGTGCTGGTGCAGCCCAGCGTATACGGCACCGACCACGCCTGCCTGCTGGATGCCCTGGCGCAGCTGGGCCCCACGGCGCGCGGCGTGGGCGTGCTGGCGCCCGACACTTCTCCCGTCGTGGTCGACGCGCTGGACCGGGCCGGCGTGCGAGGCGCCCGGCTGAACCTGGCGGTGGACGGCGACCGCGACATCGGCCGCGCCCGGCGGCGAATCGCCGGGATCGACGCCATCATCCCGGACCGCTGGCACGTGCAGCTGCATGCCGCGCCCGAGGTGCTGGCCGGCCTGGCCGACGACATCGCCGCCTGCGGACGGCATTTCGTGGCCGACCATTTCGCGCTGGCGACGGCCGCCCAGGGCCCCGACACTCCGGCCTGGGCCCGGCTGCTGCCGCTGGCGGCCGCGGGCCGGCTCACCGTCAAGCTGTCGGCGCCCTACCTCGGCTCGGCGCGGCCGGCGCCCTACCTCGACATGAAACCCTTCGTGCTCCGGCTGGCGCGCGCCAATCCCGGCGCCATCGTCTGGGGCTCGAACTGGCCCCATACCCAGGGCACCGGCCGCAAGCCGGACGACGATCCCGGACGGATAGAGCCGTTCCGCACGGAAAACGACGGCGCCTGGCTGGCCGTGTGCGAGGCATGGCTGCAGGCCGCCGGGCTGGCGCCCGACCGCCTGGACCGCAACGCGCAGGCGCTGTACGGATTCGGCCCGGGCTGAAACGCCATGCCGGGCGCTGCGCCGCCGCCGGAAATGCCGCCAGCGGCAAGATGGTTGGCATGCGGAAATACGGATCTTTGTGTTAACTTTCGCAAGATCTGACAAACTTTGAAGCACGCCGCTCACGAGCAGGTTAGCGCTTGCGGATACCATGAAAAAGGTATTGGCCGCACGGCCCCCACGTGCCAAAGTCGCTCCACTTCAATCACGCGGAAAAAAGCCCGGCATGGAAGCGAGCGACGGGTCGGACGGCGGCGTGCGCCAGGACGCGCCCTGCCGGGTGCTGCTCGTCGAGGACGACGAGCCGCTGCGCGACCGCTTCGCGCGCATCCTCGCGGGCTGGCCGGGCGGCAGCCTGGTCGCCGCCTGCGCCACGCTGGCCGACGCGCTGCAACACCTGCAGCGGGAGCCGATCGACCTGCTCATTACCGACCTGCGCCTGCCCGACGGCCACGGCACGCAGGCCATCCGTACCCTGCGCTCGCTGAACCCCGACGCCGACGCGATGGTGATCTCGGTGCTGGCCGACGACAGGACGGTGATCGACGCCATCGAGGCCGGCGCCGCCGGCTACCTGCTCAAGGACGCCGACTCGATCGAGCTGATCGAGGCCATCGAGGAACTGCGCGCCGGCCGCTCGCCCATCTCGTCGTCCATCGCCCGCGTCATCGTGCGGCGCCTGAACACCTCGGCCGCCGGCACGCCGCCGCGCGCGCCGCTGGCCCAGGCGCTGACCCCGCGCGAAACCCAGATCCTGTGGGGCATCGCCAAGGGCTTCACCTACGCCGAACTGGCCGAGCAGCTCGGCATCTCGCGCCAGACCGTGCCGGTGCACGTGAAGAATATCTATCGCAAGCTGGAGGCCAATAATCGTTCGGAGGCGGTGTTCGAGGCATCGCGCCTGGGACTCATATGGCTTTGAGGCGGTACGCCGCCTGGACGGTATTGGGAATCCTGCTGGCCGTGGCCGCCAGCCTGCCGATGTGGCTGCGACTGCCGGAACCCCGGGGCGCGCTGGCCATCGGCACCGTCGCCTGCATCCGCGGCTGCGACGCGCGCGGGCCGGTGCAGCTGCCGCTGGCCGAGGAAAGACGCGGCGGCCGCGCCGAATACCGCCTCGCCTTCTCCCTTGCCGCCCTGCCCGACGAGCCGCTCTACCTGTTCATTCCCATGCTCAACCAGCGCGCGATCGTATCGCTGGCGGGCCGCCAGATCGCCGACACCGGCACCCGCACGCTGATGATCGGCGTGACCTCGGGCATGGCGGCCCTGGTCCCGCTGCCGGCCAATGCGCTGCGGCGCGGCGTCAACACGATCGACGTCGCGCTGCTGGCCTCGGGCGCGGCGCGCGGCTACCTGTCGCGGCTGTACGTCGGCACCGCCGGGCAGGTCGCCACGCCCTACCGCCTGCAATTGTTCCTGCTCGAACACGTGCGCCTGATGGCGCTGGCGGCGCAGCTGCTGATCACCTTCGCGGTGCTGGTGGCGTGGATCTACCGGCCGCGCGAAGCCTTGTTCGGCTGGATGTTCCTGCTGCTGGCGGTGTCGCTGCTGGGCTACGCCGGGCTGGTGGCCGAGCTGAACCCGACGCTGCGCACGCTGCCGCCCTATGCGTTCACGATGGCCACCGCGGCCGCGTTCATCCTGCAGATCATCGCCCTGCTGGTCAACGGCTCGCGCGTGCCGCGCTGGCTCAAGACCTGCGCCTGGGCGGTGCCGCTGGCCTGCACGCTGTTCGCGTTGTCGGGCGTCGTGGCAGCGCACCGGGTGGGGCTATGGGTGGGGTTTCCGGTGCTGCTGCTGGGCCTGCTGTCGGCCATCGGCATCTCGGCCTGGGGCGCACTGGCCAAGGGCGTGAAGGAAGCCTGGCTGCTGCTGGTGCCGCTGCTGCTGCTGGCCGTGGCGCTGCTGCACGACGGCGCCATCCTGGCCATGTGGACCGACGGCCCGGTGTACCTCGGCATCTATTACCGCCAGGCGCTGACGGTCGGCATCGCGATCGTGCTGGCGCGCCGGCTGGGCCTGAGCATGATGCAGCTGGACGAGGCCAACGCCCACCTGAAGCGGCGCCTGGCCGAGCGCGAGGCCGAGCTCGGCCGGCTGCACGAGGAAGAACGCAAGGAAGCCGCGCAGCGCGTGCGCAGCGAAGAGCGGCAGCGGCTGACGGCCGACCTGCACGACGGCCTGAGCGGCCACCTGGCCTCCATCATCGCGCTGGCCGAGCGCGAACGCTCGACCTCGATCGAACGTTCGGCGCGCGAGGCGCTGGACGACCTGCGCGCGGTGATCCATTCGCTGGACATCGGCGACCGCGAGCTGACCGTCGCGCTGTCGGGATTTCGCGAACGGCTGGAACGACAGCTCAAGCGGGTCGGCATCGCGCTGCACTGGTCCATGGCGCGCCTGCCGGAGATCTCCGGCGTGACGCCGGCGCATGCGCTGAACGTGCTGCGCATCATGCAGGAGGCCATCACCAATGCCGCCCGCCACGGCCCGGCCACCCGCATCCAGGTACAAGGCCGGCCGGGCCCCGCCGGCCAGGCCGTGATCACCATCCAGAACGACGGCACGCCGTTCTGCCACGGCTGCGGATCCGGGCTGGAAAACATGCGGCGGCGCGCCGCCGTGCTGGGGGGCGCGATCCAGGTGGAAGCGCTGGAGACCGGCACGCTGGTAACCCTGGTGCTGCCGGGGCGATTGCCGGCCCCGCTGGGCGAGGAAGCGGCGCGGACGGCCTAGGCGCCGCGGGGCATGTCATTTGGCGTAGCCTGCCCTGCTAGGCTATCATCATGGGTTGACTTTCCACCAGCCCCAGCGGCGCTTGCGGCCCCTTTTGCCCGCCGTGCAGCCCGGCAGAAACCTCATTTCATCATGGCTCTTATCGTTCACAAGTATGGCGGCACGTCGATGGGCTCGATCGAGCGCATCAAGAATGTCGCCCGCCGCGTCGCCAAGTGGCGCGCGGCCGGCCACCAGATCGTGGTGGTCCCGTCCGCCATGTCGGGCGAAACCAACCGCCTGATCGGGCTGGCCAGGGAACTGCAGGAACAGCCCGACCCGCGCGAACTGGATATGATCGCCGCCACTGGCGAGCAGGTCAGCGTGGGGCTGCTGGCGATGGCGCTGAAAGCCATCGGGGTCGACGCGCGCAGCTACGCGGGCTGGCAGGTGCCGGTGCGCACCGATTCGTCCTATACCAAGGCCCGCATCAGCTCGATCGACGACCAGCGCATCCGCGCCGATCTCGACGCCGGGCGGGTGGTCATCGTGGCGGGCTTCCAGGGCGTGGACGACGCCGGCAACATCACCACGCTGGGCCGCGGCGGCTCCGACACCTCGGCGGTGGCCGTGGCGGCGGCGCTGAACGCGGCCGAATGCCTGATCTACACCGACGTCGACGGCGTCTACACCACCGATCCGCGCGTGGTGCCCGAGGCGCGCCGGCTGAGCGTGATCTCGTTCGAGGAAATGCTCGAGATGGCGTCGCTGGGCTCCAAGGTGCTGCAGATCCGCTCGGTGGAATTCGCCGGCAAGTACCGCGTGCCGACCCGCGTGCTGTCGTCGCTGACCGACCCGCTGATTGCGCTCGACGAAGAGATGAAGTCGGGCACCCTGATCACTTTTGAGGAAGACGAAAAAATGGAATCCGCCGTTGTGTCCGGCATCGCGTTCAGCCGGGACGAAGCCAAGATCACCGTCCTGGCCGTGCCGGACAAGCCCGGCATCGCCTATTCCATCCTCGGCCCGGTCGCCGCCGCCAACATCGACGTCGACATGATCGTGCAGAACCAGTCGGTGGCGGGCACCACCGACTTCTCGTTCACCGTGCACCGCAACGAGTTCCAGAAGGCGCTCGACGTGCTCAACGGCCAGGTGCTGCCGGCCGTGGGCGGGCGCGAGGTGGTGGCCGACAACAAGGTCTGCAAGGTGTCGATCGTCGGCATCGGCATGCGCTCGCACGTGGGCGTGGCCAGCCTGATGTTCAAGACGCTGTCGGAAGAAGGCATCAACATCCAGATGATCAGCACCAGCGAGATCAAGACGTCCGTGATCGTCGACGACAAATACATGGAACTGGCGGTGCGGGCGCTGCACAAGGCCTTCGGGCTGGACCAGGCCGCGTAGCCGGCAGGACGTCGAGGTTTCGCTAGGGAAACCGCTCGAGCATGCTATACTGCGCAGCTCTTTCGGAGACGTGCCCGAGTGGCCGAAGGGGCTCCCCTGCTAAGGGAGTATGCGGCTAAAACTGCATCGTGGGTTCGAATCCCACCGTCTCCGCCAAAGAAAACAAAGCCCTTGGATATCCAAGGGCTTTTTTTCTGCCGGCGACGATTGAGTTTTGTTCATGCATGGCGGGACGATAAATCGTTTGTCCGCGCCGCCGGCCCCGCCCTACATTGCCCTCAAGATCATCGTCCCCGTTCTCCGCGTCGCGGCCAGGCCGCGGCCACCGGGCGCAGGGGACATCCACAGGAGGGGAAAAGGTGGGAAAAGCAGAAAGCAGCCTCGAAGCGCGGTTCTTCCGGCCGCGCCGCCTCGGCCACGTCAATCTGTTCGTCAGCAGCTATGAACGCGCATCCGAGTTCTACCAGACGGTGGTGGGCTTCGAGGAGGTATATCGCCAGCCGGACAACCGCGCCAGCTTCGTCAGTAACGGCAACACCTATCACGACCTGGGGCTGACCGACGTGACCAGCCATTACGCGCCCGCCGGCCAGAAGCCCGGCCTGAACCACATCGCCTTCGAACTGGAGACCGAGGCCGACCTGGTGAGCGGCTACAGGCAGTCGGTCGAGGCCGGCGTCGAGTACTACTCGATCCAGGACCACGACGTGGCCCACTCGCTGTACAAGTTCGACCCCGAGGGCAATGCGGTCGAGATCTACGCCGACGTCGTGACCGACTGGCGCGCCGCCCGCCACGGCGTATTCGAGAAGGTCAAGCCCGAATGGATTCCGGGCGTGACCAACGTGCCCAGCACGCAGCGCCACTATCCGCAGGATCCGCCGATCCGCGTGGTGCCCAGCTCCATATTCCGCGCCCGCCGCGTGACGCACGCCGCCTTCGTCGCCAAGGACTTCGAGAAAATGTTCGACTACTACACCCAGGTGGTCGGCCTGTCTCCCTATGCCGGCGGCCGCGACCAGGACGGCGCGGTCCTGGCCGGCACCTTCGGCACCGTGAGCCTGTCCCTCGTGCGCGCCACGCCCGGCGCCCAGCCGGGCCTGCACCACGTGGGCATCGAGGTCAAGGACGAGAGCGAGCTGGACCGCGCCCTGGGACTGCTGCCCGCTGCCGGCATCGCGGTGGAACAGGACGTCGACCACCCTGCCCGCCGCGCCGTCACCATCCAGGATCCCGACGGCATCCGGCTGCAGTTCTACGTCAACCGGCAATGGACGCCGGAAACGCTATCGGGAGTGGGCGCCGGACAGGCCCGGTACCTGCTGTAGCCACGGGCGGGCGGCCGCGCCCGGCCGGTTGCCCGCTGCCCGTCCTTGCCACGGGCGGGCTTCATACACAGGCCTGCACCTCGCCGGCCTGCTCCTGGATCCAGTCGCAGAAGGCGGCGCACTGCGGATCCTGCACGCGGTCGCTGCGCATCAACAGATAATAGGACCCGGCGCTGGGCGTCGTGCAACGGATCGGCGCGACCAGGCCGCCGCCGATCCCGGACAGCAGCACGCCGGGAATCAGCGCCACGCCCTGCCCCTTGCGGGCCGCCTCGATGGCCATGAAGAAGTGCCCGTATTCCGCCCGCTCGCCGCGCTCCGGCTCCTGCAGGCCGTACAGGGCGAGCCAGTCCGGCCAGGCGCGCGCCCGGCTCGCTGTATGGATCAGGGGATAGCGCAGCAGGTCGCGCGGCTCGCGGATCTCGTGGCCGGGCTCGGGCAGGCCGGGGGAAAGCACCGGCACCAGGACGTCGTCGAACAGCGGCTCGGCATGCACGCCGCGCCAGTTCGTGACCATCTCAAGATCGATGCGCGGCAGGCGCGCCTCGTAGCTCTTGCCCGGCAGCGGGCCCACGCGGATGGCCACGTCGGCCTCGTTCGATTGCAGGTCGACGGCGCGGATGGAGGTCAGCACCCGGGTGTCGATGTGCGGGTAGCGCTGCGAAAAGCCCACCAGGCGGGACATGAGCCAGAACGACGCGATCGACGGCAGCGCGCTGATGGTCAGCACCACGTGCTGGCTCTGCCGCGTCCGGAAACCGGCGGTGGCGCGTTCCACGTAGTCGAGCGCGTACTGGACTTCGCGCAGATAGGCCTCGCCGGCGGCGGTGAGTTCGACCTGCCGCGTGAGCCGCAGGAACAGCCGGGTGCCCAGGTATTCCTCGAGCCCGCGGATCTGGCGGCTGATGGCGCCCTGCGTGACGTGCAGCTCTTCGGCCGCGGCGGAAAAGCTTCCCAGCCTGCCTGCCGCCTCGAAGGCGCTCAGGGCCGCCATGGAAGGTAAGGCGCGGCGCATTCGGGCTCATCCTCCCTGCATGAGGACCCTTGAGTTTATCTCATGCATAGGGGCCATTCAAATCGTTTGTCCGACCTTTCATGCCGGCCCTACAGTGGGTACCGGATGCCGCCCGAGACGCGGCGCCGCACGAGCGATCGGCATGAAAACTTGGAAAAGGACTGATATGGCAGTTGCTTCTGAATCGCGCGTGGCCATCGCCGGCCTGGGGGCCGTCGGCAAGGTCATCGCACGGGAATTGGACAAGGGCATACCCGGCCTGGCGCTGGCCGCGGTATCGGCCCGCAACGTCGCCAGGGCGACGGATTTCGTTCAGCAGCTCAGCCATGCCGTCCCCGTCGTGGCGCTGGAGGAACTGGCCGGGCTGGCGGACATCGTGGTGGAATGCGCGCCGCCGGAATTGCTGCCGCGGATCGCCCTGCCCGTGCTGCAGGCGGGCAAGAAGCTGGTGGTGCTGTCGGTGGGCGCACTGCTGGCGCATCCCGGGCTGCGCGAAACCGCCATCGAATACGGCGGCTCGATCCTGGTGCCGACCGGCGCGCTGATCGGGCTGGACGCGGTCGCCGCCGCGGCCGAGGGCACCATCCATTCGGTGCGCATGACCACCCGCAAGCCGCTGCGTGGCCTGGCCGGCGCGCCCTACCTGGAGGAGAACGGCATCGACGTGGCCAGCATCACCACCCCCACCAGGATCTTTTCCGGCACGGCGCGCGAGGCGGCCAGGGGCTTTCCCGCCAACCTGAACGTCTCGGTCGCGCTGTCCCTGGCCGGGATCGGGCCGGACCGGACCATGCTCGAGGTGTGGGCCGACCCGACGGTGACCCGCAACACGCATCGGATCGAGGTCGACGCCGATACGGCCAGCTTCAACATGACCATCGAAAACATACCGTCCGAGAATCCCAAGACGGGCCTGATCACGGCGCGCAGCGCGGTGGCGCTGCTGCGCAAGCTGTCGGCGCCGCTCAAGGTCGGCACCTGAGGAGAACCGGCATGGACCTGGGCATCGCAAACAAGGTGGCGCTGGTCACCGGCGCCGGCGGCGGGCTGGGCGGCGCCATCGCCCGCGCGCTGGCCGCAGAAGGGGCGCACGTGGTGGTCGCCGACATCCACGAGGCCGCCGCGGCCGGCACCGTGCAGGCCATCGTCGAACAGGGCGGCCAGGCCAGCCCCCTGCTCATGGACCTGGGCCGGCTGGACGAGCTGCCCGGCCACGTGCAGGCCATCCAGGCGCGCCTGGGCGGCGTGGACATCCTGGTCAACAATTCCGGCGGCCCGCCGCCTTCGCCGATCGCCGGCGTGCCGCGCGCGTCGTGGGAAACGCATTTCCGCGGCATGGTGCTGAGCCTGATGCAGCTGGCCGACCTGGTGCTGCCGGGGATGCGCGAGCGCGGCTGGGGCCGCATCATCACCAGCACCTCGTCCGGCGTGGTGGCGCCCATTCCCAACCTGGGCGTATCCAACGCCTTGCGGCTGGCGCTGGTGGGCTGGTCCAAGACGCTGGCGCGCGAGGTGGCGGCCGACGGCGTGACCGTCAACGTCGTCCTGCCGGGCCGCATCGCCACCGCCCGCATCCGGCAACTGGACGAGGCGCGCGCCGCGCGCGAAAACAAGACCGTGGAGCAGGTCGCGCGCGAAAGCACTGGCACCATACCGATGGGCCGCTACGGGCAGGTTCAGGAATACGGCGACGTGGTGGCCTTCCTGGCCAGCGCGCGGGCCTCTTACCTGACCGGCTCGGTCGTCCGCGTGGACGGCGGGCTCATCCCCAGCATCTGAAACAACGGGAACACGACGATATGGCGAACGACTTCACCCCCGAACAACGCAAGCGCATCCGCGAACGCTATCTGCGCGTGGATACCTCCAACGTCGCGGACGTGCTCGACACCCTGGGCTACCTGGACCAGGGCCTGTCGCCGGACTTCCGGCCCTACCCGCGCGAGGCCGGCCAGCTCGCCGGCTGGGCCTACACCGTGCGCGGCCAGATGACGCCCTACGAACTGGGCGGCGACGCCGACAAGATGCAGGCCTGCCAGGGGCTGTCGGAGGGCGAGATCAGCGTGTGGAGCGGCGACGGCCAGGGCATCTGCTACTTCGGCGAACTGATCGCCATCGGCATGAAGGAGCGCGGCTGCCTGGGCGCGCTGGTGGACGGCGGGGTGCGCGACGTGCGCTGGATCGGCGCGCAGAAGTTCCCCGTCTACGCCCGCTACCGCACGCCGGTGCAATCCATCGGCCGCTGGAAGGTGAATGCCTGGCAGATTCCGGTCTACCTGCGCGGCGCCACCACGCCGCTGGTGCGGGTGCGGCCCGGCGATTTCATTCTGGGCGACGACGATGGCGTCATCGTGATTCCGTTCGAGATCGTGGAGCGGGTGCTGGACGAGGCCGAGGGCCTGACGCAAAAGGAAGTCCAGATCCGCGCCAGGCTGCAGGAGGGCCTGACCCTGGCCCAGGCGCTGGAGCAATTCGGGCATGTGTAGGCCCCCCTGCGCGCTTCGCGCGCCCCCCAGGGGGCGATGAGGGCGGACCGGCGGAGCCGGATCCGCCGCATCCTGGAGGGCGGGAGTGGCATGCGGGGCGGTATTGAATCTCAAGGCGCGCAAACAAGTAGACGCGCCACGATCTGGAAACCTCTGGAGGAGTTATGGCAAACAGCAGATATCGCAGCTACGCCGGGCGGCTGGGCCGCACGATCATCGCATCCATCGCCGGCGCCGTGGCGATCGCCGCCTCGGCCGCCGCGCACGCGGACGAGAAGGTGACCGTCCGCCTGGACTTCTCGCCGCTGGGCTTTCACGCGGCCATGCATCTGGCGCGGGAGAAAGGCTGGTTCCGGCGCGAGGGCCTGGACGTCACCATCCAGGACGGCAGCGGCTCGCTCAACACCATGCAGCTGGTGGCGGCCGGGCAGGCCGACATCGGCCAGGTCCAGCTCGGCCTGCTGGTGCCGGCGCGCGCGAAGAAAGTGCCGCTGAAGTCGTTCGCCGGCTACCTGCGCGGTTCGGACCTGGCCGTGATGGTGCCGCGCGATTCCAGCATCAATACCCTGGCCGACCTCAAGGGCAAGAAGATCCTGTGCTTCTCGGCCAGCCCGTGGGCGCCCTTCATCGACAGCTTCCTGGCCAAGGCAGGGCTGGACCGCAAGTCGGTGAACATCACCATGGTCTCGCCCACGGCCATGGCCGGGCTCTACAGCTCGGGCGAAGCGGACGGCTTCATGTCGGTCGCCCCGCACCAGGTGCCGCTGCTGGAGAGCACGCGGCCGTCCAAGACCATACGCATGGCCGACTATGGCCTGCACTTCCCCAGCTACGGCCTGGTCGCCACCGAAGCGACCCTGAAGAACCGCAGCGACATGCTGCGCAAGTTCAACAAGGTGCAGATCGAAACCTGGGAATACATCTGGAACGGCCACGAGGACGAAGCCGTGCAGGCGCTCATCAAGCAGCGGCCCGGCATGAACCTGGACCCGGTCACCCTCAAGGCCCAGCTCGAAATGAACAAGCCCCTGTTCTACACCGAGAACACCAAGGACAAGCGCATCGGCTGGCAATCGGCGGAGGACTGGAAGGCGGCGCTCAAATCCATGCGCGAGGCCGGCATGGACATCGGCAGCGCCCGGCCCGAAGACTACTACACCAACGATCTGATGCCCGCGACGAAGGGGTGAGCCCGATGACCAGCGCGTATCTGAACATCTCCGGCTTCACCAAGACCTACGCCTCGCCGCGCGGCAACGTGCTGGCCCTGGAGCGCATCGACCTGGACATCGAGCAAGGCCAGTTCGTCAGCATCCTGGGCCCCAGCGGCTGCGGCAAGAGCACGCTGCTCAAATGCATCGCCGGCCTGGAGGCGGGCACCGGCGGGCAGATCCTGCTCGACGGCGCCTTGCTGGACGGGCCGCCGGACGGGCTGGGCATGGTCTTCCAGCGCGACCTGCTGGTCGACTGGCGGACCATACTCGAGAACGTCATGCTGACCGCGGAATTCATGCGGCTGGACCCGAAAACGGCCCGCCAGGATGCCCTGCGCCTGCTGGAGCTGTTCGGCCTGGCCGGTTTCGAGAACCACCGACCCTGGGAGCTGTCCGGCGGCATGCGCCAGCGCGCCGCCATCTGCCGGGCCCTGGTGGGCGACCCCAGGCTGCTGCTGATGGACGAGCCCTTCGGCGCGCTGGACGCCATGACGCGCGACGAGCTGAACCTGGAGCTGCAGCGCATCTGGCTGCAATCGAAGAAGACCCTGCTGTTCGTGACGCACAGCATCCAGGAGGCGGTGTTCCTGTCCGACCGCGTGGTGGTCATGTCGCGCAACCCGGCGCGCGTGATCGAGGACGTGACGATAGACCTGCCGCGCCCGCGGACGCTGGCCACGCGCGGCTCGCCGGAGTTCGCGCGCTACGTGGGCGAGCTGCTGGCGCTGTTCAAGCGCGTGGGCATATTCAAGGGAGACTGAGCCATGTTGAGAATCTGGCGGGCAACCGAAGCGGCGCGCACCTTCCTGGTCGTGGTGCTGGGCATCTTGCTCCTGTGGGAAATCTGCGTGCATGTGCTGCACATGCCGGAGTTCCTGGTTCCCTCCCCTTCCGTCGTGCTGCACGAGCTGATCGACAAGCCGGATTTCTACCTGGCCAATTCGATGGCGACGCTGTGGATCTCGCTGGCCGGCTTTGCCGTGTCGGCGGCGGCCGGGCTGGTCTTGTCGGTGGCCATCATCCGCTCGATCTGGCTCGAACGCACCCTGTACACCTTGCTGGTGGGCCTCAACAGCCTGCCCAAGGTGGCGCTGGCGCCGCTGTTCGTGATCTGGTTCGGCACCGGCGGCGCCTCCAAGATCGCGGTGGTCATCACGATCGCGATCTTCCCCATCGTCATCGGCACCGTGCTGGGGCTGCGTTCCATCGACCCCGAGCTGGTCAACATGGCCCGCGCCGTGCGCGCGTCCCAGCGGCACATCCTGTGGAAGCTGCGCTTTCCGCAGGCGCTTCCCAGCCTGCTGTCCGGCATGAAGGTCAGCATCTCGCTGGCGCTGGTGGGGACGGTGGTGGGCGAGTTCATCGCCGGCAACAACGGCCTGGGCAGCACCATCCTGGCGGCGCAGGGCGCCTTCGACACGACGCAGGTCTTCGTCTGCATCGTGCTGCTTGGCGTGCTGGGCGCCGTGCTGTTCTACGCCATCGACCTGGCCGAGCGTTTCCTGATTCCGTGGCATCCCTCGCACCGCGAGAAGATGCGGCGGGCGGCGGCGCCGCAGCGCGCCGGCGGCGCCGCCACCACGGCCACCGTCTGAGGCGCGCCGCCATGATCGCCTACCCCTGTTCCGCGCAAGGCCTGTCCACCCGCGTGCTGGAGGCCGGCGCGGGCCCCGCCGTGGTCTTCGTGCATGGCCTGGGCGCGCGCGCCGACCGCTGGCGCCACAACCTCGACGCCGTCGCGGCGGCCGGCTACCGTTGCGTGGCGATGGACCTGCCCGGCCACGGCTTCGCCGCCAAGTCCGGCGATTTTCCCTTCAGCGTGCCCGCCTGCGCCAGCTGGCTGGCCGCCCTGCTCGACACGCTCGACATCGGCCCCTGCGCGCTGGTGGGCACCTCGCTGGGCGGCTACATCTCGGCCGCGATCGCCTGCGCGCAGCCGGCGCGCGTCCGGGCGCTGGCGCTGGTCGGCACCATAGGCATCACCTCCATGGGCGGGGAAGCCCGGGCCGCGATCGCCGCGCGCTTCGGCACCGTCAGCCGCGAGGGCATCGAACGCAAGCTCAACGCGGTGCTGTTCGACCGGAGCCTGGTCACGCCGGCATGGATAGAGGAAGAGTGGCGCATCAACAATTCGCCCGGCGCCCAGGCGGCCTTCGCCCGCATCGCGCAATACATCGCCGATGGCATCGACGACGACGTGGTGGGCGAGCGCCTGGCCGGCCTCGGCGCCGGCGCGCCGCCCATCGCCGTCATCTGGGGCCGCGAAGACCGGGCGGTGCCGGTGGAAGTGGGCCACCGCGCCCGCGACCTGCTGCGGCCGGCCGTGTACGAAGAGATTCCCTGCGCCGGGCACGGGCCCTACCTGGAAAACCCTGCGGCGTTCAACGACATTCTGCTGCGCTTCCTGCGTTCATCCGGCGGCCATCCGCCCGCGGCGGGCGGCCCGCGGCCCGCGCGGTGATCCGCCGCGGCTAGCGATAGCCCGTCGCCCCCGGCTGGTCGGCGCGCCATTCCAACGCCACGCCCGGCTCGCTCTGCGGCGTGCGGGCGTCGATGCCGAGGCCGGCGGCGAACACCAGCTCCTGGCCGCTGTACAACAGCGGCAGGCGGTCGCGTTCCCAACTGGGGATGCCGCGTTCCTGGTACAGGTTCTTCAGGCTGCGGCTGGGGGCCTGCGGGGCGAGCTTCAGGCGTTCGCGGCCGCGGCGGCGGCGCAGCGCGAGCGAGGCGGCGCGCAGCCATTGCGGGTCCACGCCGTGCGGCGCCTCGGTGAAGACCAGCGCGCCGGACAGCGCCTCGATGCGCAGCGAAGGCTCGCCGCGCCAGCGCAGCGGGATCGGCGCGTCGACGACTGCCGGCGGCCCTGACACGCCATGGTCGGCCACCAGCCAGTCGCGGTAGCGGCGCAGCCGGGTGGCGCCGTGCTGCATCAGGATCTGGCGGTCGCCGCCGGCCGCCTGCAATTGGCGGCGCAGTTCCTGCAGCCGGGTCTCGGTCGGCATCGCCAGGCCGTGGCTGGCGATCCACTGGCGCAGCACCATCATCTGGCGCGGCGCGGGCAGCGCCAGCAGGCGGCTGACGCGCAGGCTGTTGTCGAACGACAGCTGGTTTTCCTGCACCGCCGCCAGGTCGGCCTCGGCCAGGCCGCGCAGCACGGCCGCCGATTCGCCGGCCAGCCGCGCAAAGCGTTCGAGGGTGGCGCGGTAGCCGGGCCAGTGGCGCTCGATGGCGGGCAGCACGTCGTTGCGCAGCGCGCCGCGCGCGAAACGCGGGTCGAGATTGCTCGGGTCGCGCACCGCGTCGAAGCCGTGCGCCGGCCCCCAGGCCTCGATGAAATCCAGGATCTGGCGGCGATCGACGCGCAGCCACGGCCGCAGGTAGACGATGCCGTCGCGCAGCGCCATCGGCGCCATCGCCGCCATGCCTTCGATGCCGGCGCCGCGCAGCAGGCGCAGCATGACGGTTTCGGCCTGGTCGTCGCGGTGATGGGCGAGCAGGATGTGGTCGAGGCCGGCGCTGCGCGCCATCTGCGCCAGCGCGGCATAGCGCGCGCTGCGGGCGGCGGCTTCGAGGCCGGCCGGGTCGTCGAGTTCGACGTCGACGCGCTGGTGGGAGAACGGCAGGCCCAGGTGCTGCGCGAGTTGCGCCGCCTGCTCGGCCCAGGCGTCGGCGGCGCCGTGCAGGCCGTGGTGGACGTGGAACAGGTGCAGCGTCAGGCCGCGGGCCTTGGCGCGTTCGGCCGCCAGCACCGCCAGGGCCGAGGAGTCGGGCCCGCCGCTGACCGCCACGGCGAGCGCGCGCACCGCCAGCGGCAGGCCGTCGAATGTTTCGTCGAGCGCCTGGCCTGGCGGCGATGCCAGCCCGTCAGGACTGGACCGTCTCCTTGAATCGTCCATAAGCCATGATGCGCTCGAGGCGCCGTTCCAGCAATTCCGGCGCCTTCATGCCCTGGAACTGGCGCAGGGCATCGGCCAGCGCGCGGCGCAGCAATTGCGCCATGAGCTTGGGGTCGCGATGCGCGCCGCCGACCGGCTCGCTGACGATCTTGTCGATCAGGCCCAGGGCCTTGAGCCGGTGCGCGGTGATGCCGAGCACTTCGGCCGCGTCGGGCGCCTTTTCCTGGCTGCGCCAGAGGATGGAGGCGCAGCCCTCGGGCGAGATGACCGAATAGGTGGCGTACTGCAGCATCAGCACGGTGTCGGCCACCGCGATCGCCAGCGCGCCGCCGGAGCCGCCTTCGCCGATGATGGTGGCGATGATCGGCACCTTCAGCTCGGCCATCGCGTACAGGTTGTGCCCGATGGCCTCGGACTGGCCGCGCGCCTCGGCGTCGATGCCCGGATAGGCGCCCGGCGTGTCGACGAAGGTGAACACCGGCAGATCGAATTTTTCGGCGGTGCGCATCAGGCGCAGCGCCTTGCGGTAGCCTTCGGGCCTGGGCATGCCGAAGTTGCGCAGCGCGCGTTCCTTGGTGTCGCGGCCCTTCTGGTGGCCGATCACCATGCAGGGCGTGCCGTTGAAGCGCGCCAGCCCGCCCACGATGGAGCGGTCGTCGGCGAACATGCGGTCGCCGTGCAGCTCGTGGAAATCGGTGAAGATCTCGCGCACGTAGTCGAGCGTGTACGGCCGCTGCGGGTGGCGCGCCACCAGCGCCGTCTGCCACGGCGTCAGCTTGGCGTAGATGTCTTTGGCCAGCGTCTGGCTCTTCTGCTGCAGCCGGCTGATCTCTTCCGAGATGTCGACCGCGGAATCGGCCTGCACGAAGCGCAGTTCCTCGATCTTGCCTTCGAGTTCGGCCAGGGGTTGTTCGAATTCGAGAAAAGCGTTGCGCATCAATACTCCACGGGTACGGGGTCGAGGCTGCGCCACAGATACCAGGTGGCCACGGTGCACCACGGCCGCCAGGCCTGCGCGACCTCGCGCGCCTCGAAACGTGAAACCGGTTCGCCGCTGAAATAGTGCAGCGAAATGGCTCGCAGCAGGCCGACGTCGTCCAGCGGGAGGACGTCGGGCCGCCGCAGATTAAAGATCAGGAACATCTCGGCTGTCCAGCGGCCGATGCCGCGGATCGCCGTCAGCTCGGCGATGACCGCCTCGTCTTCCATCGCCGCCCACTGGCGCGGATGCACGCGGCGCCCCTGGAAATGGCCGGCCAGGTCGAGCAGGTATTCGGCCTTGCGCTGCGACAGCCCGGCCGTGCGCAGCCCGTCGCGGCCGGCCTTGAGCACCGACGACGGCGTGGGGCGCCGGCTGCAGACGCCCAGGCAGCGCTGCCAGACCGAGTCGGCCGCCTTGACCGAGATCTGCTGGCCGACGATGGCCCGCGCCAGCGTGACGAACGGGTCGCCGCGCGTGAGCAGATGGACTTCGGGATGCTGCGGGATGATTTTCTTCAGGATGCGGTCGCGCTTGAGCAGGTGGGCCACCGCGGCATCCCAGTAGGCGGGCTTGCCGTCGGCGCCGGCCGCGCCCGCGCCGGAGCCGGGCGTGGCGGGCGCCACCGGAAGCTGCGCGCCGTCGAGGGGAACGCCCGCCGTCATGCGCGCCGCCACACGGTAACGCCGCCCGGCTTGTCTTCCAGCACGATGCCTTCGGCCAGCAGTTCGGCCCGCAGGCGGTCGGCCTCGGCGAAGTTGCGGTCCTTCTTGGCCTGGGCGCGGCGGGCGATGCGCGCCTCGATGCCGGCTTCGTCCTGCCCGGCGCCGCCTTGCAGGAAGGCGCGCGGATCCTGCTGCAAGAGGCCCAGCAGGCCGCCCAGGGCCTTCAGCTGGCCGGCCGCGCGCGCCGAGCCGCCGCGGTTGGCCTCGGCGGCCAGGTCGAACAGCACGGCGATCGCCTCGGGAGTGTTGAAATCGTCGTCCATCGCCGCCTTGAAGGCCTGGCCGGAAGCATCGTTCCAGTCGGCGCCTAGCGCGTCGGGAGCGGCGTTGGCCAGCGCCGTGTACAGGCGGCCCAGCGCGGCGCGCGCGTCTTCCAGGTTCTCGCGCGCGTAGTTCTGCGGGCTGCGGTAGTGGCTGCGCACGATGAAAAAGCGCAGCACCTCGGCGTCGTAGTGCTTGAGCGTGTCGCGGATGGTGAAGAAGTTGCCGAGCGACTTCGACATTTTCTCGGCATCGACCATCAGCGGGCCGCAATGCATCCAGACGTTGGCGAAGGTGCCGCCGTAGGCGCCCTCGCTTTGCGCGATTTCGTTCTCGTGGTGCGGGAATTTGAGATCGGGGCCGCCGCCGTGGATGTCGAGCGGCATGCCCAGCAGTTCGGTGCTCATGGCCGAGCACTCGATGTGCCAGCCCGGCCGGCCCAGGCCGTAGGGGGATTCCCATTTGGACTCGGGCGGCTCTTCCGGCTTGGCGGCCTTCCACAGCACGAAATCGAGCGGGTCGCGCTTGGCGGCGTCGACCTTGACCCGTTCGCCGGCCCGCAGGTCGTCCAGCGACTTGCCCGACAGCTTGCCGTAGCCGGGGAACTGGCGCACGGAAAAATTCACGTCGCCGTCGGCGCCCCGGTAGGCCAGGCCCTTGCGTTCGAGCAGGCCGACGATGTCGAGCATGCGCGGGATGTGGCGCGTGGCGCGCGGTTCCAGATCGGGCGGCTGCACGCCCAGCGCCTTTTCGTCCTGATGCATGGCATCGATGAAGAACTCGGTGACCTGCGACAGGGTCTGACCGTTTTCGACCGCGCGGCGGATGATCTTGTCGTCGATGTCGGTGATGTTGCGCACGTAGGTGACGTCGTAGCCGCTGGCCCGCAGCCAGCGCTGCACCACGTCGAAACCGACCAGCATGCGCGCGTGGCCGAGGTGGCAATAGTCGTACACCGTCATGCCGCAGACGTACATGCGCACCCGTCCCGGCTCGACCGGCTGGAAGGGTTGTTTGGCACGGGCCAGCGTATTGTAGATTTGGAGCATGAGTGTCGGGCGGCGGAAAAAACGTCAAGCCCCGGCTGGTAGGCGCACCGCCGGGGCTAAAATCGGACTGGATTATATCAACCACCGGGCGCGGCGCCCCGCGCGCGCCCCGGCAGAACATAGGCAGAACCCATTGGCCATCATAGTCGCAAGCCCGCGCGCCGCGCGCCCCGGACGACAGGCCCGCGCCGCGGCGGGCCGGCGCCCGCTGCGGCCGGTCTTGGCCGCCGCGCTGGGGCTGGCGCCGGCGGCCGGCGGCGCGCAGGCGCAAACGCAAACCGCCACCCCGCCGCCGCTGCTCGGCCCCGACGTTTCCGGCGACACCGGCCCGCCCTGGCTGAACCACCTGCTGGACGCGCTCAAGCCATCGATCGACACCCGCCTGCCCGAAAGCATCCGCGCCACCTATGCGCGGCTCGAAGGCCAGATCGCCGACGGCCACGCGGCCGACGCGCTGGCCGAGATCGACCGCCGCCTGGACGATGACAAGCGCCGCAGCCCGGAAACCACCGACGTGCAGCTGCTTTTCCTGAAGGCCTACGCGCTCGACCGCCTGGGCCGCCGCGAAGAGGCCAAGGCGCTGTACCGGCAGATGACGGAGCGCTTCCCCGAGCTGCCCGAACCGTGGAACAATCTGGCCGCGCTGGAAGCGGCCGACGGCCGGCTGGACGAGGCCAAGACCGCGCTCGACATGGCGGTGCGGACCGACCCCGGCTACACGGCGGCGCGCGAAAACCTCGGCGACTTGTATATGATGCTGGCGGCGCGCTCTTACGGCGAGGCCGGCAAGCTCGATCCGAACGCTGCCGGCGCGCGCGAGAAGCGCGAAGGCATCAAATCCCTGCTCGAGGCCCCCGGGGCGTCGGGCACCGACCGGAACCCCCGATGAAACGCTTTCTGTTCGCCGCCGCGCTGTCCGCCGCCACGCTGGGCGCGGCCCACGCCGGCCCCCAGGTGGCCCTGAGCACGTCCCAGGGCCGCATCGTGCTCGACCTCGACGACAAGGCCGCGCCGCAAACGGTGGCCAATTTCCTGCAATACGTGCGCGACGGCCAGTACAACGGCACGATCTTCCACCGCGTGATCGACGGCTTCATGATCCAGGGCGGCGGCTTCACCCCCGACATGCGCGAGAAGCCCACCCGCGCGCCGATCCGCAACGAGGCCGCCAACGGGCTGAAAAATACCCGCTATACCATCGCCATGGCCCGCACGTCGGATCCGAATTCGGCCACGGCGCAGTTCTTCATCAATGTCAGCGACAACGCCTTTCTCGACTACCGCAATCCTACCGTCGCCGGTATCGGCTACGCGGTATTCGGCAAGGTGACCCAGGGCACCGACGTGGTCGACAGGATCAAGGCCGCGCCCACCGCCGACCGGGGGCCATTCCAGAACGTCCCCGTGCAACCCATCGTGATAGAAAAAGCAGAGGTCATCCAACCATGAGCACGCGCGTCAACCTGCATACCAGCCAAGGGCTGATCGGCCTGGAACTCGACGCCGAGAAGGCGCCCAAGACGGTCGAGAACTTCCTCGGCTATGTCCGCTCCGGGCACTACGACAACACGGTGTTCCACCGCGTCATCAACGGCTTCATGATCCAGGGCGGAGGCTTCGAGCCCGGCATGGCGCAGAAGCCCACCGGCCAGGCGATCGAGAACGAGGCCGGCAACGGCCTGAAGAACGACCGCTACACGATCGCGATGGCGCGCACCAGCGCCCCGCACTCGGCCACCGCGCAGTTCTTCATCAACGTTTCCGACAACGATTTCCTGAACTTCAGCTCGCCCACGCCGCAGGGCTGGGGCTATGCGGTGTTCGGCAAAGTCGTCGAAGGCGCCGACGTGGTCGACAAGATCAAGGGCGTGAAGACCGGCAGCCGCGCGGGGCATCAGGATGTTCCCGTAGAAGACGTCGTCATCACCAAGGCCGAAGTGGTGTAATAGGCCCATCGGCCTTACCTCGGGGCGCGCGAGCGCCCCGCTTCATTTCCGGCGCCTGGCGCCCATCACAAGGAATTTCGTGTCCGGTACGTCCACCCTGCCCCTCATCGCTCCGCCCGGCCCTGTCTGGCTGGCCTCCGACCTGCACCTCGGCGAGGCCGCGCCGGCCACCGTCGAGGCCTTCCTGGCCTTCCTGGAACTGGCTGCGGCCGAAGCCGGCAGCCTGCTGCTGCCGGGCGACGTGTTCGATGCGTGGGTGGGCGACGACGAGCTGGACCAGCCGGCGCCGTGGCTGGCCGCGGTGGCGGCCGGCCTGAAGGCGGCCGGCGCCCGGCTGCCCATCTACCTGGGGCCGGGCAACCGCGATTTCCTGATGGGCCAGCGGCTGGCGCAGGCCACCGGCACCCGGCTGCTGCCCGACCCGGCCATTCTTGAAACCGAGGCCGGCCGTTTCCTGCTGTGCCATGGCGACGCCCTCTGCACCGACGATGCGGCCTACCAGCAGTTCCGCCAGATGGTGCGCGATCCGCGCTGGCAGGCGCAGTTCCTGTCGCGCCCGCTGGCCGAGCGGCAGGCCATGGCGCGCGAGATGCGCGCCCGCAGCACGGCCGAGAAAAGCCGCAAGGCCAGCGACATCATGGACGTCAACCCGCAGGCGGTGGAAGACGCCTTGCGCGCGGCCGGCGTGGCGCGGCTGATCCACGGCCACACGCACCGGCCCGGCCGGCACGCCTTCCTGCTCGACGGCCGCCCCGCGGAGCGGCTGGTGCTGCCCGACTGGGATCTGGACGACGCCAGCCAGCCGCGCGGCGGCTGGCTGGCCATCGACCGCGACGGCGCGGCGTTCTGCGACGTAGCGGTCGATGCGCCGGTGGCGGCCGGGCGGGCGGCGGCCGCGGGGTAACGCGGGCGGCCGCCTTGCCGGGCGGCCATGCCTACGGCGGGCCTGGGGCGGCGCTTGCGCCTCCGGCCGGCTAATCCACCATTTTGTTCAGCGTGCCCGGGTCGAATCCCGCCGGCTCCTTGTCGGCCTGCGCCACATCGGCGCCGAGCGCTTCCAGGGCCTGGCCGAGCCTGCGGATGCGGGCGTCCTGCTCGGAGGCGTGATCGATCAAGGCGTGGATCGCGCGCGCCAGGGGATCGTCGCCGTTCTGCTCCACCGCATAGGCCGCGAACGCCGCCCTGGCGGCCGCGGCATCTCGCGCCGGCGCGGGCGACGGGGCCGTGCCGGCGCGTTCTTGCCCGGCGGTCCCGGCTTCGGCCGGAACGCCGCCTCCGGTGCGCCGGACCACGATGCGCCCCGGGTTGCCGACCACCGTGGCGCCCGCCGGCACCGGCTTGACCACCACCGCGTTGGAGCCGATGCGCGCGCCGTCGCCCACCTCGAAGCCGCCCAGCACCTGGGCCCCCGCGCCCACCACCACGCCCCGTCCCAGCGTGGGATGGCGCTTGGTCCCCTTGTACAGGGAGGTGCCGCCGAGCGTCACGCCCTGGTAGATGGTGCAGTCGTCGCCGACTTCGGCGGTTTCGCCAATCACCACGCCGAAGCCATGGTCGATGAAGACGCGCCGCCCGATGCGGGCGCCGGGATGGATCTCGATGCCCGTCAGGAAACGCGCCCAGTGCGAGACGAAGCGGCCCAGCCACAGCCAGCCGCGTTGCCAGCAGCCATGGGCGATGCGATGCATCGCCAGCGCGTGCACGCCAGGGTAGCAGGTGAGCACTTCCCAGCGGCTGCGCGCGGCCGGGTCGCGTTCGAGGATGCAGGCGATGTCTTCGCGCAAATGTCGGAACATGGACTTATTCAACCACGGCCCGCCGCCGGTTCAGACCAAGCCACTGGCTTCGGCAGGGACATGGATCCAGCCGCTCATCAGGCAGCGCGCGCTGCGCGAGACGGTGGCGTGCTCCATGACCCAGCCATGGTCCTGGCGGGCCACGGCCGCGCCCACCGTCTGCACGCCGCCGGCATGGCCGATGCGCGCGGCCACGCCGGGCAGCGTGCGCGCCACCTGCGACACCACCGTGCCCGGCAGCGCGGCGGCCGCCGCCAGCGAGATCGCCGCCCCGGTGCCGAATTCCGCCTGCAGGCGGCCGTCGGCGAAGATGCGGGCCAGGACGTCGACCCGGTCGGCCGCCACATCGTCGCCGCCGGCCGTTCGATAGGCGGCGGGCGGCGCCACCCAGGCCAGCACCGGCGGGCCCTCGGCCCGGCCGCGGGCGCCCATGGCCGCGGCGCCGGCGCCGCGCACCGCCTCCAGCCGGGCCTGCAGGGCCGCATCGCGGCGCACGGCGTCGGGCCGTTCGCGCCCGGTCAGGCCGAGATCGGCGGCGCGCACGAACACCGCCGGCAGGCCGGCCACGGCCAGCGTGGCCGCCAGTTCGCCCACCCCATCCACCCGCAGGCGGTCCTGCGCGTTGGCGGTCGGCAGGATCGCGCGCGCGGGCTCGTCGAGGAAATCCAGGCGGATCTCGGCGCAGGGGAACGGGATGCCGTCCTCGACGAAGGCGCCGGCCTCCAGCACCTGGCCGGCGCGGACTTCCACGTGGGCGGCCATGCGGCGCCCCACCCCGCCCTGCCAGATGCGGACCACGGTAGTGCCGTCGCGCGGGGCCACCAGGCCGTGGCGCAGCGCGAACGGGCCGACCGCGGCGGCCAGGTGGCCGTCGTCGCCCGACCAGTCGATCGAGGCGCGGTCGGGCGACGGCCGGCCGTACAGGTAGTCGACGTCGGCGTCGTCGCGGCGCGAGGCGCCCACCAGCGCCACCGCGCCGGCGGCCAGGCCGTCGAGCCGGCGGGCGGCGGGATCGGGGCCGCCGAGCACCCGCAGCAGCAGGCGGTCGCGCTGCGCCGGATCGCGCGGCAGGTCGCGCAGGTTGAAGAAGACGCCCTGGCTGGCGCCGCCGCGCATGTAGGCGGCGGGGATCTTAAGTTCGGCCATCGTCGTGCTTGTTCTTGTTGTTTTCGTCGCTGCCGGTTGCGTCGTCGCCGCTGCTTGCGTTGCCGGCGCCGCGCCGGCCCGCCGTGGCGATCATCGCGGTACAGACGCCGCGCAGCAGGTCGGTTTCCTCGCGGCTGAGCTGGGCGCGGGCGAACAGGTGCCGCATGCGCGGCATCAGTTTTTTCGGATGCTGGGGATCGAGGAAGCCGACCGCCGTCAGCGCCTGTTCCCAATGCGCCAGCAGGCCGGCCACCGCCTCGCCCGAGGCCGGCTCGCCACGCAGCGGCGCGCCGGCCGCGCCGGCTACCGCGGCGGCGTCGCGGGCGGCGCCCTGCGGCCCGGGAGAGCGCACGTTCTCGTGCCCGGCCGGCCCCAGCAGCGCGTAGCGCAGCTCGTAGGCGGCCAATTGCAGCGCCTGCGCTACGTTGAGCGAGGAATACGCCGGATTGGCCGGGATGTGGCAGATCCGGTGGCACAGCGCGATGTGTTCGTTGGTCAGCCCGGAGCGCTCGGTGCCCAGCACGACCGCGACCTGCGGGCCGCCGCCGTGCGGCTGCTCGCCGGCCACCCCGGCCTGCGCATGGCTGAACAGATGATCGCGCGCCAGCGCCGCCGCTTCGCGCATGTCGCACGACGGCGGCCCCAGATCGCGCGAGCGCGCGGTCAGGGCCAGCGCCAGCGTGGACGGCGCCAGCGCCTCCTGCAGCGTTTCGCGCAACACCGCCGCGGCCAGCACGTCGGCTGCGCCGCTGGCCAGCGCGACCGCATCGGGATGCCCCGATACGGCCGGATCGCGCGGCGCCACCAGCACCAGGCGGGAGAATCCCATGGTCTTGAGCGCGCGCGCCGCCGAGCCCACGTTGCCCGGGTGGCTGGGCTCGACCATGACGAAACTGACTCGGGAAAGCATGCGTCCTTTACACTAGAGGGGTTTCATATACGCGTTCCTTGCCAATCGGCCTTTTTATGCACCCCATGCTCAACACCGCCGTCAAGGCGGCCCGGCGCGCAGGCGCCATCATCAACCGCGCCAGCCTGGATATCGATCTGGTCAAGGTTTCCCAGAAGGGGCCGGGCGATTTCGTGACCGAGGTTGACAAGGCGGCGGAAGCGGCCATCGTTGAAATTCTCAAGACCGCCTACCCCGAGCACGGGATTCTAGCCGAAGAGTCCGGCTCCGCACCGGGCCCCACCGACGAGCTCGGCCAGCAGGAAAACCTCTGGATCATCGACCCGATCGACGGCACCACCAACTTCATCCACGGCCTGCCGATCTACGCCGTCTCGATCGCGCTGATGCAGCGCGGCCAGATCACCCAGGCGGTGGTGTTCGATCCCTCCCGCAACGAACTGTTCACCGCCACCCGCGGCAGCGGCGCCTTCCTGAACGACCGCCGGCTGCGCGTATCGCGCCGCACCCGCATCGACCACGCCCTGGTCGGCACCAGCTTCGCCCACGACTCCACCGGCAAATACATGGCCCAGCTGAGCAAGACCTTCGGCGTGCTGTCGGCTTCCACCTCCGGCGTGCGGCGCCTGGGCAGCTCCGTGCTCGACCTGGCCAACGTGGCCGCCGGCCGGCTCGACGCCTACTACGGCACCGGCCTGAAGCAATGGGACCTGGCCGCCGCCGGCCTGCTGGTGCTCGAGGCCGGCGGCCTGATCGGCGACTTCAACGGCGAACAGCGCTGGCTGCAGACCGGCAACGTGATCGCCGCCACGCCCAAGATCTTCCCCAAGCTGCTGATGATGCTGGATCCGCTGCGCCAGCCGCAGCAGGCCGCGCCGCAGCCGCCGCAGTCCCAGCCGTAGCCAGGTCCGGACAGCGCCGTGCTGCGGCGCGTCATCCGCGTCCGCTATGATTCGGCAGACCCGGACCCACGGAGTCCCTTATGGAATGGTTGTTCGACCCGACGATCTGGGCCGGCCTGCTCGGTCTGGCCGTCCTGGAAATCGTATTCGGGATAGACAACCTCGTCTTCATCGCCCTGCTGGCCGACCGCCTGCCGCCGCCGCGGCGCGAGCGCGCGCGGGCGCTCGGGCTGGCGCTGGCGCCGGCCATGCGGCTCCTGCTGCTGGGCGCGGCGCTATGGCTGCTGGCGCGCACCGGGCCGCTGTTCACGCTCGGCACGATAAGCCTTTCCACGCGCGGCCTGGCGCTGGCCGGCGGCGGCCTGTTCCTGCTGCTGCGGGCCGCGCTGGGCCTGCACGAGCGGCTGGAAGGCCGGGCCCGCGGCGAACGGCCCGGCGCCCGCCTGTGGCGGGTGGCGGCGCAGATCGCGGCGCTGGACGCCGTATTCGCGCTGGATGCGGTCGCCATGGCGGCCGGCATGGCGCCCGGCCCCGTGCCCACGGGCGCCGCCGCCGGCCCGCATCCGGTGCCCATGGCCTTGGCGGTGGCGGTCTCGATCGGCACCATGCTGCTGGCGCCGCGCCCGCTGCTGCGCCTGGCCGAAGCCCATCCCGCGGTGCCGGCGCTGGGCCTGGGCCTGCTGGCGGCGGTCGGGCTCTCCATGCTGGCCGAAGGCTGCGGCGTGCCGCTGCCCAGGGGGTATCTGTACGCGGCGGTCGGCATCCCGCTGCTGGCCGAGGCGCTCAACCTGCTGGTGCGGCGCCGTTTCCTGCGCCGCGAGTCGGGCCGCAGCATACGGGCCCGCACGGCCGAGGCCATCCAGCGCCTGTTGGGCGGCCGGCGCCAGGCGGCGCCCGAACGCGCCGACGAACCCGAGGCCGGCCAGCCGCCCGTGCGGCCGCCGGCCTTCGACGAAACCGAACGCCACATGGTGAGCGGCGTGCTGGGCCTGGCCGACCGTTCCATCCGCTCGCTGATGACGCCGCGCACCGACCTGTCGTGGATCGACCTGGACGACGACGCCGCCACCATGCGCCGGCAGATCACCGAAGTGCCGCACAGCTTCTTTCCCGTATGCCGCGGCGGGCTGGACGAAGTGGTCGGCATCGGCCGCGCCAAAGACCTGCTGGCCGACCTGCTGACGGCCGGCCGGATCGACGTTTCCCGGCTGCGCGAGCCGATCGTGGTGCACGAATCGACCGGCGTGCTGCGCGTGATGGAGACGCTCAAGCGCGCCCGCGGCCAGCTGGTGCTGGTGACCGACGAATTCGGCGCCGTGCAGGGGCTGGTGACGCCGATCGACATTTTCGAGGCGATCGCCGGCGAATTCCCCGACGAAGACGAAACCCCCGATATCGTGGCCGAGGGCGAAGGCCGCTGGCTGGCCGCCGGCGGCACCGACCTGCACTATCTGCAGCAGGTGCTCGACACGCGCGGCCTGGTCGACGCCGCGCACGACTACGCGACGCTGGCCGGCTTCCTGCTGTCGCGCTTCGCGCACCTGCCCGCTATCGGCGAGGCCGTGGTCTGGAACGGCCTGCGCTTCGAGATCACCCGCGTGACGGACCGGCGCATCGCCACCGTGCGCATCGAAAGAATTTCAACTGACGGCACCGCGCAAACCGGTTCATCCCCTCATGACTGACGGCACGCTCTACCTCATCAAGGCCTTCTTCCTCGGCATCCTCGAAGGACTGACCGAGTTCCTGCCCGTATCCAGCACCGGCCACCTGATCCTGATGGGCGACTGGATCAACTTCAACTCCGGCCAGGCCAAGGTATTCGAGATCATCATCCAGTTCGGCGCCATCCTGGCCGTGATCTGGATCTTCCGCGACAAGATCGCGCACATCCTGTTCGGGCTGGCCGAGGGCGACCGCTTTTCGTGGAGGTTCACCCGCAACATCGTCATCGCCTTCCTGCCGGCAGTGGTGATCGGCACCACCTTCCTGCGCGAGATCAAGGACGTACTGTTCCGCCCTTCCGTGGTGGCGGTGGCGCTGATCGTGGGCGGCATCATCATCCTGCTGGTCGAGCGCAAGCCGCAGGGCGAGGTCCGCACGCCGCACATCGGCGAGGTGACCTGGGTGCAGGCGCTGCTGATCGGCCTGGCGCAATGCGTGGCGATGATCCCGGGCACCTCGCGCTCGGGCGCCACCATCATCGGCGGCATGGCCGCCGGCCTGAAGCGCACCACGGCCACCGAATTCTCCTTCTTCCTGGCCATGCCCACCATGCTGGGCGCGGCGGTCTATGATGGCTGGAAAAACCACGCCCTGCTGACCGACAACGACATGATGGCCATCAGCATCGGCTTCCTGGCCGCCTTCCTGGCCGCGCTGGTGGTGGTGCGGGCGCTGATGCGCTTCGTCGCCAACCACACCTTCCGCGTGTTCGCCTGGTACCGGATCGCGCTGGGGCTGGCCATCCTGGCCTGGATGGCCTTCTGACGGACAGCCATATGGTCACGATCAAGAACCGCGTCGTCATCCCGCTGGAAGGCGCCGCCCGGCCGCCGGAGTTCATCACCTTCAGCGGCTTCGCCGAGGAACACATCGCCATCGTCTTCCCGGCGCTGGCGCCCGACGCCACGCCGCTGGTGCGCGTCCATTCCGAGTGCCTGACCGGCGACGTGTTCGGCTCGCAGCTGTGCGACTGCGGCCCGCAGCTGCACGAAGCGATCGACGTGTTCTCGCGCGAGGGCGGCATACTGCTGTATCTGCGCCAGGAAGGCCGCGGCATCGGCCTGTACGCCAAGCTGTCGGCCTATGCGCTGCAGAAACAGGGGCTGGACACCTTCGAGGCCAACCGCCACCTGAACCTGCCCGAAGACGCCCGCAGCTTCGAGCCGGCGGCGCAGATGCTCAAGGCGCTCGGCATCACCCGCATCCGGCTGCTGACCAACAACCCCGACAAAACCGGCCAGCTGGAGCAATACGGCATCGAGGTGGAAAGCACCATCCCCACCGGCGTCTATCTCAATCCGAACAACCGCAACTACCTGGAAGCCAAGGTCCGGGTCAAGAAGCACACCATTCCGCTATAGCGGCACGCCATGGACCTGGATGCCTATCTGCAGCGGCTGGGCGCGGCGGCCGGCCACCTGACGCGCGAGGACATCGTGGCCGCGCTGTCGCTGGCCTGGGCGCTGTACCTGGCGGCGGTGGCGGTCTGGATCATCCTGCAGCGGCGGCCGCCGCTGTCCACCGTGCTTTGGCTGCTGCTGTTGCCGCTGCTGCCCTACGCCGGCTTCATCGTCTACTACTTCTTCGGCCCGCAGCGGCTCGAACGGCGCCGGCTCAAGCGGCTGCGCAGCCGGGCCGTGGTGGCAGGCCAGGCCGAGCGGGCGCGGCTGCGCGAAAGCCGCCACGACGCGCCGGCCGCGATGCGGCAGATGGTCACCCTCGGCCTGGCCACCAGCGACGCCCCGCTGTCGTCGGCCCACGGCCTGCAGCTGCTGGTGGGCGGCGGCCAGACCTACGAATCCTTCATCCAGGCCATAGATGCCGCGCGCGACCATATCCACGTCGAGTTCTACATCTACGAACCCGACCGCATCGGCACCGCGCTGCGCGACCGGCTGGTGGTCAAGGCGCGCCAGGGCGTGACGGTGCGCTTCCTGATCGACGCGCTCGGCTCGGCGCGGCTGGGCCGCCACTTCCTGCGGCCGCTGCGCGAGGCCGGCGCGCACGTATGCTTCTTCCACGACGTGAAGATCGGCCGCCGGCTGCGGCCGGTCACCAACTACCGCAACCACCGCAAGATCCTGGTCTGCGACGGCCGCGTGGGCTTCACCGGCGGCATGAACGTGACCGACGAGGAAGACGAGCGCGTGCGCGACGACGCCTACCACGACGTGCACCTGCGCATCGAAGGCGGCGCGGTGCGCTGGCTGCAGATGGTGTTCCTGGAGGACTGGACCTACGCCACCGGCCTGAACGCGCCCGACCACGACCTGGACGCGCTGCTGCCCGACGCCCAGCCCGGACCGCATCTGGTGCAGATCCTCAGCTCTGGGCCCGACGACCAGCGCGAGGCCATCCACCGCATGCAGGTGGCGGCCATCAACGCCGCCACCGAGCGGGTGTGGCTGACCACGGCGTATTTCGTGCCCAGCGAGGCGGCGCTGATGAGCCTGACGCTGGCCGCCCAGCGCGGCGTGGACGTGCGGCTGCTGGTGCCCGAGCGCAGCGATTCGCTGGTGGTGACGGCCGCCGCCCGTTCCTATTTCGACGAGCTGATCGACGCCGGGGTCAAGGTGTGGGAATACCGCGACCGCATGCTGCATTCCAAGACGCTGGTGGTGGACGACGCCTATTCCTTCGTCGGCACGGCCAATTTCGACAACCGCAGCTTCCAGCTCAACTTCGAGGTGACGGCGCTGATCTACGGCCCCGACATGGCCCACGCATTGCGCCGCCAGTTCGAGACCGACCTGCGCCACGCCGCGCGCGTGCCGAAGAACCGGCCGGCTTGGTTCGGCCGGCGGCTGGGCGACGCCACGGCGCGGCTGTTCTCGCCCGTGCTGTAGGCGCGGGCCGCGCGGCCCCCGCCCGCGGCCAGGGCGCCGGCCGCCGCGCCTACTGCGCGGCGTTGCGCCGGGCCGCCACCAGCCGGCCCGACAGCCAGTTCTCGGCCAGGTCGATGTTGCGCAGCAGGCTGTCGAAGACTTCCTCGTCGATCTGGCGGGTATCGCGCAGGCGGTAGATTTCCTGCCGTTCGGCCTGGATGGCTGCCATCCGCAGCTCGCATTCCAGCAGCCGGTAGCGCTCGGCGCGCCGCTGGGCGTCGATCGCGTCGCTCTCGGCCTCCACGCGCCGCCGGTATACCGCCTGCACCTCGGCGCTGACCTCGGTCAGCATGGCCAGGTCTTCCTCGCTCATGCCGCGTTGCAGGCGCAGCTGCGCCTGCTCGATGCCGGCCAGCGCCGCCCGGCCCAGGCGCACCCGGGCGAATTTCTCCTCCGCCTGCTGGCGGCTGTGGGCCTGCCGCGGCAGCCGCGGCATCAGCCACGGCAGCGACAGGCTGGCGCCGATCAGCGAGAACAGGATCACGCCGGTGGCCAGGAAGATCAGCAGGTCGCGGCCGGGAAACGGCGAGCCGTCTTCCAGCACCAGCGGCACCGACATCACGCCGGCCATCGTGACCGCGCCGCGCACCCCAGCCAGCGATGCCACCAGCACCACCCAGCCGTTGACCCGCCGCCGCTCGCCGCCCTGCAGCAGGCGGCGGAAGCCCTGCAGATGCTGGGTCACCCAGACCCAGGTGAAGCGCAATGCGATCAGCGCCAGGCTGATCGCCGCCACGTAGGCGAACAGATGCCAGACCGGCACGCCGCCGGCGGCCTGCGCGTCTTCGTGCGCCAGCCCGACCACGCTGGGCAGCTGCAGCCCCAGCAGGATGAAGGTCATGCCGTTGAAGATGAATTCCAGCATCGACCACACGCTGCTGGCCTGCAGCCGCATCGCCGACGAACCGCGGTCGGCGCCGTCGACGTAGGTCATGCCGATGCCGGCGGCCACCGCCGACAAAATGCCCGACAGGCCGAAGTGTTCCGCGAACAGGTAGGCGGCGAACGGCGTGAGCAGCAGCAGCACGACCTGGATCGCCGGCTCGTCGCCGATCCAGCGCGCCACCTGGCGCCGCGCCTGGCCGATCAGCCAGGTGGTGGCGGCGCCAACCGCCAGGCCGCCGATCGCGATCACGAGAAAGCTCAGCGTGGCGTCCCACAGCGAAAAGGCGCCGGTCAGCGCGGCGGCGATGGCGAACCTGAACGTGACCAGGCCCGACGCGTCGTTCATCAGCGCCTCGCCTTCCAGCACGTGCTGCAGGCTGGACGGCAGCGTGTTGCGGCCGACGATGGCCGACACCGCCACCGCGTCGGTGGGCGACAGCACGGCGGCCAGCGCAAAGGCGGCCGGCAGCGACACCGCCGGCACCAGCCAATGGATGAAATACCCCACGCCGGCCACCGTGAACAGCACCAGGCCGAGCGCCAGCGCCAGGATCGGCCGCGCCAGCCGGATCAGCTCGCGCTTGGGAATGCGCCAGCCGTCGGCGAACAGCAGCGGCGGCACGAACAGCAGCAGGAACACCTCGGGATCGAAACGCACCCGCAGGTCGAACAAGGGCAGCGCCAGCACCGCGCCCAGCGCGATCTGGAACAGCGGCAGCGGCAGCTTGAACGGCGACAGCCGCGACACGACGCCCGACAGCGCCACCGCCAGCAACATGATGAGAACCGTGAAGACGATTTGCATACGTACTACGCGACAGCGGCTGGCGGGCTCATTTGCGGAAGAGTCCCTCGAGGCGGGCGTGGTAGGCGGCGACGAAGGCGCCGAAATCCCCGGTTTCCGTTTCCTCCATCCGCCGCTGGGCCTGCAGCGATTCCTCGGCCTGGCGCCGGAACGCTTCCCGCAGCGCCGGCGCCGGCGGCTCGCGCCGGAAGGCGTCGGCATGGACGCGGCTGAGCCCGAGCGAGAACTCCAGGAACGACGCGCCGCTGGCGCGCAGCTCGCGCAGGAAACGGGCCGACGGCGTGGCCTCGGGCTCGGCCAGGCGCTCGCGCTGCGCCGCCACCGCCGCCGCGTGGGCGACGCCGCCGTGGGCGCGGTCGAGCAGGTCGGCACAGGCGGCGATGCGGTCGAGCAGCTCGCCGCCCCAGTCGCGCAGCGGCACCGGCGCGCCGTCGCGGTCGAGCGCCAGCCCGGGCCGGCGTCCTTCCCTGACCACCGTCAGGAAGTTGTTCGCGCTGCGCGAACAGTGGCCGCCCTCGGCGAACATCGGGCTGTCCTGCAGCGCACAGAACAGCAGGAAGGCTTCCATGAAGCGGCTGCCCGATTCGTCGATGCCGACCGGCAGGAAGGGATCGATGTCGAGGCAGCGCACCTCGACGTACTGCACGCCGCGCGAGGCCAACGCCACCAGCGGCCGTTCGCCGCGGCGCGCGACGCGCTTGGGGCGGATGCTGGAGTAGTACTCGTTTTCGATCTGCAGCACGTTGGTGCTGAGCTGGATCCACTGCCCGTCGCGCACCGTGCCGAGCTTCTCGTACTCGGGCCAGGGCTGGCTGACGGCCGCGTACAGGCGCTGCACATAGGTTTCCAGCGTGTTGTAGCAGGGCTTCAGGCCGGCCTGCGCCTTGTTCTGGTAGCCCAGGTCGCTCATGCGCAGGCTGGTGGCGTACGGCAGGTAAAGCGTATCGGCGCCCAGCGTTTGCAGCCCGTGCGGCTTGCCGCGCAGGAAATCGGGCGACACCGCGGGCGAGGCGCCGAACAGGTACATCAGCAGCCAGCTGTAGCGGGTGAAATTGCGGATCAGCGCCACGTAGCGCGCCGACTGGCGATCCTGGGCCGACAGCCCGGCCGGCTCGTCCGGCCCGGCCAGCAGGCCCCACAACTCGTCGGCGAACGAGAAGTTGTAGTGGATGCCCGCGATGCACTGCATCGCCTTGCCGTAGCGGTAGGCCAGGCCGCGGCGGTAAACGTGCTTGAGCATGCCGGTGTTGGAGGGGCCGAACCAGGCGATGGGAATGTCTTCCTCGGCCGGCAGGCGGCACGGCATCGACTGGTTCCACAGCAATTCGCCGCCCAGCTCGGCGTAGACGACGCGGTGGATGTCGCGCAGCTCCTGCAGCAGGGCTTCGTGGCCGGCGTGGGTGCCGGTGATGAATTCCATCAGCGACTCGGCGTAGTCGGTCGTGATGCGGGGGTGGGTCAGGGTCGCGCCCAGGGCGGCGGGATGGGAGCTCAGGGCCAGGTTCCCGGCCGGGTCCACCCGCAGGCTTTCTTTCTCGATACCGTGCAGGCTCCGGGTCAGCAGCGCGCGGTGCGCAGGCTGGTCCAGCAAGGCAAGGCTGCGGTCTAGCGGATCGCTCACGAATATCCTTGGATTGGCAAGGCCGGCGGCCGCGTGGGCGGCCGGGCCGGTTGCGCGGCCGGTGGGCCGGCCGCAAGGCGGCCCATTATAGGGGGACGCCGACCGCGCCCCGCCAATACCCCCGCGCCGGAGGGGCAATCGCTCTCGCGCAGCGGCGCGATCGGCAAAAATTTCGTTTCCGGGCGGCCTGTGCGAGACAATGCTGTCATTTTCCATGATCTCGCGGGTTACAGCGATGCGTTCTCCTCTTTTCACTCCCAATCCGATGCGCGGCAGCCGCGCCGTGGCGGTCGCGCCGCACGCACTGGCGGCCCAGAGCGCGCTGGCCGTCATGCGCGAAGGCGGCAATGCGGTCGAGGCGATGGTGGCCGCCGCCGCCACCATCTCGGTGGTGTATCCGCACATGAACAGCATCGGCGGCGACGGCTTCTGGCTGATCTCGCAGCCGGGCGGCGCGCCGGTCGCGCTGGAAGCCTGCGGCGCCGCCGCCGGCGCGGCCAGCATCGACGCCTACCGGGCGCACGGCCTGGCCGCGATCCCGTTCCGCGGCGGCCTGGCGGCCAACACCGTGGCCGGCACGGTGTCCGGCTGGGACGCCGCGCTCGCCTGGTCGGCCGAGCAACTGGGCGGCCGGCTGCCGCTGTCGCGCCTGCTGGGCGACGCCATCGACTACGCCCGCCGCGGCATCCCCGTCACCGCCAGCCAGTCGCGCTGCACCCAGGCCAAGCGCGACGAGCTGGCCGCGGTGCACGGCTTTGCCGACGCCTTCCTGCCCGGCGGCGCGGCGCCGGCCACCGGCAGCGTGTTCCGCCAGCCGCGGCTGGCCGATACCTTCGAGCATCTGGCGCGCGCCGGGCTCGACGATTTCTACCGCGGCGACCTGGCCCGCAGCCTGGCGCACGACCTGGCCGCCGCCGGCAGCCCGCTCACGCTGGCCGACCTCGACCAGCACCAGGCGGTGTGGAAGACGCCGCTGACGCTGGCCCACTCCGCCGGCCTGGTCTACAACGTGCGGCCGCCCACGCAGGGCCTGGTGTCGCTGCTGATCCTGGGCCAGCTCGACCGCCTGCTGGCGCGCGACATGGATCCGTCCGGCGCCGACTTCGTGCATGCCTGCGCGGAATCCACCAAGCTGGCCTTCAACATCCGCGACCGCCTCATCACCGACCCGGCCTACATGGAAGACGATCCGCAGGAGCTGCTGGATCCGGACCGCCTGGACGCCATGGCCGCGCGCATCCTGCCGCGGCAGGCGGCGCCGTGGGGCGCCGGCCGCGGCCCGGCCGACACGGTCTGGATGGGCGCGATCGACACCAACGGCGTGGCGGTCAGCTTCATCCAGAGCATTTATCACGAGTTCGGCAGCGGCGTGGTGCTGGCGCAGTCGGGGGTCAACTGGCAGAACCGCGGCTGCAGCTTCTCGCTGGACCCGGACGCGCTCAATCCGCTCACGCCGCACCGCAAGCCCTTCCACACGCTGAACCCGGCGCTGGCGCGGCTGCACGACGGCCGCACGCTGGTGTACGGCAACATGGGCGGCGACGGCCAGCCGCAATCCCAGAGCGCAGTGTTCAGCCGCATCGTCCATTTCGGCATGAACCCCCAGGCCGCCATCGACGCGCCGCGCTGGCTGCTCGGCCGCACCTGGGGGCAGACCTCCGACACGCTCAAGCTGGAGGCGCGCTTCGATCCGGCGGTGGCCGACGATCTGCGCGCGCGCGGGCACGACGTGGAGATCCTGCTGCCGTACGACGAAACCATGGGCCACGCCGGCGCGCTGATCCGCCATCCAGACGGCATGCTGGAAGGCGGCTTCGACCCCCGCAGCGACGGCGCCGTAGCGAGCTGGTAGTGACCTCATCCAGGATGCCGCGGATCCGGCTCCGCCGGTCCGCCGGCATCGCCCCCCGGGGGGCGCGCGTAAGCGCGTGGGGAGGAGCCAAACTGCAGGGCGGCCAGTTGGGCGTAGAGGGGGGAGGACTGTAGGAGTTGGGGGTGGGTGCCCTGGGCCACGATGCGGCCTTGCTCCAGCACCACGATGCGGTCGGCCTGCTGGACGGTGGCCAGGCGGTGGGCGATGACCAGGGTGCTGCGGTTGTGGGAGGCGTTGTCCAGCGCCTGCTGCACCAGGCGTTCGCTGGCGGCGTCGAGGGCGCTGGTGGCTTCGTCCAGCAGCAGTATCGGCGGGTCTTTCAGGATGGCGCGGGCGATGGCGATGCGCTGGCGCTGGCCGCCCGACAGCCGCACGCCGCGTTCGCCCAGGAAGGTGCCGTAGCCCTGCGGCAGCGCGTCGATGAACTCGTCGGCGGCGGCCATCGCGGCGGCGCGGCGGATTTCTTCGGGCGTGGCATCGCTGCGGCCGTAGCGGATGTTGTCGGCCACGCTGCCGGAGAAGATCACGGTTTCCTGCAGTACCACGCCCAGGTGGCTGCGCAGCGCCTCGAACGGCAGCTCGCGCACGTCCACGCCGTTGATCCGGATGGCGCCCGACTGCGGGTCGTAGAAGCGCAGCAGCAGCTGGAACAGCGTGGTCTTGCCGGCGCCCGACGGGCCCACCAGCGCCACGTGCTCGCCCGGCCGCACGGCCAGCGACACCTCATCCAGCGCGCGCGTCTCGGGCCGCGAGGGGTAGGAGAACACCACGCGGTCGAACTCGATGCCATCGCCCTGCGCCGGCAGCGCGCGCGGCAAGGCCGGCGGCGCCACCGGCGAGCGGGCCGCCAACAGCTGCATCAGCCGCTCGGCCGCGCCTGCAGCGCGCTGCAGGTCGCCCCATACCTCGGACACCGCGCCCACCGCGCCGGCGGTGACCACCGCGTACAGTACGAACTGCGACAACTGGCCCGCCGTCATGCGCCCGGCCAGCACCGCATGCGCGCCCAGCCACAGCACGAATACCACCGCCGCGAACACCAGCACGATCACCAGCGCGGTCAGGCTGGCGCGTGCCCGGCTGCGGGCCAGCGCCCCGGCGAAGGCGGCTTGCACCGCCTCGCCGAAGCGCCGGGATTCGAACCCTTCCTGCGCGTAGGACTGCACCGTGGGCATCGCGTTGAGCGCCTCGCCCGCCAGCGCGCTGGCGTCGGCCACGCGCGCCTGGGCGGCGCTCGACAGCCGGCGCACGCGGCGGCCGAAGATCACGATGGGCGCGACCACCACCACCAGCGTGCCGAGGATGTAGCTGGTCAGCACCGGGCTGGTCACCACCAGCATCGACAGGCCGCCCACCAGCAGGAACAGATTGCGCAAGCCGATCGACAGGCTCGAGCCCACCACCGTCTGGATCAGCGTGGTGTCGGTGGTGAGCCGGGACAGCACCTCGCCCGTGCGGGTGGTTTCGAAGAAGGCCGGGCTCATGCCCAGCACGTGGTCGTAGACGGCGCGCCGCAGGTCGGCCGTTACCCGCTCGCCCAGCCACGACACCAGGTAGAAGCGGGCCGCGGTGGCCATCGCCAGCACCAGCGCCACGCCGAACAGGGCCAGGAAATAGCGGTCGATATGGGCGCTGTTGCCGGCCGCGAAACCCATGTCGATCAGATAGCGGAAAGCCACCGGCAACGCGAGCGTGGCGCCGGCGGCAATCACCAGCGCCAGGAAGGACAGCGCCCAGCGGCCGGCATAGCGCCGCATGAAAGGCATCAGGGCGAACAGCGACGCGCGGGGCGCGGTGGAAACGGAGGTCGGATCGTCGGACATGAAACGCCATGCGAAATGTGCCGCGCGCACCGCCCGCCGGATGCCGGCGGCCCGCACGCACGCGGCCGCATCGCATCCGGACGCGCAAAAAACGCGCCCATCGGGCCGCCGCGGCGGCCGCTTTACAAACAGCGAACACTAAACGTAAAGCCTTACAGCAGGCTGTGCGCGCCCGGTCTAGATTGAATCGTCGGCCCGTTTTCCGGGCCGCCACAGAAGGAGCACGACATGAAAAAAATGCTACTCGCCGCCGGCCTGCTCGGCGCCAGCACGCTGGCTGCCGCCCAGAACATGCCGACCCGCGAACAGGCCACCGTAGCCCTGCAGGATGCCATGCAGCGCGAGATCCAGGCCATGAACAGCGCGCCCGAATCGTCGCGCGGCAACTTCGATGGACAGGTGGCTTCCAACGTGGTTCGCACGCTGGAAGTCCGGTCCATCGATAATTGCCAGTCGACCGGCGCGCAGGGCGTGGTGTGCGACGTACGCACCGTGGCCGACGTCAGGGGCTCGCGGCAGGAAAAGGTGAACCGCTACCAGTTCTACCAGCAATCCGGCAAATGGGAAGCCCGCCTGCCCTCGGCATCGTAGCCGCATTGGCGCGGCCGTGCCGGGCCCGATAGCGGGCCGCATGCAGTCCGCGCAGGACGGAGCCGCGGCGATCACCCCTCCGCGCGGCCGCGGGCCAGCAGCGCGTTCAGGATGATGGCCCCGAAGGTGGCGGTGCCGATGCCGCCCAGGGTGAAACCGCCCACGGCCAGCGAAAAGTCGCCGGCCCCCAGCACCAGCGTGACGGCGGCCACGATCAGGTTGCGATTGTCGGAGAAATCTACCCGGTTCTCGACCCAGATGCGGGCGCCGGCGATCGCGATCAGCCCGAACACCACGATCGACACGCCGCCCAGCACCGCTCCCGGAATGGTCTGGATGACGGCGCCGAACTTCGGCGAAAAGCCGAGCAGCACGGCGATGACGGCGGCAATCGCGAACAGCAGCGTGGAATAGACCCGCGTGGCCGCCATCACGCCGATGTTCTCGGCATAGGTGGTCAGTCCGGTGCCGCCGACGCTGCCCGACAGCATGGTGGCCAGGCCGTCGCCCACGAAGGCGCGGCCCACGTAGCGGTCCATGCTGCGGCCGGTCATCGCGCCCACCGCCTTCAGGTGGCCCAGGTTTTCGGCGATCAGGATGACGGCCACCGGCGCGATCAGCGCCATCGCGTCGGCGCGGAAGACCGGCGCCGTGAAATGCGGCACGCCCAGCCACGCGGCGGCGGCCACGGCCGAGAAATCGATCGGCTTGCCCAGCCCCGCGCCGTTGGCGAGCACGGCATACAGCAGGTAGGCCAGCAGCAGGCCGGCCAGGATCAGCAGCCGCCGCAGCATGCCGCGCGCGAACACCGCCACCAGGCCGACGCACAGCACGGTGGCCAGCGCCATCCAGGCGTCGAACGGGTTGGCCGTCACGCTTTTGACGGCCACCGGGGCCAGGTTGAGCCCGATCACCGCCACCACCGCGCCGGTCACCACCGGCGGCATCAGCCGCTCGATCCAGCCGGAGCCGGTGGCCATCACCGCCAGCCCGGCCAGCGCATAGGCCGCCCCGCAGGCGACGATGCCGCCCAACGCGACGCCGATGTTGGCATTGGGCCCGCTGCCGCCATAGCCGGTGACGGCGATCACCAGACCGATGAAGGCGAAGCTGGAGCCCAGGTAGCTCGGCACCCGGCCGCCCAGCAGCACGAAGAACAGCAGCGTGCCCACGCCCGACATGAAGATCGCCAGATTGGGGTCGAAGCCCATCAGCAGCGGCGCCAGCACGGTCGAGCCGAACATCGCCACCACGTGCTGCACGCCCATCGCCAGCATCGGCGGCCACGGCAGCCGCTCGTCGGGGGCGATCACGCCCTCCTGCGCCACGCCCGGCCGCTCGCGCCATACCGGGAACCATGTGTCCGACATTGCCATACCCCCTGTTTTCTTGGTGTCGGCCGGCCCATGCCCAAGATGGCCCGCCGGTTCGGCCGCGGTAAGGATACTGGCATAACCCGGGTTGATAAGATATATTTCAAATAAATCTTCAATCCGGAGGAAGAAGCGCCATGCCCGATCCCGCGCTATGCACCGAAGACGATATCCGCGGCCTGGTCCATGCTTTCTACGCCCGGGTGCGGCAAGACGACGCCCTGGGCCCCATCTTCAACACCCACGTGCGCGACTGGGACAGCCACCTGGCCAAGCTGGTGGACTTCTGGTCGTCGCTGCTGCGCGGCACGGCCCGCTTTTCCGGCACGCCGATGACCCGCCACGCCGCGTTGCCCGACCTGAGCGCCGACCTGTTCCAGCGCTGGCTGGGGCTGTTCCGCGCCACCGCGCTCGAACAGCCCAACCGCGCCATGGCCGACCAGGCCTGCATGCTGGCCGGGCGCATCGCGCAAAGCCTGTGGATGGGCTATCAGCTGGACCGCGATCCGGATGCCGCGCCCACCATGCTCGCCACTGGCGCCGGCACGGCGACGGCCTCATCGGCGGCGCCGGCCGCCGCCGCCGTCAAGGCGACCTTCGTCTCCACCCTGGTCCGCCGGCGCCTCGCCGTGCCGCGCGAACCGTCGTGACCGGAGTTCGCGCGTGCGCCTGACCACGATGACCGATTACGCGCTGCGCCTGCTGATGTACGTGGCGCGGCATCCGCGCCGACTGTGCACGATTGCCGAGATCGCGCAGGCGCATGGCATTTCCGAAGCGCATCTGATGAAGGTCACGCACCGGCTCGGCCAGCAGGGCTGGCTCGACACCGTGCGCGGCAAGGGCGGCGGCATGCGGCTGGCGCGCGCGCCGGCCGAGATCAAGCTGGGCGACGTGGTGCGCGGCATCGAGCCGGATTTCGACCTGGTGGAATGCTTCGCCACCGGCAGCCAGTGCACGCTGACGGGCGATTGCCGGCTGGCCGGCGTGCTGGGGGGCGCGCTGCGGGAGTTCATCGCTTACCTGGACGGTTATACGCTGGCCGACCTGCTGCCCGGGACTGATCTGGCGCCGACGGTGCGGCGCGTGCGGCTCGAACCGCGGCAGGCCGGTTCGCCGGCCTGCCGCCGGAGATCTCCATGAACGGCGCCCTGCTCCCGGCGATGGCCGGACTCTATCTTCTGCTAAAGATGGCGCACGTAAGCCTGGCGCTGCTCAGCGGCCTGCTGTTCGCAGGCCGAGGCGCGGCCGTGCTGCTGGGCAGCGCGGCGCCGATGGCGCAGCCGGTGCGTTGCTTCAGCCAAGCCATCGATACGGCGCTGTTGCTGGCGGCGTTGTCGCTGCTGGCGCTGCTGCGGCTCGATCCATTCGTAACGCCGTGGCTGCTGGCCAAGCTGGCGCTGCTGGCCACGTACATCGTGCTCGGCACGCTGGCGCTGCGGCGGGCGCCCACGCGCGCGGGCAAGGCGGCAGCGTTCGCGGCTGCCCTGCTGTGCTTCGGCATGATGATTGCTATCGCGCATACGCACGATCCTCTCGGTTTCCTGCGGGTCGTCGGCGATGGGCCGCGCATCGGCAGCCTGGCGGACGACGGCAGCCTTCACTGAACGGGAGCACCACCATGCGCATCGTCAATTGGAACATCCAATGGGGACGCGGCGTCGACGGCCGCGTCGACCTGGCCCGTATCGTGCGGGAAGCGCGGCGCGTGGCCGATTTCGACGTGCTGTGCCTGCAGGAGATATCGCGCGGCTTCGATCTGGCCGACGCCGACGGCGGCCTGCCCGGCGGCCCGCATGGCGACCAGTTCGCCGAACTGGCATCGCTGTTGCCCTGCTTTGCCGTGATCGAAGCCATCGGCGCCGACCTGCCGCCGGCCGGCGGCGGCTTCGTCCGGCGCCAATTCGGCAACGCCATCGCCACCCGGCTGCCGGCGGGCCGTGTCATCCGGCACACGCTGCCGTGGCCGGCCGACCCCGCCCAGCCTTCGATGCAGCGCGTGGCGCTCGAGGCGACGATAGGAACCGGGCCGGAAGCGGTGCGCGTCATCGCCACCCACCTGGAATACTACTCGGCCAGCCAGCGCGCCGCGCAGATCGACGCGCTGCGGGCCATCCATGCCGAGGCCTGCGGCCATGCGGCCCGCCCGGCACGCGCCGGCAAGGGGCCATTCGCCGCCCTCGCCCGCCCCGCCGCCGCCATCGTATGCGGCGACTTCAACACCGCCTTCGATTCGGCCCACTACCGCCGCATGCTGGACCCGATACCGGACGCGACGGACTTCGTCGACGCATGGCGCCTCACGCATCCTGATGCGCCGCGGGCACCGACGGTGGGGTTGTACGACCACCAGCAATGGTCCGAAAGGCCGTTCGCCTGCGATTTCATGTTCGTCAGCGTCGACCTCGCGCCGCGCGTCGCGCGCTGCGAGGTCGACGCCGCCAGCAATGCGTCGGACCACCAGCCGGTCGTGCTGGAATTGCGGTAGATGCTTCTGATTGCGCCACAGGCGCTCTATGCCGCTACTCTCCATCCCGCCTTGGTGTCTTCGAAGACGAATTTCGAAGCCTCTTTGGCGTCAAGATCGAGAAGGCGCGAGATCATCTCGTGCACCTTGACGTTGCCGTCGAGATGATCGAGATAGACAAGCTTGAGAAGCCGCTCGGTGCTCTTGGGAATCTCGCTGCCGCGTTCCCACAAGGATATCGTCTGCTCGCTGGTTCCGAGCATGTCGGCCAACCTCTTCTGAGACAGGCCAAGTTCCTTCCGCAAGAACTTGAATTCGGCTGCTGTCAGGTTCGGCTTCGAGGCGAGCGTGCGGCCGATTGCGGCATGGAGGTCATCCGCCTCCTCGAATGAAACGAATTCCTCGCCGTCGATCGTCTCGACGGTAAAGCCGTTGATCAGCCAGACATTATCAAGGCCACATTCCGTATAGTGGTACATGGCAACCCCTTTTTCAAAACACCGTTAGAACTGCAATCCAATCGCCGCGGGCATTGCGCTTCAGGGCTACCGCGACGTGAATTTCATCGCCGGCGTGAGTGTGGCGCAGGGTGCACTTGAAGTCTCCACGAACATCCTGGTGTACGGGCTCATAAATCACGCCTCTGCGTACGCAGGCGTAGATTTGGGCAACAGTGAATCCGCGCTCGGACATCCTCTCTCTTGCGTGCCTGGAAAGCTTGATATTGGCCGTGACGGATGACAATTCCCGCAGGATGCGCAGGAAATTGGCATCCGTCATGCGAAGCGGGATAGGAGCGACCATACCCATAATAATTATGGGTATGGCGCATATTGTCAAGTTGGTGGAGGTTGGCCTTCCGCCTGACCAAGTAGATCGGCCGCTAGGCCAGCGGCCGCCGCGCGATCAGCGCGGTGGATTCGACCAGTTCGTCCACCGCGCCGCCGCGCGCGTGGGGAGCCAGCAAGGCATCGAGTTCGGCGATCAGGTGGTCGAGCCTGTCGCCCAGGCGTTCGCGGGAGAGGCTGGACATGGATAGCGGCCGGGCGAGCAGGCGTTCCACCGGGACGCGCCGCTGTTCGACCACGGAGATGCGTTCGAGCGAGGAAAAGGCCGAGCGCCGCAGCACGGCGTCGTGGCTTTCCCATTGGTCGGCCTTGCGCTGCAGGCGCGCGGGTTCGTCTTGCGCGTAGTTGCCGATGGTCTGGCGGTACTGGGCCAGCCAGGGGCAGGCGGCGTCGTGGACGGTGGAGGTGGAGAACAGGGCCACGGCGCCGCCGGCTTCGACCAGGGCGTCGAGCCGCTGCAGCGTTTCCTGGCGATCCATCCAGTGGAAGGCACGGCCGATGACGGCCAGGCGGAAGCGGCCGAGGGCGGGCGAAAGGTCATAGGAGCTGCCCTGGCGGTAGTCGATGTTGGGGGCGATGGCGGCGCCGAGTTCGGCGGCCAGGCGCAGCATCTCGGGCTCGGGATCGATGCCCAGGCCGGCGCCGACCCACGATGCGAAAGCCAGGGAAAGCTGTCCCGGGCCGCAGCCGAGATCCAGCAGACGGGCGCTGCGGTCCAGGCCGCAGGTCTCGGCCACGCGCCGGATCAGCGCCGGCGAATAGGCCGGGCGCCCGGTCAGGTAGTGGCCGGCGGCCAGCTTGAAGCGATCGGGAATGAAGGGAATGGGGGCCGTCATGGCGGGCTTGCTTTCGTTCGTCAGGCCCAAGCTTAACGGAAGGCGTGCGGGGGCAACAACGCGGCAAAGGCCGCCGCCGCGGACTAGGTGACCAACACCGCGATCGGGAAGTCCGCCAGCACCTCGCGCAGCGGCAGCAAGCCACCGCTGACGGAGCACCCGGCGCCGGTGAAGACGTTGACCAGCGGTCCATCGGGCAAGTGGTCGGCCACCGCCACGGCGGCGTCGCCCCAGCGGGCCGGGGGCACCAGCGGCAGGTCGGGCGCGGCGTCGCCGCTCAGCGCCAGCGATGCGCAGCAATGCGGCGCCACGGCCACCACTGCCCTGCCCTCGTGGGTGCGCGCGTAGGCGATGGCGCGGTGGGGGGCATCGCCCTGCACGGCGAGCGGCAGATAGTGCCCATGGCGGAACAGGCCGGCATGCTGCTGGCGCACCGCAAGCAGCCGCTGCAGCGCATATTGCTTGACGCGCCCGTCGCGCCATTGGCGCAGCAGCTGCGCCGGCTCGCCGCCGGCCGACAGCGCGGCCTGGCGCGCGGCGAAGTCCACCGGGCGGCGGTTGTCGGGGTCGACCAGGCTGAAATCCCAGAACTCCGTGCCCTGGTACAGGTCGGGCACGCCGGGCAGCGTGCATCGCAACAGCAGCTGCGCCAGGCTGTTGATCGCGCCGATCACGCCGATGCGCTGCACGAAGGCGTGCAGTTCGCCGAGCGTATCGCGGTTGGACGGAGCCAGCAGCGCCTGCAGGAAGGCGTTGCATGCCTCTTCGTAGGCATCGGCCGGCGCCACCCAGCTCGACCTGAGCTTGGCTTCGCGCAGCGACTTGGTCTGCCACGCGGCGACCCGCTCCGCCAGTTCGCGCAGGCCCGCGTCGTTGCCGGGGTCGAGGTCGGCCGGCCAGGCGCCCAGCAGCGTCTGGTACAGCATGTATTCGTCGGGCGCCGCCGGCGCCGGCACGCCGCGTACGGACTGCTTGAACCGCTCGTGGCGCTCCGACCAGCGTTCGGCCAGGGCTAGCCACTGGCCGGGCAGTTCGCTGAGCACGGCCAGCCGGGCGCGGGCGTCCTCGCCGCGCTTGTGGTCGTGGGTGGCCGTCACCAGCATCGCGTCGGGGAAAACGGCGCGCGCCAGCACCTTGCGGTGGAAGTCCTCGACGCCGATGGCGAACGAGGCGGGATCGGCGCCCACCTCGTTGCGCGACAGCAGGCGGCCATAGCGGTAGAAGGCGGTATCTTCGACCGACTTGGCCGACAGCGGCGCGGTGAGCTGCTGGAAACGGCGGATGGCCTCCAGCCGCCACGCGCGTTCGTCTTCCGTGCCGGCCTCGCGCGGGGGTTCGCCGCCCAGCCAGCCGTCGATCAGATCCAGCAGCGCATGGTCGGCCGGCTGCAGGTTGCCGCGCGCGCCGCCCGCGGCGGAAGCAAACACGGCCTGGTCGACATAGGCGCGCCCGGCCTCGGTGGCATAGGTACGGTAGACGGGAAAGAACACCAGCAGTTCGGTCACGACCCGCCGTATCGCCGGCAGCCCCCAGTCTCGCGTGGCCAGTTGCGCGCGGGCGATGCGGTGCAGGACGCTGCACAGCGCGCCGAATTCGCCGGCGAAGTTCTGCGCGATCAGCCGGCGCCGCACGTCGTGGACGATGCGGTAGAAGGCGCGCGTGTCGCCCGAGATCCGCTGCCAGCAGGCGGTCAGCGGCACCTCGCCAGCGGCATCGTGCAGCAGCGCGCCCGCCTCGCTCATGAAATCGTAGCCGGTGGTGCCGTCCACGTCCCATTGCCTGCTGAGGCCTTCGTCGGCGGCGAGGATTTTCTCGACCACGATGTAGGCGCGGCCGCCGGGCACGCCGGGCGGGCGATGGGGCGCGAGGTCGTCGAGCCGCTGGCGCAGCCAGTGGCAGTAGCCGGCCGGGTCGGCCAGGCCGTCCACGTGGTCGACGCGCACGCCGTCGATCAGCCCCTGGCGGTACAGGCGGAAGGTCAGCGCATGGGTGGCTTCGCGCACCTCCGCCCGTTCGGCGCGCAGGCCGGCCAGGTCGCTGATCTCGAAGAAGCGGCGCCAGTTGATCTCCTCGGCCGCGCTGCGCCACCAGGCGAGCCGGTAGTGCTGGCGCTCGAGCAGTTCATGCAGGCGCCGGCGGCCGTCGGGCCGGCCGGCATCGTAGGCCTGCGGCAGCTCGGCGCGATGGCGTTCGATCAGCGGCACGCTTTCCGGCGAGACGGGAAAGCGCGAGTCGTAGTAGGCCACGTAGAACTCGCCGCTTTGCTCGTCGCGCTGCAGGCTGAGCTGGCCGGCTTCCAGCACGACGCCGTACGGGTCGCCCAGGAAGGGGGCCAGCAGCTTGCCGCGCAGGGCCGGGTCGGGCACGTCCCAGTCGATGTCGAAGTAGCCGGCATGGGGGCTGGCGCGGCCCAGCTCGAGCACGCTCCACCACCACGGGTTCTCGTGGCTGGTGGCCATGTGGTTGGGCACGATGTCGAGGATCAGTCCCATGCCGGCCGCGCGCAGCCGTTCGACCAGGCGGCGCAGCGCCGCCTCGCCGCCGAGTTCGGGGCTGACCTGGGTGTAGTCGATGGTGTCGTAGCCGTGGATCGAGCCGGGCTGGGCGCGGGTCAGCGGCGATGCGTACAGGTGGCTGATGCCGAGCTGGCGGAAGTACGGGACGAGTTCGGCCGCGGCGTCGAGCGTGAAGCCGGCGTGGAACTGCAGCCGGGCGGTGGCCCGCGGCGCGTCGACCGGCGGCCGCGCGGCGGCGTCGCCGCCGGCGCTTGCGGCCGGCACTTGCGCAGGCGCGCTCATCCGGCCTCCCGCCCGCGCCGCACGGCATCGGCGCGCTGCCGCGCGGCGGGATCGTCGAACAGCCGGGCGGCCGGCTGCGGCAGGCGGCGCAGCCAGTTGGGATGGCTGTCGACGGTGCCGGGCAGGTTGGGCTGCTCGACCTGGCCGGCGATGTCTTCGGCCGGCACGATGACCAGCGGCGCCGGCGTGCGGGCGACGAATTCGAGCACCGGCGCGATGGGCGGCTCTTCAGGCGGCGGTTCGTGGCCGCCGGGCGCCAGGCCGGCCTCGCCCAGCGCCTGCCACAGGCGGCCGCGGTCGCGCTCGCGCAGCGCGCGTTGCTGCCCGGGGCCGCTGCCCTCGGCGAACAGGCCGAGCCGCTCGCGCCAGTCGAGGTCGCGCCCGGCCCACCAGCCGGCCACGGTGGGCAGGTCGTGGGTGGTGGTCATCGCGGCGGCTTCCGACGGCCAGGCTGGCGGCGCGCGAAAGCCGGCCTCGTCGCCGAAATACTGGCGCGCGAACCACAGCACTTCCATGCCCAGCATGCCGGCCTGCGCGATGCGGTCGTTGAAGCCTTCGGGCACGGTGCCGAGGTTCTCGCCGATCACGATGGCGCGATGGCGCCACGATTCCAGCATGAGCAGCCGCATCATGTCGTCGAACGGGTAGCGTACATAGGCGCCCTCGGTGGGCGCCGCGCCGCGCGGCACCAGCCACATGCGGGCCAGCCCCAGCGCGTGGTCGACGCGCACGCCGCCGGCATGCCGCAGCACCGCGCGCAGCATCTCGACGAAGGCGCGGTAGCCGTTGCGCGCCAGCGCGCGCGGCGAGAACGCGGTCAGGCCCCAGCTCTGGCCGAGCGCGTTCAGCAGGTCGGGCGGCGCGCCGGGCGACAGGTCGGCCAGCACCTCGCCCTGCCGGCTCCAGGCGTGGCTGCCGGCCGGGTCGGTGCCCACCGCCAGGTCGGCGATCACGCCCACCCGCATGCCGGCCGCCAGCGCCGCCGCCTGGGCGCCGGCCAGCCCGCGCGCGGCCAGCCATTGCAGGAACACATGGAAATCGACGTCGTCGGCATGGCGCCGCGCGAAGGCCTCGACCGCCGGACCGTCGGGATGGCGCAGTTCGGCCGGCCAGGCGCGCCAGCCGCCTTCGATGCCGCGCAGCCGGTGCCAGGCGTGCAGCGCCTCGAACCGGCCGTGCTCTTCCAGCATGTGGCCGCCGTCGCGGCGGAAGGCCAGGAATTCTTCGTGGACGCGGCTGCCGACGTTGCCTGGGAAGCCGGCGAACAGATGGCGCAGCAGCGCCAGCTTGGCGCGCGCCGCGGCCGGCCAGTCGATCAGCTCGCGGCGGTCGAGCCGCAGGAATTCATTGCCCAGCCCGAGCGCGGAAGCGGCCAGCGCCACCGCCGGCTCGCCGAACACGTCGGCCGGGTCCACGTGCAGCACGTTCAGGAACAGGCGGCTGGAGGGACTGTACGGGCTATAGTGGCCGGGGTCGGCGCTGAACATCGCATGCACCGGACTGATCGCGATCGCGGTGGCGCCGCGCGCCGCGGCTGCGCGGGCCGTCTCGGCCAGCGCGGTGAAGTCGCCCACGCCGCCGCAGCCGCCAGGCGCCGCCAGCGCGCCGGCGGTGCGCCGCAGCCCGTACAGCTGCACCGACAACGCCCATTCGCGCGGCGCCGGACGGCCGACGGCATCGGCCAGCGAGAAGCAGCCGCCCGGCGCGACGGCCAGCGTGAAGTGGTGGCCGCCGATCGACAGGCGATGGTAGCCGGGCAGATTGATGCCGGGCAGCACGACGGCGCCGCCTTCCTTGCGTCGGGCTTCGCCGTCGACCACGCCGCCGCCTTCGTATTCGAGGTGGAAATCCAGCGAATTCAGCCGGCCGCAGCCGGGCAGCTCCACCGGCACGCGCAGCGCGGCGGTGACCAGCGGCGGCGGTTCGTGCTCCCGCTCGTAGCGCAGCCGGTCGATGCTGTCGGCGATCTGGCACGGCGCCGAGGCTGGCAGGTCGAGCGCTTCCAGCACGCTGCGCAGCACGTCGGGCGCCACCGTCATCGGCCGTCCGGCGGCATCGCGCCAGTCGGCCGAGATGCCGGCGGCCTCGGCCAGCTCGCGCAGCGCGCGCAAATCGTCGTCATTCATCAAGCTGCTTCCTGTTCCGTGCGGAATACCGCGGCGGCGCCGGCCACGTCGCCCTGCGCCAGGGCCGCGGCGGCGCCCCCCGCGCTTTCGAACAACGGTTCGCCGGCCGGCAGCGCGCCGCCCAGCGGCACCGCGTCGGCGGCAAAGTTTACGTACAACGCCAGGATCGCGCCGTCGTCCAGCCGCCAGCGGGCGACGGCGGCCTGCGGGCCCAGCACCTGGGCACCGAGCGAGCGCGCGCCGCGCAGCCGCGGGATGATGGCGGAACGGCGCAGGTCCAGCAGGCCGTGATAATAGGCGGTCCAGTCTTCGTCGTCCGGCAGGCGGACCCGCGCGCCGCCGGCTTCCATGGCGCCGATCGGCACCGGATTTTCGCCGGCCGGCGCCGGCCAGGGAACCGGATCGGGCTGCGCCGGCAGGCCCGCGGCCGGTGCCGGCCAGTCCGGCACCGAAGCCAGGAAGGTGGACGGCGCGTTCGGATCGGGAATCGCCGCGCGCGCCTGTTCATCGGCGAACGCCGGGAAGTGCGCGAATTCCTGGCGGCGCCCTTCGCGCACGGCGGCCGCCAGCTCCGGCGGATGGCTGGTGAAGTACAGGAACGGCGCCTGCGCGCCGAATTCGTCGCCCATGAACACCAGCGGGATCTGGGGCGACAGCAGCAGCACCGCGACCGCCGCGCGCAGCGCGCCCACGCGGCCGTTGCGCAAGGCCAGCGTCAGCAGCCGTTCGCCGAAGGCGCGGTTGCCGATCTGGTCGTGGTTCTGCAGGAACAGCACGAAGGCCGTGGGCGGCAGCTGCGCCGACGGTTCGCCGCGCGGCCGGCCGCCGCGGTACGGCGACGGCTCGCCCTGGTAGACGAAGCCTTCGGCCAGGAAGCGCGCCAGGTGGCGGCCGGGCGCGTCGGCGTAGTCGCCGTAGTAGCCGTCGGCCTCGCCCGACACCATGTGGTGCAGCACGTGGTGGCCGTCGTCGTTCCATTGCGCGTCGAAGTCGCGCTCCAGGTGGCCGGCGCGGTTGCCGTCGTGCTCCAGCACCAGGTGCGCGTGGCGGCCGCCGCCGAAGGCGCGCCGCACCTCGGCCGCCATTTCGTCGAGCCAGCCGGGATCGGCGATCGCGTGCACGGCGTCCAGGCGCAGGCCGTCGAAGCGGAACTCGTCCAGCCAGTACAGCGCGTTGCCGGTGAAAAAGCGCCGCACCTCGGGCCGGCGGAAATCGATCGCCGGCCCCCATGGCGTCCGGACGTCGTCGCGGAAGAAGGCGGGCGCGTAGGCGTGCAGGTAATTGCCCTCGGGGCCGAAGTGGTTGTAGACCACGTCGAGGAACATCATCAGCCCCAGTTCATGGGCGCGGTCGATCAGCGCCTTGAGCTCGTCGGGCGTGCCGTAGGCGCGGTCGGGCGCGTACGGCAGCACGCCGTCGTAGCCCCAGTTGCGCGGTCCGGGAAAATCGGCGATGGGCATCAGCTCGATCGCCGTGAAGCCGAGCGCCGCCAGCCGCGGCAACTGCGCCGCCAGGCCGGCGAAGCCGCCGAAGGCGCCGGCGTGGGCTTCGTACAGCACGGTTTCGTGCCAGGGGCGCCCGCGCCAGCCCGCGCAGCGCCAGCGGTAGGCGCCGGGATCGGCCACCACGCTGGCATCGTGCACGTCGCCGTCCTGCATGCGCGAGGCCGGGTCGGGCACGGTCAATCCGGCGACGCGGTAGCGGTAGCGCGTGCCGGCGCCGCACGGCGCCACGGTTTCGTACCAGCCGCCGCCGGTCGGCTGCATGGGCAGTTCGGCGAAGCCGGCGGCGCCTTCGTATTCCAGCGAGGCGGCGTCCACGCCCGGCGCCCACAGGCGAAAGCGGGTGGACGCGGGCCCGAGCAAGGTCGCGCCGAAATCGTTCCAGGATGCGTCGTTCGAGATTGCGTTCATGATGCCGGTTTCCTGCAGGCCAGCAGCGCCACGCTGCGCGGCGCGAGTTCCAGGGTCCCGCTGCCGACGTCGGCGCGGTCGTCGGCGCGGCGGCCGGTCTTGCCGGTGGGGTGGAAGTCCGGGCCGGCCTCGGGCCGCGCGCTATCCACCAGCAACTGCCATGCCCCGGGCGCCGCGGGCAGCGTGAAGGTTTCGGCATCGCCGCTGCCGTTGAACAGCGTCAGCGTCAGGTCGATGCCGCCGGCATCCGGCGCGGCCCGCCACAGGCCCAGCGCGCGCGCCTCAGGGTCGCGCCAGGCCTCGTCCCACAGCTGCCGCCCCTCGCGGTCGAACCACAGCATCTCGGGCACCCCTGGCGCGACCGTGCGGTCCCTGGCCACATAGCGGATGCCGCGCAGCGAGGGATGGGCGCGGCGCAGCGCCGCCAGCCGCCCGACGAAGGCCTGCAGCGCGCGGCCCTCGTCCGACCCGGCCAGGCGCCAGTCGAACCACGACACTTCGTTGTCCTGGCAATAGGCGTTGTTGTTGCCGCGCTGGGTGCGGCCGAATTCGTCGCCGCCCAGCAGCATCGGCGTGCCGTGCGAGAACATCACGGTGGCCAGCATCGCCCGCGACACGGTGGCGCGGGTGGCGCGGATGCCGGCGTCGCCGGTCTCGCCTTCGGCGCCCCAGTTGCTGCTGAGGTTGTCGTCGCGGCCGTCGCGGTTGGCCTCGCCGTTGGCCTCGTTGTGCTTGACCTGATAGCTGACCAGGTCGCGCAGCGTGAAGCCATCGTGCGCGGTGACGAAATTGATGGATGCCCACGGCCGCCGGTGCTGATGGTTGAACAGGTCGCCGGAGCCGGCCAGCCGGGTGGCCAGGTCGGGCCGCTGGCCCAGGTCGCCGCGCCAGAAGCGGCGGACCGTGTCGCGGAATTTGTCGTTCCATTCCGCGAAGCCGGGCGGATGGCGGCCGACCTGGTAGCCGTCGGGGCCCAGATCCCACGATTCGGAGATCAGCTTCAGGCGCGACAGCACCGGATCCTGGCGCAGCGCGTCGAAGAACGACGAGCCCGGGTTGAAGCCGCCGTGCTCGCGCCCGAGCGCCGCGCCCAGGTCGAAGCGGAAGCCGTCGACGCGGAAGGCGGTGGCCCAGTAGCGCAGCGAATCCATCACCATCTGCAGCACGCGCGGGTGCGTAAGGTTCAGCGTGTTGCCGCAGCCGGTGTCGTTGATGTAGTGGCGCGGGCTGCCGGCCACCAGCCAGTAATAGCTCGCGTTGTCCAGCCCGCGCCACGACAGCGTGGGGCCGAAGTGGTCGGTCTCGCCCGTGTGGTTGTAGACCACGTCGAGGATGACTTCGATGCCGGCCGCATGCAGCCGGCGCACCGCGGCGCGGATTTCGTTGAGTTCGCCGGTGGCCAGGTAGGACGGCTCGGGCGTGAAGAACGACAGCGTGTTGTAGCCCCAATAGTTGCGCAGGCCGCGCTGCACCAGGAAGCGGTCCTGCAGCACGGCGTGCACCGGCAGCAGCTCGACCGCGGTCACGCCCAGCCGCTGCAGGTGCTCGATGAAGCGGCGGTCGGACAGGGCGCGGAAGGTGCCGCGCTCGTGCGGCCGCAGGTCGTCGCGCCGGATCGTGGCGCCGCGCACATGGGCTTCGTAGATGACGGTGTCGGACCACGGCACGCGCGGCGCGCGCTCGTCCTGCCAGTCGAAGCCTTCGTCCACCACCACCGCCTTGGCCATCGCGGCGGCGCTATCGCGGCGGTCGAAGCTGAGGTCTTCGCGCTGGTGGCCCACGCGATAGCCCGACAGCGCGTCGGTCCAGCGGATCGTGCCGCGCAGCTTGCGGGCGTAGGGATCGAGCAGCAGCTTGTGCGGGTTGAAGCGGTGGCCGTGGTGCGGGTCGTAGGGGCCGTGGGCGCGATAGCCGTACACCAGCCCCGGCCCGGCGTCGGGCAGGTAGCCGTGCCAGACTTCGTCGGTGCATTCGGGCAGCGGCAGCCGGCGCAGCTCCTTGCGGCCGGCCTCGTCGAACACGCACAGGTCGATGCGCGAGGCGTGGGCCGAGAACACGGCGAAGTTCACCCCCAGGCCGTCCCAGTGCGCGCCCAGCGGATGGGGCGCGCCCGGCAGCAGCCGATCGGCGACGTGCGGCATCATTGCGTCAATCTGCCGGTTCCAGCCATAGCGTGGCCAGCGGCGGCAGCGTCAGCTCGAGGCTGTACGGCCGGCCGTGCGCCGGCGCGTCGATCGCCTGCGCGCCGCCGCCGTTGCCGCAGTTGGAGCCGCCGTAGGCCGCGGCATCGGTATTGAGCGCCTCGCGCCACCAGCCGCCGCGCGGCACGCCGACGCGGTAGCCGGTGCGCGGCACCGGCGTGAAATTGCACACGGCCAGCACCTGCCGGCCGCCGCCGTGGCGCAGGAAGGCGAACACGCTGTTGGCGCGGTCGTCGCCGACCAGCCACTCGAAGCCCGCCGGCTCGGCGTCGTGGCGGTACAGCGGCGGCGCGCCCGCGTAGAAACGGTTGAGGTCGCGCACCAGCTTCTGCATGCCGGCCGGCAGCGGGTCAGCCAGCGCGTCCCAGTCGAGCTGGGCATCGTGGTTCCATTCGCCCTGCTGGGCCAGCTCGCCGCCCATGAACAGCAGCTTCTTGCCGGGATGCGCCCACATGAAGCCGAAATAGGCGCGCAGGTTGGCGAATTTCTGCCAGCGGTCGCCCGGCATCTTGCCCAGCAGGGAACCCTTGCCGTGCACCACCTCGTCGTGCGAGAGCGGCAGCACGAACTGCTCGGAATAGGCGTAGACCATGCCGAAGGTCATGTCGTCGTGGTGATGGCGGCGGTACAGCGGATCGCGCTCCATATAGCGCAGCGTATCGTGCATCCAGCCCATGTTCCACTTGAAGTCGAAGCCCAGGCCGCCGTGCTCGACCGGCGCCGTCACGCCGGGCCAGGCGGTCGACTCCTCGGCCACCGTGATCGCGCCCGGGCAGCGCGCGTGGACTTCCTGGTTCAGCTCGCGCAGGAAGGCGATCGACTCCAGGTTCTCGCGGCCGCCGTAGAAGTTCGGCAGCCACTCGCCTTCCTTGCGGCTGTAGTCGCGGTACAGCATCGAGGCCACGGCGTCGACCCTCAGGCCGTCCACGTGGAAACGCCTGAGCCAGGCCAGCCCGCTGGCCAGCACGAAGTTGCGCACTTCGTTGCGGCCCAGGTTGTAGATCAGCGTGTTCCAGTCCTGGTGATAGCCCTCGCGCGGGTCGGCGTATTCGTACAGCGCGGTGCCGTCGAAGCGGGCCAGGCCGTGCGGATCGGACGGAAAATGGGCCGGCACCCAGTCGAGGATGACGCCGATGCCGGCCTGGTGGCAGCGATCCACAAAATGGGCGAAGTCGCGCGGCCGGCCGAAGCGGGCGGTGGGCGCGTACAGGCCCAGCGGCTGGTAGCCCCACGAGCCGCCGAAGGGGTGTTCCATGACCGGCAGCAGTTCCACGTGGGTGAAGCCCATTTCCGCCACGTAGGGAATCAGGCGCTCGGCCAGGCCGTTCCAGTCGAGCGATTGGCCGCCGGCATCGCGCAGCCACGAGCCGGCATGCACCTCGTAGATCGACATGGCCGCGGCCCGCAACGGCGTTTCGAGGCGGCGCCGCATCCAGGCGTCGTCGGTCCACGCGAACGGCGCCGGGTCGGCCACCACCGAGGCGGTGGCCGGCGCCGGCTCGGCTTCCAGCGCCAGCGGGTCGGCCTTCTGCGGCAGCAGCGCGCCGTCGGGCCCCAGCAGTTCGAACTTGTAGCGGTCGCCGGCGGCCAGGCCGGGCACGAACAGTTCCCAGACGCCGGCCGGGAAGCGCAGCCGCATCGGATGCCGGCGGCCGTCCCAGGCGTTGAAATCGCCCACCACCGACACGCGCTGCGCGTTGGGTGCCCAGACGGCGAAGCGCACGCCCGGCACGCCGTCGATCTCCATGCAGTGCGCGCCCAGGCAGTCGCCCAGTTCCAGGTGGCGGCCTTCGGCGATCAGGTGCAGGTCCAGTTCGCCCAGCAACATGCCGAAGGCGTAGGGGTCGGCGGTGTCCTGTACGCCGGCCGGCCAGCGGATGCGCAGCCGGTAGGCGCGCGGCGAACCGGCAAAGCCGGGGCTGGCCGCGGCGCGGAAGAAGCCGTCGCGCACGTGCTCCAGCTCCACCTGTTCGCCTGCGGCCGAGACCGCCGATACGCCGGCGGCGCCGGGCACGAAGGCGTGCAGGAACACGCGGCCGTCTTCCTCGTGCGGCCCCAGCACCGCGAAGGGGTCGCGGTGGCGGCCGGCGATCAGGGCGTCGATGGCCGCCGGCAGCGCCGGCGGCAAAGCTTGCGGATCAGATTTCGACATCGTCGTCCCCGGCGTCGGTGCCTTCGATGCGCGCCACCAGCTGCGCCAGCCCGCGCAGCGGGATGCCGAGCCACGCCGGGCGGTTGGCGGCCTCGTAGCAGATTTCGTAAGCGGCCTTCTCCAGCAGGAACAGGTCCAGCAGCGTCTGCTCGGAGGCGCCGTCGTACCACTGGTGCGGCGCGGCCCCAGCCTCCTCGCGGTAGGCCTGCAGGAAGGCCGCGGTGGCCTGCTGGCGGAATTGTTCGAGCAGCACGTCGCGCCGCTGCGCCACCGCCTGCACCGGCGTGGCGCCGGCCGCCGTGGCGGGCGACGCGGCGGCCTGCCCGGCGGCCGCGGCCGCGGCATAGTCGAAGGAGCGCAGCAGCCCGGCCACGTCGCGCAGCGGATTGCTCTTGGCGCGGCGCTCGTCGATGGTGCGCGCCGGTTCGCCTTCGAAGTCGATCAGGAAGGCGTCGTTCTGCACCACCAGCACCTGGCCGAGATGGAAATCGCCGTGGATGCGGGTCAGCCGGGCGTCGTCGATGCGCGCGGCCATGCCCTGCAGGCTGGCGCGCAGCTCGGCGCGGCGGGCCATGAGCGACTGCGCCAGGTTGCGCAGCGTCTCGTCGGTCCATTCGCGCACGCCGGCCAGAGCGTCCAGCGCGCGGTCGAGCATGGCGCCGGCCTCTTCGGCCCAGCGGGCGACGCCGTCGCGGCCGGCCGGCTCGGGCGCGAAGGCCGGATCGTCGGACGGCTGCGCCAGCACCGCGTGCATCTGCGCCAGCCGGCGGCCGATGGCCGAAGCCAGCGCGGCGTAGCCCAGCAGCTCCTGCTCGTAGTCTTCGGCGCTTTCGTCGACCAGCGCGGCATTGTCCAGGGTGCGGCTCAGGTAATTCATGGTCCAGGTCCACGCGTCGCCCTGGTTCGACACGTACTGCTGCAGCAGGGCCAGCGTGTGTTGTCCGTCGGCGCCTTCGCACACCACTTCGCCCAGCAGGCTGGCCGTGTTGCCGAAGCCCAGGCGGGTCAGGTGGCGCGTCATCTCGCCTTCCGGGTGGATGCCTTTGACCACGCGCCGCACCACCTTCAGCACGGCGGACTGGCCGATCACCAGCGAGCTGTTGGACTGTTCGGCCGACAGCCAGCGCACGGCCGTGTCGTCGTCGAGCGTGACGTTCTCCAGCCCCGGCTCGGGCAGGAAGCGGATGCGGCCCTGCGGCCCGGCGCCGGGCGGCAGCTGCAGTTCGGTGGCGGCGCGCAGGTTCTCGACCATCGCCACGGCGAAGCGGCGCAGGCTGAAGGCGTCGGTGACCATGCCCACCAGCGGCCCGCGCCGCACCCGCGCGATGGCCAGCTGCATCGGCAGCGGCGGCAGCGTTTCTTCCCAGATCAGGCCGAGCGGCACCACGTAGCGCTCCTTGCCGTCGCCGACGTCGGCCTCGATCTCGGCCAGGTAGAGTTCTTCCTGTTCGGTTTCCGCGCTGCCGGCCCGCATCCGGGCGCCGTAGACCACGCGCGCCGACGTGATCTGCTGGTTCTTCGACGCGAACCAGCGGCGCCGCGCCAGGTACTGCGGCAGCACGACGTGCTCCAGCGTCTGGCGCGAGCCGGGCATCAGCAGGTAGCCGGTATTGCCGCGCAGCACCAGCGTGTGGAATTCGGGCAGCTGATCGGCGGTGGCCAGGTGCCAGGTGGGCGGCGCGGCCTGGGCGCTCAGCTCGAACCAGTAGAAACCGTAGGGCGGCAGCGTCAGCAGGTAGGTGAGCTGGCCGATGGCAGGAAAGGAGGTGCCGCCGCTCAGCTCGACCGGCACCCGGCCGGCGAACTCCTTCAGGTCCAGCTCGACCGCCTGCGGCGTGTGCGACAGGTTGGCCACGCACAGGATGGCCACGTCCTGGTGTTCGCGCAGATAGGCCAGGATCTGGCGGTTGCCGGGGAACAGGAAGCGCAGCGTGCCGCGCCCGAACACCTGGTACTGGCGGCGCTTGGCCAGCATGCGCCGCATCCAGTTCAGCAGCGAGTGCGGGTCGCGCGCCTGCGATTCGACGTTGACGGCTTCGTAGCCGTACAGCGTGCCCATCAGCACCGGCAGCACCAGCCTCTCGGGCTCGGCGCGCGAAAAGCCGCCGTTGCGGTCGGGCGACCACTGCATCGGCGTGCGCACGCCGTCGCGGTCGCCCAGGTGCACGTTGTCGCCCATGCCGATCTCGTCGCCGTAGTAGATCACCGGCGTGCCGGGCATGGTCAGCAGCAGGCAGTTCATCAGCTCGATGCGGCGGCGGTCGCGCTCCATCAGCGGCGCCAGCCGGCGCCGGATGCCGAGGTTGATGCGGGCGCGGCGGTCGGCCGCGTAGACCGACCACAGGTAGTCGCGCTCGCTGCTGGTGACCATTTCGAGCGTGAGCTCGTCGTGGTTGCGCAGGAACACCGCCCACTGGCAGTTTTCCGGGATGTCGGGCGTCTGCCGCATGATGTCCACGATCGGGAAGCGGTCTTCGCGCGCGATCGCCATGTACATGCGCGGCATCAGCGGGAAGTGGAACGACATGTGGCATTCGTCGCCGGCGCCGAAGTATTCCTGCGCGTCTTCCGGCCACTGGTTGGCCTCGGCCAGCAGCAGTCGGCCGTCGTAGGAGGCGTCGAGGTCGGCGCGGATGCGGCGCAGCACGGCGTGGGTCTCGGGCAGGTTTTCGTTGTTGGTGCCCTCGCGCTCCACCAGATAGGGCACGGCGTCCAGCCGCAGGCCATCCACGCCCAGGTCGAGCCAGAAGTGCATCACGCTGAGCACCGCCTTGACCACCTGCGGATTGTCGAAGTTGAGGTCGGGCTGGTGCGAATAGAAGCGGTGCCAGAAATAGGCGCCGGCCACCGGATCCCAGGTCCAGTTGGATTTTTCGGTGTCGAGGAAGATGATGCGGGTGCCGGCGTAGGCCTGGTCGTTGTCGGACCACACGTAGAAGTTGCGCGCCGCCGAGCCGGGCTTGGCGCGCCGCGCGCGCTGGAACCACGGATGCTGGTCGGAGGTGTGGTTGACCACCAGTTCGGTGATCACCCGCATGCCGCGCTCGTGCGCGGCGGCGATGAAGCGGCGGGCGTCGGCCAGGTCGCCGTAGTCGGGGTGCACGCCGCGGTATTCGGCGATGTCGTAGCCGTCGTCGCGCCGCGGCGAGGGGTAGAACGGCAGCAGCCAGATGGTGTCCACGCCCAGCTCGGCGATGTAGTCGAGCTTGCTCATCAGGCCGGCGAAGTCGCCCACGCCGTCGTTGTTGGCATCGAAGAAGGACTTGACGTGCAGCTGGTAGATGACCGCGTCCTTGTACCACAGCGGATCGTCGCGGTTGGGCGCATTGACGGCAGTGAAACGCTTGTTGTTCATATCGTCTCGCTATCGGCGGTGAGGCGGCGGATCGTCACGCGCGCAGGGAAATCCGCCATATCGCATAGGGCCGGCCGGGCTCGAGCCGGAGATACTGGAATTTGCCGTGCCAGGCGAAGCGATGGCCCTCGAGCAGGTCCTGCGCCTGCAGCGTGCCGTCGTCGGGCAGCCCGAACTCCCACAGCGGCAGCTCGGCCGTGCCGCCCTGCGGCGCGAACGGGTCGAGGCTGACCGCCACCAGCACGACATTGTCGCGCTCGGGAGTGAAGCGGGTGTAGGCCAGCAGCGCATCGTTGTCGACCCGCACCAGGCCCAGGCCGCGATGGCTCTGCAAGGCCGGCTGGTCGCGCCGGATGCGGTTGAGCGCGGCGATCTCGGCCTTGATGTGGCCGGGGCGGTCCCAATCCCAGGCGCGGATCTCGTATTTCTCGGAATCGAGGTATTCCTCTTTGCCCGGCACCGGCGCCGCCTCGCACAGCTCGAAGCCGCTGTACATGCCCCACAGGCCGGAGCCGGTGGCGGCCAGCGCGGCGCGGATCAGGAAGCCGGCGCGGCCCGAGGACTGCAGGAAGCGGGGATTGATGTCGGGCGTGTTGACGAAGAAATGCGGGCGGAAATGGTCGGCCACCGGCGGGCTGGATACCTCCAGCAGGTACTCGGCCAGTTCCTGCTTGCGCTCGCGCCAGGTGAAATAGGTGTAGGACTGCGAAAAGCCGAGCTTGGCCAGCCGGTACATCACCTTGGGGCGGGTGAAGGCTTCCGACAGGAACACGGTATCGGGGTAGCGGCCCTGCACCTCGGCGATCAGCCATTCCCAGAACGGCAGCGGCTTGGTGTGCGGGTTGTCGACGCGGAAGGTGCGCACGCCTTCGCGCGCCCACATCAGCACCACGTCGCGCAGCGCGTTCCACAGCGCCGCCGCGGCGTCGCCGCCGTCCTCGGCGTAGAAGTCGACGTTGACGATGTCTTCGTATTTCTTGGGCGGGTTTTCGGCGTAGCGCAGCGAGCCGTCGGCGCGCCATGCGAACCATTCGGGATGGTCGCGCAGCCAGGGATGGTCGGGCGAGCACTGGATCGCGAAATCGAGCGCGATCTCCAGCCCGTGTTCGCGCGCGGCCGCCACCAGCCGGCGGAAGTCTTCCAGCGTGCCGAGCTGCGGGTGGATGGCGTCGTGGCCGCCCTCCTCCGAGCCGATCGCGTAAGGGCTGCCCGGGTCGCCGGGCTGGGCCGACAGGCTGTTGTTGCGGCCCTTGCGGTTCTTGCGGCCGATCGGGTGGATGGGCGGGAAGTACAGCACGTCGAAGCCCAGGTCGCGGATCTCGGGCAGGCGCGCGATCACGTCGTCGAAGGTGCCGTGGCGCGCCGGGTCGCCGCTTTGCGAGCGCGGGAACAGTTCGTACCAGCTGGCGAATTCGGCGGCGCGGCGTTCGACGTTGACGGGGAATTCGGCCGAGCGCGACGCGAAGCCGCGCGGGTCGGCGCGCGCGATGAGCGCGGCGGCGGCGTCGGACAGAATCCAGTCGGGCAGGCCGGCCGGATCGCGGCCGCGCAACCGCGCCAGCGCCGCGCCGGCATCGGCGCGCAGCGCCTCGTCGTCCGCCGCCTGCGCGGCCTCCAGCACGCCGGCGGTCCAGCGCCGGACTTCCTCCAGCTCGACCGTCACGTCGACTCCGGCGGCGCGCTTCTTCGACAATTCGTCGCGATAGGTGGCGAAGGTGTCGCGCCAGGCCTCGACGGCGAAATAATGCATGCCCACGCGTTCGGCCGCGAAGCTGCCCTGCCAGCGATCGTTGCCCACGTGCGCCATCGGCGCCCTGCGCCATTCGCGCGAATCGGCCGGCCGCCACAGCACGGCGGCGGCGATCTTGTCGTGGCCGTCCATGAAGATGTCGGCCTGCACCGCCACCGGCTGGCCGGGCGTGCGCTTGAGCGCGAAGCGGCCGCCGTCGACCGTGGGCTCGACGTTCTCGATCGCCACCCGCGGCGCCTGCAGCGCCGCCGCCAGCCGCTTCTTCAGCTGGGGGCGCGTGGGCCGGGCCAGCAGGACCACCGGCTCGGCCGGCTCCAGCATGACGATGCGCACTTCGCCCGGCTCCAGCGCCTGCAGGCCGGGCGGCAGGCTGCCGGCTTCGGCCGCCGTGATGCTGGTGCCCTGCGCGCCCCGGTGCTGCGCGGCGCCCGGCAGGCGGGCGGCGAGCGCGGCCCAGTCGACGTCGGCGCCCAGGTGCAGGTCGGGGTTGATCAGCACCAGCCAGGCGGCATGCGCCGGTTCGCCTTCCATGGCCTGCCGGCTGTCCATGGCCTGTTCGCGCCAGATCGCGGTGGCGGGCGCATCGACGCCGGTCAGCGGCCGCAGGCGCGCGCCGCCGGATTCCAGGCGGGCCAGCCAGGCATTGGCTGCCCGCAGATCGGCCGCCAGGTCGAGCGCGCCGCCCGGCTCGATGTCGGCGCCGGCGCCCTGCCCCGCCGCGCCGGCCGGTCCGCCCAGCTCGAAGCCCATCGGCACCAGCCAGCCCTGGCCCAGCGCGGCCGAGGCCCACAACGCGCGGCGCGCGGCGCGGCTGCGCTGGGCGGGGTCGCCGGGCACGTCGGCCGCGCCGGGGTCGAAGGGACTGGCCGGAAAGGCCGCCACCCGGCCGATGACGTCCAGTGCACGGTATTCCTCCCACAGCCATCCGCTGCGGAAATCCCACCAGGCCAGCGAGCCGAAGACGGTATCGAAGCCCGCCTCGCGCAGCCCGGCCAGCGCCGCCCGCGGCACGCCCGGCGTCCAGGCGGCCAGGCGGCAATCGGCCAGGCCGCCGCCGTCGCGCCGCGCGCGCAGCGCCCGCCAGCCGGCAGCCGGCACGCCATGGGGAAGCAGGAACAGGAAGCCGGCGGCGCCGGCCGCCGCCAGCGCGGCCAGGTGGCCGGCCCAGTAGTCGGTCCAGGCCGCGGTGGCGTCATCGTGCCAGGCCAGGCCGATGCGGACGGCGCCGTCGATCGGGCGGCGCGGGTCGAGGGCGCCGTCGCCGGCCGGAGGGGGCGGATAGTGGGAAGGCAGCGCGCGGGCCGCCTCGGAACCGGCCACCACCTCGGCCGGGCACAGCCGCACCCACAGTTCCAGCCCCCGCGCGCGGCAGGCGGCGGCCAGCGGCGCCGCATCGGCGGCATCGTCGATGGCCGCCAGCGCCTGGGCAAAGCCGAGGCCGGCCGCCCGGTCCAGCGCGTCGGCCCACGGCGGTGCCACTTCTGCCTGGTCTGTCCGGATCGCGCCCAGGTGCCGAGTGGAAAGATCGTAGATTCTCGGCAGGCTGTGGCGTCGGTCCGTCATCAGGCACGCTTCCTTTTGGTGTGGGTGTCGATCAGCGCGGGTGCCTTGCCGGCCGCGCCGGTATCGGCGACGGCGACATCGGGCGCGGCCGGCCGCGGCGCCACCATCGGCGCCCCGACCGGGGCCACCGGCGCCAGCGCCCGGTATAGTTCGATGTACTTGGCGGCCGACGGTTCCCAGCCGAAATTGGTGGTCATGCCGTTCTTCTGCATGGCCTGCCATTGCTGCGGCTGGGCGAACAGGCCGAGGGCGCGCTCGATGGCCGCCACCATGTCGTCGGCCGTGTCGCCGTCGAACAGGATGCCGGTGCCGCCCGCCTCGGCGTCGACGATGGTATCGGCCAGGCCGCCCAGGCGCGACGCGATCGGTACCGTGCCGTACAGCATGGAATAGATCGGCGTCAGCCCGAAGGGTTCGAAGCGGCTGCCGTGCAGCAGCATGTCGGCGCCCGCATGCAGCAGGTGGGCGCGCCGTTCGTCGTAGCCTATGTGGATGCCGAAGCGGTTGGGATAGCGCCGCGCCAGCGCGGCCAGCGCCTCTTCGAAGCCCTTGTCGCCGCAGCCCAGCACGGCCACCTGCAGCCGCGGATGGGCGTCGAGCACGCGCGGGAAGGCGTGCACCGCCAGGTCGGCCATCTTCTGGTGGGTCAGGCGGCTGCCCATCACCAGCAGCGGCGCTTCCGGGTCGGTGGGCAGGCCGAAGCTGTCCTGCAGTTCCAGTTTGTTGCGGATCTTGCCGCGCAGATCCATCGGCGAAAAATGCTCGTTCAGGAACGGGTCGACCGCCGGATCCCAGATCTCGGTATCGATGCCGTTGGGAATCGCGCGCAGGTCGGCCGCGCGCGTCTGCAGCAGGCCTTCCAGGCCGTGCCCGAAGCGCGGAGTCAGGATCTCGCGCGCGTAGGTCTCGCTGACGGTGGTGACGCTGTCGGCGTAGCGGATGCCGGCCTTCAGGAAATTGAACTGCCCCCAGAACTCGGCCCCGTCCACGCCCTTGTAGACGTCGGGCACGTCGAGCAGGTCGGCCAGCGACATCGGGAAGTTGCCCTGGAAGGCCAGGTTGTGGATGGTCAGCACGGTCTTGGGCCGCTTGTAGCCGGCCGCGTGCAGGAACAGCGGCGTCAGCCCGGCATGCCAGTCGTGCGCGTGGACCACGTGCGGCACGCGGATCGGCGTGTCGCCCATCGAGATGCGGGCCGCCGCCTGCGCCAGCGCCGCGAAACGCACGCCGTTGTCCTCGAACTCGCGCCCTTCGGGATCCATGTAGGGATTGCCGGGCCGCAGATACAAAGCGTCGTTGCGCAGCAGCAAGACAGGAACTTCGAACTCGGTGATCCAGCCCGCCAGCACCGTGGCGTCGCCGCCGACCAGGCCTGGCAGGCGCGCCACTTCCTGCAGTCCGCTGGCGGTGTGCAGCGCGCTGGCATAGGCGGGCATCAGGATGGTGGCATCGACGTGCGCTTCGCGCAGCGATCGCGCCAATCCGCTCACCGCGTCGCCCAGGCCGCCGGTCTTGGCCAGCGGCAGGGCTTCGGAGGTCACCAGCAATACTCGGGGCAGCATGGTTGGAGAAGCGGGCGCGATGCGATTCGTCATGACGGGCTCGTTGGTCGGACCAAAAGGGGCAAAAAACGGGAACAAGGCGGGGAATTCAGTGCTCGCTCCGGTCATGCTGGCCGATAAAAATTACCGTGGTGCGTAACTTGTGCCGGCCAGTTCGACAAAAACGGGCATCTGGAACTATTGGTCGCCACAGTTGCAATATGTATGCCATGTCATCGGCCGTGCAAGTTTTTTCGATGCGCTGCCGCATCGGGCTTGTAACCAGTCGATTCGGGCGCTGCAGCGACGTTCTCAGCCGTGGCCCGGCACCTTGTCGCGCGCCACGAACAGGCGCTGCAGTCCGACCGAGATGCCGATCAGCGCCACCGCCACCAGCGCCACCACGCCGAACGCGCCGGGGCTGGGATTGCGCATGGCCGAGGCCAGGTTGTGGGCGAACAGCACCGTCACCACGATGCCCGGCCCCATGCCGATCAGCGTGCCCAGCAGATAGTCGCGCACGCTGATCTGCGAGGCCCCGGCGATGATGTTGACGATCGTGAACGGCGCCACCGGCAGCAGGCGCAGGATGACCATGGCCACCAGGCCGCGCCGCGCCAGCCGCCGGCTCAGGTCGTTGATGCGCCGCCCGGCCAGCCGGCGCACCGTCTCGCGGCCCAGCCAGCGGCCGATGGCATAGGTGACCGCGGCGCTGGCCAGCGTGCCGGCCAGCGCGTACAGGCCGCCCTTGAACGCGCCGAACACGACGCCGGTCACAACGATCAGGATGGTGATCGGGATCGACAACAGGCCGGCCGCCACGTACCCGCCCATCACCACCAGCGGCGTGATCGGCTGCTGGCTGAAGCGGCGCACCGTGCGCGCCAGCACGCCCACGTCCAGGTAATCGCCGAGCGGCGTCCAGCGCCACAGCAGCGCGGTCGAGGCGATCAGCAGCAGCACCAGCGCCAGCGCCGCGTAGCGCAGGCGTGCCGGCCGCCGGTGTTCGGCCGGCACGAAGCGGCGCACCAGTTCGTCGGGCGCCAGGGGCTTTTCCGGCTCCGACTCGGCGCCGGGCACGACGCCATCCGCGCCCGCGGGCGGCTCGAAAGAGACCAGCGTGCGTTCGCCGCCGGACAGCACGTCGATGCCGGCCAGCAGGCCGCCGCGCGTGGCCCGGGCCACGGCGTCGGCGTCGCAGCCCAGGTGCTCGGCCAGCAGGCGATTGCGCATGCCGGCGATCGCCGCCCTCACGCGCGGATCGCCTTCGGCCGCCAGGATGACGCTGCATTCGGTGTCCAGCGCCAGCGAACGGTTGCTGAGATTGGCCGAGCCGACGCACAGCCAGTCGTCGTCGACGATCGCCAGCTTGCTGTGGATGTCGAGCGCCGCGGGCTGGCCCGGCAGCCGCACACAGCAGAGCCGGTAGCGGTCGCCGCCGGCGGCCGCCAGCCGCGCGTGCAGGCGCGTCCGCAACAGGGCCACGTGGCCGTGCTCCAGCCAGCCGCTGCCGGCGTCGCGCGACACCACCACCGTCTCGGGCGGCTCGGCGCCGGCCAGCCGGCCGGCCAGCGCGGCGCCGGCCGCCGCCGAGGTGAAATACTGGCTTTCGATATAGATGGTGTGCCGCGCGGCGCCGAAGGCATCGTCATGGGCCTGCAGGATTTCGGCGACGCCGTTGCGGCTGGCGTGGGCCGGCTCGGTGCGGGCGATGCCCAGCTTCACGTCGGCGACGTCCGGCCCCCAGGCCGCCGGCCACGGATCCCCGGCCGCCGATGGCCGGCGGCGGCGGTGCACCAGCCGGCCGGTGGCGCGCCGCCAGCGTTCGCGCGCCAGGCGGCCGACCGCGCGCGCGGCCGCGCCGTCGAACATCGCCTGCACGTTGTGCACCGGCGGCAGCGGATGGCCGTCGGGGTCGCGCCGGCGCGGATCGTCGGCCAGGTGGGCCGGCTCGTCCCAGCACGCGCTGGCCAGGTCGATGCCGCCCACGAAGGCCAGCCGGTCATCGACCACGACGATTTTCTGGTGCTGCGAAGCGCCCGGCGGATGGCGGCCGTCCAGCCCCACCACGATGCGCCGGTGGCGCCGCCAGCCGAGTTCGTACACCGGCCGCCATTCGCGGTCCATGGCATAAAGCATGGAGAAGTCCCAGGCCAGCACGTAGATGCGCAGCGCCGGACGCGCCGCCGCCACCGCATGCAGGAAATCGGCGCAGCGCGCCGGCAGGCCGTCGCCCGTCGCCTGCCGCGGCCACGTCAGGCTGCTGTCGACGTTCCAGCCGACGATGAAGACCGATTCGCTCGCATTGGCGATCGCCTGCCGTACGGCGCGGAAGTATTCGTCGGCGTCGATCAGCAGGCGGAAGCGGTCGGCATGCACGGCGCGCCAGCAATTGCGTCCCGGCTGCAGCGCCAGGCCAGGGTGGGAGGGGGGCAGGTCGGACACGGAACGTTCTCGCGGGCTTCGGGAACAGCCCACCAGCAAAGAGCGGGCCCACCCTTCAGCCGATTCGGAGGGCGGCATGCACAGTGCTACCATCGGTTTTCATAGATGGACGATGCGATGAAAGACAATGCCCGGCAACAGCCCAGCCCCGCCGTGCTGGCGCTGGCGGCCAAACTGTTCGACCTCGCCCGCCACGGCGATACCGAAACGCTGGCAGCCTACCTCGACGCCGGCGCGCCGGCCGATCTCACCAATGACAAAGGCGACAGCCTGGTCATGCTGGCCGCCTACCACGGCCATGCCGCCACGGTGCATACGCTGCTGGGCCACGGGGCCGACCCGAACCGGGTCAACGACCGCGGCCAGAGCCCGCTGGCCGGCGCCATCTTCAAGGGGTCGGCCGAGATCGTGAGGATATTGATGGAGGCTGGCGCCGATCCGTCGTACGGCACGCCGTCGGCCTTGGAAACGGCCCGCATGCTGGGCCGCACCGACCTGCTGCCCAGCCTGCACTGAGCAGGCGGCGGCCGCTCGTCCAGGCGGCCGCCAGAAGGGCCGGCGCGCCCCTGGGGCGCGCCGTTCATGGTGCCCGGACTATATGACCCCCATCAGCACCAGCACCAGCACGATGATCAGCACCAGCCCCAGCCCGCCGCTGGGCCCGTAGCCCCAGCCGCTGCTGTACGGCCACGTGGGAATCGCGCCGATAAGAAGAAGGATCAGAACGATCAATAGAATAGTGCCGAGCATTGTTGTTCTCCCTGGAACCGCCGCGCATGGTGGGCGGCCGCGGCGGCCCGATTTCGTCGTGGGTGCCCATCCGTAGCCCAGCAAGCTGCGTTCCCGCGGCCGCGCCGCGCACCATGCCGGGGACGGCCCCGCGCGGCGCGCACCATGGCGACGCAAACGGCGCGGCCGCCGGCCTGCTGCAATGCCATCCGCCCAATGGCACGGTTAGTGCTTTCCCCTCGGCTGGTATACAAGTCTGTGCGCGGCTTGCGCACTTCCGGGAATTTCTTGCCATGAACGAATCCGACCTGGCGCCGTATGTAAAAACGGCACTGGCCCTGCAAGGCTTCGGCGACCTGCCCGCCGGCGCCGTCGACGACATCACCGTTCAGTTCGCCCGCATCCATGCGATCGCCGCCGCCTTCGCCGAGCTCGAACTGCCGCCCGAACTCGAATCCGCCGCGGTATTCCGGCCATGACGGGCACCGCTCTAGAACTGGCTGCCGCCGTCCGCTCGGGCGCCCGCAGCGCGGTCGCCGTGGCCGAGGCCGCGCTGGCCGCCATCGCCGAACGCGACCCGGCGCTGAATTGCTTCACCGCGGTCACCGCCGAACGCGCGCTGCGCGAAGCCGCCGCCATCGACGCCCGCCGCGCGCGCGGCGAAACGCTGCCGCCGCTGGCAGGCGTTCCGTACGCCGTCAAGAACCTGTTCGACATCGACGGCCTGACCACGCTGGCCGGCGGCAAGGTCAACGCCGGCAACCCGCCCGCCGCGCGCGACGCCGTGCTGGTGGCACGCATGCGCGATGCCGGCGCGGTGCTCGTGGGCGCGCTCAACATGGACGAGCACGCCTACGGCTTCACCACCGAAAACACCCACTACGGCCCGACCCGCAATCCGCACGACGGCACGCGGATCGCCGGCGGTTCGTCCGGCGGCAGCGCCGCAGCGGTCGCCGCCGGGCTGGTGCCGGTCACGCTCGGCTCCGACACCAACGGTTCCATCCGCGTGCCGGCCTCGCTGTGCGGCATCTTCGGGCTCAAGCCCACCTTCGGCCGGCTGCCGCGCGGCGGCTCGTTTCCCTTCGTCGGCAGCCTCGACCATCTCGGCCCGTTCGCATCCAGCGTGGCCGACCTGGCCGCGGCCTACGACGTCCTGCAGGGCCCCGACCCCGCCGACCACGCCTGCGCCCAGCGCGCGCCGGAAAGCGCCGCCGGCGCGGCGGCCGAAGGCCTGCGCCGGGGCGCGCGGGTGGCCGTGCTGGGCGGCTATTTCCGCCAATGGGCCGGCGAGGCCGCGCGCGAAGCGGTGCGGCTGGCGGCCGAGGCGCTGGGCGCCTCCACCGTGGTGGAGCTGCCGGGCGCCGAACAGGCCCGCTCGGCCGCCTTCATCATTACCGGCGCCGAAGGCGGGGCGCTGCACCGGCAACGCCTGCGCGCCCGCTATGCCGAGTACGAGCCGCTATCGCGCGACCGCCTGATCGCCGGCAGCCTGATGCCGGCCGCCTGGGTGCAGCAGGCCCAGCGCGTGCGTTGGCGCTGCTACCAGGACGCGATGCGGCTGCTGCAGGACTACGACGTGCTGATCGCGCCCGCCACCCCGGTGCGCGCCACGCCGGTCGGCACCGAGACCTTGGACATCAACGGCACGCCGCTGCCGGCGCGCGCCAGCATGGGCCTGCTGACCCAGCCGATTTCCTGCATCGGGCTGCCGGTATGCGCGGCGCCGGTATGGCACGGCGTGGGCGCTGACCCGCAGTTGCCGATCGGCGTGCAGCTGATCGCCGCGCCATGGCGCGAGGCCGATTGCCTGGCCGCCGCCCGCACGCTGGAAACGGCCGGCCTCACGGCGCGCCGCGGGAGCTGATCCGTGCGCCTCGGAACCGCGCCGGCGCGCAGGCAATCGCCTGCCACGCTGGCCAATTCGGTCTATGTCCAGCTCAAGCGGGACATCTTCGACTTCCGGCTGGTTCCGGGCGACCGCTTTTCGGAAACCGAGATCGCCGAACGGCTGCGGGTGAGCCGCACGCCGGTGCGCGAGGCGCTGTACCGGCTGCAGCACGAGGGCTATCTGGAAGTCCACTTCCGCAGCGGCTGGTCGGTCAGGCCCTTCGACTTCGAGCAATTCGACCAGTTGTACGACCTGCGCACCATCCTGGAAGCGGCCGCGCTGCGCCGCCTGTGCGCCCGCGGCGGCACGCTGCCGGCCGGCCTGCGGGCCGACTGGCTGGTGGCCCCGGAACAGCGCCAGACCGACGGCCGGCGCGTGGCGGAACTGGACGAGGCGTTCCACCGCGCGCTGGTGGAACAGGGCGGCAATCCCGAGCTGACGCGCGTCTACGACGAGGTCACCGACCGCATCCGGATCCTGCGCCAGCTCGACTTCACGCAGCCGGTGCGGATAGCGCGCACCTACGAGGAACACGGGCGGATCCTGCTGGCGGCGCTGGACGGCCGGGCCGACGAGGCGGTCGAGCTGCTGTCGGCGCACATCGAGGCCAGCAAGGCCGCGGTGCACCGGATCACGCTGCACCGGCTGTACGCGATCCGGCAGGCCAACCGCTAGCCGGCGGCCGTCAGTACACATCGCGCCGGTAGCGGCCCTCCTCGGCCATCCGCTCCAGCGCCTCGGCCCCGAGAATGCCTTCCAGCGCCTGCGCCACGCCGGCGGCCATGCCTTGCAGGCCGCCGCACACATAGATGGCGGCGCCCTCCGCCACCCAGGCGCGCACGTCGTCGGCGGCCGCGGCCACGCAATCCTGCACGTAGCGCAGCGGACCGCCATCGCGCGAGAAGGCCAGATCGACCCGGTCCAGCACGCCGCCGCGGCGCCAGGCCTCGATCTCGTCGCGGTGGAAATAGTCGTGGGCGCGGGTGCGTTCGCCGAACAGCAGCCAGTTGCGGCCGGCGCCCGCGGCGGCGCGGGCGCGCAGGTGGGCGCGCAGGCCGGCCAGCCCGGTGCCGTTGCCGATCAGGATCAGCGGCCGCCCGGGCGCGGGCGGGTGGAAGCTGCGGTTGACCCGGATGCGCAGCGCGATGTCGGCGCCGACCGGCGCATGTTCGGTCAGCCAGCCGGAGCCCAGCCCGAGCCGGCCGTCGTCGTGGCGCACCTGGCGTACCAGCAGTTCCAGGCGGCCGTCGGCCGGCAGCGAGGCGATCGAATATTCGCGGTGCGGCAGCGCCGGCAGCGCGCCGGCGATTTCCTGCGCCGTCTTGCCGCGCAACGCGGCCAGGCCGGCTTCGTCGCAAGGCAGCGCGCGGCCGGCCAGCGCGCCGGCCAGCGTGGAGAGGCCGCGATCGGCCGACACGGCCGCGGACGGCGCCAGGCCCAGCGCCGCCAGCCAGCGTTCCACCTCGGCCGGGGGATGGCGCGGGCCGATCTCGGCGATGTCGCCGGCCTGCCAGTCGGCGCCGCCGTCCAGCGGCCGCAAGGCCAGGTGATAGGCCGGCGCGCCGGGACTGCCCGGATTGAGCAGGCGGCGCTCCACCAGCCGCCAGGTGGCGTAGGCCGGCGCGCTCCAGTCGGCCATGTCGGTGCTGCCGCTGAGCACGCCCAGGTAGTGCTGCCAGTGCCGCAGCGCGCCCGGGTCGCCGTCGTCGACCTCGACCGCATCGAACAGCGGCCGCGCGCCGTGCAGCCGCAGCCAGGCGTCGAGCGCGCGGCCGAAGGCGCAATAGCGGCTGTAGCTGCTGTCGCCCAGCGCCAGCACGCCGTACTCCAGCCCGGCCAGGTCGGCCGGCGCGGCCAGCACGCGCCGCGCGAAGCCGGCCGCCGCGTCGGGCGGATCGCCCTCGCCCGTGGTGCTGGCCACGAACAGCGCGCGGCCGGCGGCGCGCAACGCGGCGGCATCGACGCGGCCCATGGGTTCCAGCCGCACCGCCATGCCGGCCGCGCGCAGCACGTCGGCGGTCTGCGCGGCGATCTGTTCGGCAAAGCCGGTCTGGCTGGCATAGGCGACGAGGATGGCCGGCCCGCCGGCGCCACGGCCGCCGCCGGCGCGGCCCATGGCCGCGCCCTGCGCGCGCCGGCGCAGATAGACGCCGGCGCAGAAGCAGGCATAGGCGACCACGGTGAGCGCGGCGCCCGCGTGGCGGCGCGCGGTCTCCGGCAGCGCGATCCAGCCGTTCAGCACCGCGAGCAGCGCCAGCAGCAAAGCCGCCAGCAAGGCGGCGCACAAGGCGCGGGGCAGGCGCCCGGCGGCGACGGAAGCGGACGAGGTCATTCCAGCATGGCGGCCAGCGCCGGGGTCAGGATTTCGGTGAAGCCGCCTTCGCCGCGGGCGATGAAGCGCGCGGCCAGGCCATGGCGGCGCGCCCAGCGCTCGCCCTCGTCGAGGCCAAGTACCGTCAGCGCGGTGGCCAGCGCATCGGCCGCCATGCACTCCGGGTGCACCACGGCGACCGAGGCCGGCGCATGCTCGACCGGGCAGCCCGTGCGGGGATCGATGGTATGAGCATAGCGGCGGCCGGCGCGGTCGAAAAAACGGCGGTAGTCGCCCGAGGTGGCGACGGCCAGCCCGTGCAAGGCCAGCAAGGTTCGCGGCAACGCCGGCGCGCCGTTCTCGCCGGCGCCGTGCGAGGGCTGTTCCAGTTCCACCCACCACGGCGTGCCGTCGGGCTTGACGCCGCTGCCGCGCAGTTCGCCGCCCACTTCCACCAGGCAATTGCCGATGCCGGCGCGCGCCAGCGCGGCAGCCACGGCGTCCACCGCGTAGCCTTTGGCGATGCCGGACAGGTCGAGGCGGACGCCGCCGGGCTGGCGCAGGCGGCGTCCGGCGCGGTCGAATTCGAGCCGGCGCCAGCCGGCTTGCGCGCGCAGGCGCTGCAATTCGGCCTCCGGAGGAATCGTTCCGGGCCGGCCATGCGGACCGAAGCCCCACAGGTCGACCAAGGGGCCGACGGCAGGGTCGAAGGCGCCGCCGCTTTGCGCCGCCACGGTCAGCGCGCAATCGACCACCGTGGCGAACGCGGCCGGCAGGGCATGCCAGCTGCCGGCCGGGGCGGCGTTGAAACGGCTGATGTCGGAGCCGGGCTCCCAGGTGCTCATCTGCGCGATCACGGCATCGAGCTCGCGGCGGACCAGCGCCTCGATATCGGCGATCGCGATGCGGCCGTCGCCGGCCAGGCGCACCGACCACGAGGTGCCCATCGATGCCCCGTGCAGATGGCGGACGGCGCCGCCGGGCGGCGCGGTGCCGGGCGACAATGCGAGCGGAACGAGAACGCGGTTCATGCGCGGACCGGGCCTCCTTAGCTGCCGGTCCGGCCGGGCGCCCGCCGCCGGCGGCGCGGCCGGGCAGGCGGCCGACGGGCCGGCGTCAGGCGGCCATTACTGGGGCAGCACCTCGACGGTCGCGGCATAGGTGGCGCGGCGCTCCTTGGCCTGCGGCACGCTGGTCTTGGCGTCGCGCACCGCGGCCTCGATCCAGTACATGCCGGGCGCCGGCCACTTCACGCTGAACTTGCCGTCGGCGTCGGTGCGGGTCTTGATCTCGCCCAGCTGGTCGCGATAGCGGATGCCGCCCGGCACGACCGACACGTCGATATTGGCCGCCGGCTGGCCGTCGAGCAGGAAGCGGAAGGTGCCGGTGTCTTCGGCGAACAGATCATTGGGATGGGTGACGGGCGACAGCTCCAGCCCCTGCCCGACCGGCTTGAGCACGGTGTCGGTCGGCTTGCCGACGGTGACGAAGGTTTCCACCCGGCCGTTCATCTGGGTGATCTGCAGGTCTTGCGCATCGGCCGGCACTTCCTTGGCCAGGGTTTCGGGCGTGCCGCGCATGCGGCGCGTCTTGCCGTCCTGCTTCCACGAGGCGAACACGCCGTCGTTGAGGACCGCGATCCGGTACGTGCCGGGCTGGGTCAGGTGCACGTCGAAGGTGCTGCGATAGCGGCCGGTGGACTGGTTCTCGGCCTGGGCCGGCTTGCCGTCGGGCGCGGTGATCTGCAGGTTGCGCAGCTGCAGCGGGAAGTGCTCGAAGTAGAACAGGTCGTTCGACACCGCGGCGTCGACCGTGACCCACGGATCGTTGCCCGACAGCACGGTGGCCGACGGCAGCAGCCAGGTACGATGCGCCTGGGCCGACAGCGGCAGGCAGAAAGCCAGGGCAACGGCCGCCCACTTGATCGAGAATTTCATCGCGTAGTCCTTCGAATAATTGGTGGTCAGGGCTTGATCGATACCGACACCGAGCCCAGCTCGGTTTCGCCTTTCGCCGACTGCGTGGCCGGCGCCTTGGGCGGCCACTGGAACGGCACGCGCAGCAATTCGCGGCCGCCCACCTCGCGCGCGGCCTCGACCACCAGCTGGTAGTCGCCGGCCGGCAACTGGCCCAGCGGCGCCTTGCCCTCGGTGAACGACAGTTCGTGCTCGCCCGCCGGCCGCGTCGCGCCGCTGACGCCGTCGACCGGCATCTTCAGTTCGCGCCCGGTGCGGCGCCACCATTGGCGCATGTCCTTGAGCCACTTGGTGCCTTCGTCGTTGCGCTGCTTGACGTCGTACCACACGGCCAGGTTGGCGGCGACCTTCTGGTCCGGGCCCTCGATCCACACGGCCACGTAGGGCCGGTGGTATTCGGCCACGTTCAGCCGCGGGATCTCGACCTTGACCGCCAGGTCGGCCGCCTGGGCCTGGCCCACGAGCAGCGTGGTCACGGCCGCCGGAATCATTACGCGCATGGAAACCTCTTCAATGGATGCATGGATCTCAATGGATGAAAGCAATGGCCAGCAGCAGCGGAATCGTCAGGCCCAGGGCCACCATCGGCCAGGTGACCGGCCGGTTGCGGGCATGGATCTGCAGCAGGAACAGGCCCGTCACGCAGAACACCAGACAGGCCGCGGCGAAGACGTCGAGGAACCATTTCCACGCATCGCCGGTATTGCGGCCCTTGTGCAGGTCGTTCAGGTACGACACCCAGCCGCGATCGGTCCGTTCGTAATGGGCGGCGCCGTCGGCCAGGTCGATGCTGAGCCAGGCGTCGCCGCCCGGCCGCGGCAGCGACACGTAGACCTCGTCTTTCGACCACTCGGCCGCCCGCGCGTCGATCGCCACGCCCAGCGCGCCCGCCGCCCAGTCGCGCACCTCGGGCGGCAGCGGGGACTTGTCCTTGTCGGCATGGCGGGCGGCCGCGAGGCCGTCGAGCAGCGCCTGGGGCAACGTGGCGTCGCGCGCCTGCACCCGGGGCCGGGCCTCGATCTGCGCCGCATGGTTGAGCGTGACGCCGGTGACGGCGAACAGCAGCATGCCGACCAGGCAGATGGCCGAGCTGATCCAGTGCCACTGATGCAGGTGCTTCAACCAGAAAGACCGGCGCTTCTGCGCGGAGAAGCGATCCGACTGTGTATCCATGCGGACGGAAATTGAGAATGCTATCTGATGTTAATAATGATAACAATTCTCAAAACGTCTGGCGAGTCGCCCCGCCAGCGCGGGCTTACCGCGCCGCACCGCTGCGCACGCCGTGGATGGCCTGCAGCAGCGTTTCGAACAGGACCGGCTTGGCCAGGTAGCGGTCGAAGCGGATGGCTTCGCCGCAGGCGTCGGCGCCGAAGCCGGACAGCGCGATGGCCGGCAGCGCCGCGGCGTGCGCGTCGGCGCGCAAGGCGCGCAGCAGGTGGTGGCCGTCCATGTCGGGCATGGAAAGATCGGAGATCAGCAGGTCGAAGCGGTCGAGCGCGGCCGCATCGAGCGCCTCGCGCGCGCTGCCGGCGGCGGCCACCAAGGCGCCTTCCAGTTCCAGCAATTCGGCGAAGGCCCCCAGCACTTCCGGCGTATCGTCCACCAGCAGCACCTTGAGGCCGGTCAGGGCGCCGCCGAGCCCGGCGGCCGAAGCATTATTCATGGTTTCCCCCTCCGCGCTCCTTCCGCGGCAAGACTATGAAGGATGTCCAGCTACCCGTCAAAAGCGAAAGACGTCCGCCCTACTCCTCGAGCCGCAGCCCGACCTTCAGCACTACCTGCCAGTGGGCGATGCCGCCCTGGGCGATGTGGCCGCGGATCTGCAGCACCTCGAACCAGTCCAGGTGGCGCAGCGTGCGGGTCGCGCGCTCGATGGCGTTGCGGATGGCGTCGTCGGAAGAAACCGTGGACGAGCCTACCAACTCGATCTGCTTGTAGATATGTTCGGTCATGGCCGTCTCCTTCGTGGCGAGTTCGTGCCAAGCAGGCCAGCAAGCGCCGTGCCCAGGCCGGCCCGCCGTCTTGCGGGCACGGCCTTTGCGATAAGCTTGGCCTTTCCTTTCCCGCCCGCCCACGATGCCCGCCCTGCAACGTTCGCTCAAGCCCACGCTCTGGCTGGTGGCGGTCGGCCTGTTCATGCAGATGCTCGACTCCACCATCGTCAATACCGCGCTGCCGGCGATGGCCGGCAGCCTGGGCGAAAGCCCGCTGCGGATGCAATCGGTGGTCATTTCCTACGCGCTGACCATGGCGGTGCTGATTCCCGCCTCGGGCTGGCTGGCCGACCGCTTCGGCACGCGCCGCGTGTTCTTTGCGGCCATCATGCTGTTCACGCTCGGCTCGGCCCTGTGCGCGGCCTCGCAGACCTTGCCGCAGCTGGTGGCGGCGCGCGTGGTGCAGGGCTGCGGCGGCGCCATGCTGCTGCCGGTGGGCCGGCTCACGCTGCTGCGCAGCTTCCCGCGCGAACAGCTGCTGCGGGCGATGAGCTTCGTGGCGGTGCCCGCCATGGTGGGGCCGCTGGTGGGCCCCTGGCTGGGCGGCATCATCGCCGAAAAAATCTCCTGGCACTGGATCTTCCTGATCAACCTGCCGGTGGGCGCCATCGCCGGCGCCGGCACCTGGTATCTGCTGGCCGACAGGCGAGAAGCCGAGCCGCGCCAGTTCGACCTGTTCGGCTACTTCCTGCTGGCCTTCGGCATGGCCGCGATCTCGCTGTCGCTCGACGGCCTGTCGGGCCTGTCGATCGAGCGCGTGTTCGTGGTGCTGCTGCTGGTGTTCGGGCTGGCCAGCGTGGTGGCCTACTGGATCCGCGCCTCGCGCCATCCGGCGCCGCTGTTCCCGCTGGCGGTGTTCCACGTGCATACCTTCACGGTGGGCCTGCTGGGCAATCTGTTCGCCCGGCTGGGCAGCGGCGCGATGCCCTACCTGCTGCCGCTCACGCTGCAGCTGAGCCTGGGCTATTCGCCCTCGCATGCCGGCATGATGATGCTGGCGGCCGCCAGCGCCTCGATGCTGACCAAGCGCCTGGCCACCTCGGTGATCGACCATTTCGGCTACCGCCGCGTGCTGGTGGTCAACACGCTGCTGGTGGGCGCGGCGATGGCCGCCTTCAGCCTGGTCGACCCGGCCCACCCGGTGTGGCTGCACGTGATTTTCCTGGCCGTGTTCGGCGCCGTCAATTCGCTGCAGTTCACCGCGATGAACACGCTTACGCTGAAAGACCTCGACGACCAATACGCCAGCAGCGGCAACAGCATGCTGTCGATGGTCCAGATGCTGTCGATGAGCATGGGCGTGACCGTGGCCGCCGCCATCCTGGCCGGCTTCACCCGCTACACCGGGCGCGGCGGCGCCACCGACCCGCTGCCGGCCTTCCATTCCACCTTCATCTGCGTCGGCCTGATGACGGCGGCCTCGACCTGGATCTTCTGGCAGCTCTCGCGCGACGCCGCCGACAGCGGCCGCCGCGCCAGCGACAAGCGGCCGGCCGACGCCGGCGCGGTCGACGTGCACTGAGGGGCGGCGCCGCGCGGCGGGTCGGATACAATGCCCCCTTTTTACCGCCGGGCCGCCCTGGCAGACAGGCGCCCGAACCGGGCGCCGCCGCGCAGCGGCACATGCGGGCGGCCTCTACTCGCCCGCCATGTGGTTCAAGAATCTTCACGTCTACCGTCTCCCCTCGCCCTGGCCCATGACGGCCGAGCGGCTCGATGAACTGCTGCGCCCGCAGGCCTACGCCGAAGGCGGCAGCTCCGACATGCAGGTCCAGGGCTGGGCGCCGCCGCGCGAAGGCGGCGCGCTGGCCCATGGCATGGGGCCGCACCTGCTGATCAACCTGCGCACCGAAAAGAAGCTGCTGCCGGCCTCGGTGGTGAACCAGGTAGCCAGGGCCAAGGCGCAGGAAATCGAGGAACAGCAGGGCTACAAGCCCGGCCGCAAGCAGATGCGCGAGATCAAGGAAGGCGTGATCGACGCGCTGCTGCCGCGCGCCTTCGGCATCGTGCGCGACACCCGCGCCTGGATCGATACCCAGGGCGGCTGGCTGGCGGTGGATTCCTCCACCCCCACCCGCTGCGACGAACTGCTGCAATTGCTGAACAAATCGGTCGACCGCATGCCGCTGGCCCATCTGCATGTGGCCACGTCGCCGGCCGCGGCGATGACCGGCTGGCTGGCCGGCGACGAGGCCCCGGCCGGCTTCACCATCGACCAGGACACCGAGCTGCGCTCCACCGGCGAGAACCGCGCCACCGTGCGCTACGTGCGCCAGTCGGTCGAGGCCGACGACGTGCGCCGCCACATCGAGGCCGGCAAGCAGTGCACCCGGCTCGCCATGACCTGGGCCGACCGTGTTTCCTTCGTGCTGACCGAGTCGCTGGCGCTCAAGCGGATCGTCGCGCTCGACGTGCTGAAGGAAAACGCCGACGCGCTGGCGCAGAACGACGACGAGCGCTTCGATGCCGACTTCGCGCTGATGACCGGCGAACTGTCGAAGATGATCGCCGACGTGGTGGCCGCGCTCGGCGGCGAACAGCAGGCGTAGGCGGCGCGGCGCCTTGGCCATCTCGCCCTCCGGCCGGCCGCCGTCGGAACCCCGGGCCCCTGCCCGCGGCTGCCCGGCATGGCTGCGCCGCGCCGGCCCGGCCCTGGGCATCGCCGCGCTGGCGCTGGCCACCACGGCGCTGATGCTGGCCGACGACCTGCTGCAGCAGCCATTCGCCGACGGCAACCGGGCCGACTTCGAGCTGTCGTTCGCGCTGGGGCTGCTGGCCTTCAACGCGGCGCTGTGGCTGTCGGGCAGCCGCGCCTTCGTGGCCGGCGTGCTGGCGCTGCTGGCGGGCATGGAGTTGGTCCAGCTGGGCCACATTTCCTACTTCGGCCGGCCGCTGGATCCGCTGGCGCTGGCCAGCCTGTTCGCCGATTTCGACGACGTGCGGCAGGTGGCCGGCACCGACTTCGCCGAACACTGGCACGTGCCGCTGGCCGTGCTGCTGCCCTACGGGGCGGTGCTGGCGCTGTTCATGCGAAGGCTGCGGCCGGGCGCATGGCCCGGCACCGCGCTCGGCGCACGGCCCGGCGCACGGCGCGCCGTGCGCGCGGCGGCGATGACGCTGGTGCTGGCCACGCTGCTGTCCAAGCCCTACCGCGCCACCTACCGCGACATCAACGCCTTCCTGCCCGGCCCCACCCGCAACGCGCTGCACAACTCGTTCAACACCTTCGGGTTCTTCGCCGTGCACGGCGCTTCGCTGCTGCGGGCGGACGGCCCGCCGGCGGTCGCCCCGCCGCCGCCCATCGTGACGCCCTTGCCGTCCGAGGCGCGCCACGTCTGGCTGGTGGTGTCCGATTCGCTGCGCAGCGACCACCTCGGCATCCTTGGCTACGAACGCGACACCACGCCGCGGCTGGCCGCCCGCCCCGACCTGCTGGCCCGCCACGGCGTGGCCTCGGGCGTGGCCACCGCGGTCAGCCTGCCGCTGATCCTGAACGCGGTGCGCGAACCCGGCGCGGTCGGCCAGATCCGCGGGCTGTCGACCAATCTGTTCCGGCTGGCCAAGGAGGCGGGCTTCCGCACCTACTGGATCTCGTCGCAGGAATCGAAGCTGCTCAACGACGCGGGCAGCCGCTACATCGACGTTTCCGTCACCCGCGAAGACGCCCCCGAGCGTTTCCTGGCGCAGGGCGACGACGCGCTGCCCGCGCTGCTGGATGAACAGCGCTGGCCCGACAAAACCTTCGTGGTGATCGTGATGCGCACCGCGCATGCGCCCTACGAGGCCAACTACGCGCACGACCGCCGCTACGCCCGCTGGCCCGACGACCGCGGCCTGCCGCGCGAACAGCGGCTGCGCAACGCCTACGACAATTCGGTGCTGTATTTCGACAGCGTGCTCGACCGCATCATCGAACGGTTCGACGCGCTGCGCGGGCCGCGCCACCTGGTGGCCACCGGCGACCACGGGCAGTTGCTCGGCCGCGGCGGCCAATGGGGCCACAACGTGCTGGAGCCCGAAGTGGCCACCGTGCCCGTGCTGGCCCTGAGCCGCGAGGCCGCGGCCGACCGCATCGGCGCGCTGCGCGACGAGCGCTGGATCAGCCATTTCGAGATGTCGCGCTGGCTGGCCGGCGCGCTCGGCTACCGGATCGCCTATCCTGACGAACTGCCTGGCGTGCATTACGTGCAGGGCAAGAACCTGTACGGCAGCAATACCTTCCGCGAAGTGCGCGAAGGCAAGGCGCTGGAGTTCTCGGCCGTGCTGCCGGTGGGGCACCGGCTGCCGGCCCCCGCCGCGCCCTGAGGCCGACGCGGCCGCGCCGCGCGAGGGCCGCCGGCCGCCCTTGCGGCGCGGCATGCGCCGGCCCTCAGGCCGCGGCCCGCGACGGCGGCAGCGCCGCCCGGCCGCGGCGCCGGCCGATCCCCAGCACCACGCCCAGCGCCAGCGGATACATCGCCCAGCCCACCCAGGCGTGCTCGGCGATCCAGGGCTTGACCAGCGGCTCGCCCAGGATCATCTTGACCGCCGTCACCACCAGCACGCCGGCGCCGATGGTCACCACCACCGGGAAGCGCTCCATCAGCCGCAGCACCAGCCGGCTGCCCCACACCATCACCGGCACGCTGATCAGCAGCCCCAGCACCACCAGCAGGAAGCTGCCGTGCGCGGCGCCGGCCACCGCCAGCACGTTGTCGACCCCCATCACGGCATCGGCGATCACGATGGTCTTGATCGCGCCCAGGAAGCTGGTTTGGGAGGCGCCCTCTCCGTGCCCGCCATCGTCGGCCGACAGCAGCCGCAGCGCGATCCACAGCAGCGCCGCGCCGCCCACCAGCATCAGGCCCGGGATCTTGAGCAGCCACACGACGATCAGCGTCATCAGCGTGCGCACTACCACCGCGCCCACGGTACCCCAGACAACGGCCCGCTTTTGCAGCGCAGGCGGCAGGTTGCGCGCGGCCAGCGCGATGACGATGGCGTTATCGCCGGCCAGCACGATGTCGATGACGACGATCGAGGCCAGCGCGAACAGGAACTGCATGGTGAAGGTATGGGCGGCGAATTCCGAAAGCCATTCCAAGATGGATCTCCAGGAGAAGTTGACCTCGACTGGCGACCGGGAAGGCTGGGGCGAAGACCCATGCGATCCTGGCGCCAGGATGCAAAGGTCTTGTTCGACCGCGGGCATGGGGCATGGAACATGCGCCTGCCGCGGCCTGCACGACCGGAAGGGGCGGAACCCCTACGTATTGACGACCGTGCACAAGAGCCGGGGGCTCTCGAACTACTCCCCTTTGGAGGGGCAGCAAGGTGCTGCTGACGGCATTTTCCGGATCGGGCGGCGGATGTCAATCGATGCCGGGGAGGGGGAAACCACTAGCCATCCCGGTCTTCAGTAGCACGGGCCGGCGGGCCGGGCCGGATCGCCGCCGCGGGAGCATGCCCGGACGGTCGTACGGCGAAAAAAAATGCCGCCCATGGGGCGGACCCCATGGGCGGCATCGTCGTTGCCGCTGCCGCTTGCTTATTCGGCGGAAGGAGCAGCGGGCTGGGCCGGGGCGGCGGACTGGGCCGGCGCCGGCGCGGCAGCCTTGCGGGGCGCGCGCTTGGCGGCGGCCTTCTTGGCAGCCTTGGCAGCCTTGGCGGGAGCGGCGGGCTTGGAAGCGGCGGCCTTCTTGGCCGGCGCCGCAGCCTTCTTGGCCGGCGCGGCAGCCTTCCTGGCGACCTTGGCGGCACCCTTCTTGGCCGGCGCGGCCTTGGCTGTCTTGGCAGCGGGCTTGTCGCCCGCGGCCACGACAGCCTTGGCTTCCTTCAGCGCGGCCTTGAGGGCCTTTTCGTACACGCTGACACGCTGGGCCGCATCCTTGCGGGCCTTCTCGGAACGCTCGAGCGCCTTGCGGGCGCCCTCGCCCAGACGCGCGAGGGTAGCTTCGATCTTGGCCACGAGATTCGACGACTTGGCCGGCGCCTTCTTGGCGGCTGCCTTGGTCGCGGATTTCTTGGCGGCAGGCTTGGCGCCGGCCTTGACGGGTTGGAGTTTCTTGACCATTGCACTCTCTGGAAAGTCGAGGCCCGAAGTGTTAATGCGGCACGTGCCGATGTCAAGCACTATCGTGCATCAACCGCCGAGATAGGCCTCGACCAGACGATCGTCATCGAGCAGTTCGCGGCCGCTGCCCGACAGCGCGATGCTGCCGGTCTCGAGCACGTAGCCGCGATGCGCGATCTTCAATGCCTGACGCACGTTCTGTTCGACCAGGAAAATGGTGAGCCCCTGCGCATTGATCGCGCGCAGCGTGCGGAAGATTTCCTGCACCACGATCGGCGCCAGGCCCATCGACGGTTCGTCGAGCAGCAGCAGCCGCGGGCGCGCCATCAGCGCGCGGCCGATGGCCAGCATCTGCTGTTCGCCGCCCGACAGGTTGCCGGCCATGCCGTCGACCCGCTCCTTCAGGCGCGGGAACAGCCCGAACACTTTTTCCAGATCGTCGGCCACGCCGCGGTCCTTGCGGGTATAGGCGCCCAGTTCCAGGTTCTCGCGCACCGACATCGTGGTCAGGATGGCGCGCCCTTCGGCCACCTGCACCACGCCGCGCGACACGATCTTGTGCGGCGGCAGACGAGTCAGGTCTTCGCCGTCGAACACCACCGAGCCGGCCGCCTTGCGCACCAGTCCCGACAGCGCCAGCAGCGTGGTCGACTTGCCCGCGCCGTTGGCGCCGACCAGCGTGGTGATCTCGCCTTCGCGCAGCTCCAGGTCGATGCCCTTGACGGCCTCGATGTGGCCGTAAGACACCTTCAGGCCGGATACGCGCAGCAGCGGCCCGGCCGCCGTCGCCGCGCCGCCGGCGCCCCTGCCCTGCGCCGGGCCGCCTTCGCTTCGATGCCCGTTCATGCCTGCACCTCGTCGTCGTCCTCGCGGCCCAGGTAGGCCTCGATCACCTGCGGGTTGCGGCGGATCTCGTGCGGTTCGCCCTCGGCGATGATGCGGCCGAAGTTCAGCACCGCGATGCGGTCGCACAGCCCCATCACGAAGCGCATGTCGTGTTCGATCATGAATATGGTGTAGCCGCGCGCCTTGATGTTTTCGATCTCGCCCATCAGGTCGACCTTCTCGCCGGTGTTCATGCCGGCCACCGGCTCGTCCAGCAGCAGCAGGCGCGGTTCGGTGGCCAGCGCGCGGGCCAGCTCCAGCCGGCGCTGCTCGCCGTACGAAAGATTGTCGGCGCGGTCGCCGGCCTTGTGGTCGAGCCGCACCCACGACAGCAGCTCCAGCGCCCGCTCGCGGGCCCGGCGCTCGTGCGCGCGGAACGACGGCAGGCCCAGCAGCAGCGCCAGCGGGCCGTAGCCGAGGTGGCGGTGGCAGCCCACCACCACGTTCTCGAGCAGCGTCATCTCCTTGAAGATGCGGATGTTCTGGAAGGTGCGGGCGATGCCCCGGCGCGTGATCTGGTGCGGCGGCGCGCCGGCCAGGTCGCGGCCGTCGAACACCAGGCGGCCGCCGGAGGGCTGCAACAGCCCGGTGATCAGGTTGAACACGGTGGTCTTGCCGGCGCCGTTGGGGCCGATCAGGCCGAAGATCGAGCCCTGCGGCACGTTCAGGTTGACGTCCTGCAGTACGTGCAGGCCGCCGAAGCTCTTGGAAACGGAAGTCAGCGTGAGCATGTCAGACGGCCTCCCCCGACCCGGGATGCCGCCGATCCGGCTCCGCCGGTCGGCCGGCATCGCCCCCTCGAGGGGGAGCGGCCAAAGGCCGCGAGGGGGTCGGCTTGCCCCAGCGGAAACGGGCAGGATCCCAGATGCCTTTCGGCAGGAACAACACGATGCCGACCAGGATCAAGCCGGTGACGACCGAACGGAAATCGGTGACCGCGCGCAGCACTTCGGGCAGCACGGTCAGGATCGCCGCCCCCACCACCGGGCCGGCCAGGCTGGAGATGCCGCCCAGGATGGCCATGGTCAGGATCTCCACGCCGCGGTCGAAGCCGTACTCGCCCGGGCCGATGAAGAACGTGAGGTGGGCGTTCAGCGCGCCGGCCAGCCCGGCCAGCATCGCGCCCAGCACGAAGGCCAGCATCTTGGTGCTGTTGACGTCCACCCCCATCAGCCCGGCGGCGGTCTCGTCTTCCTTGATGGCCTCGAATGCGCGCCCCACCTTGGAACGGCGCAGCCGGGCCAGCACGGCCAGCGTCAGGACCACGGCCAGCGCCACGTGCCACCACTCGGTGAGCTGCGGAATGCCGTTGAGCCCCAGCGCCCCGCCGGTGACCGACTCGGCGTTGAGCACGATCACGCGCACCACCTCGCCGAAGCCCAGGGTGGCCATCGCCAGGTAGACGCCCGACAGCCGCAGCGTGGGCTTGCCGATCACGAAGGCCACCGCCATCGGCGCGGCCATGCCGCCGGCCAGCGCCAGCGGGAACGGCAGCTCGAAGTTCATCGTCAGGAGCGCGGCCGTATAGGCGCCGATGCTCATGAAGGCGGCATTGGCCATGGCCAGCATGCCGCAGGCCAGGGTCAGCCAGATGGACAGCGCCAGCAGCGAGTTGGTGCCGATGGTCAGCACCACGTTGCTGTAGACGGCCCAGAAATTATCGAACCACTCCATCTCGATTTCCCGTTATGCCTTGCGTTCCAGCACCCGGCCGAACAGGCCTTGCGGCCGCACCAGCAGGATCAGGAACAGCAGGCCGAAGGCCACCGCGTCGCGCATGGTGGAGCCCACGTAGGCCACCGACAGCACTTCGGCGAAGCCCAGGAACAGCCCGCCGATCATCGCGCCGCGGATGTCGCCCATGCCGCCCAGGATGACCACCGCGATGCCCTTGTGCAGCATGGGCTGCCCCATCAGCGGGAACACCGCGTTCGAATACAGGCCGATCAGCACGCCGGCCACGCCGCCCAGCGCCGCCGCGGCGAACGAGGTAAGCAGGAACAGGCCCTCCACGTCGACCCCCAGCAGCGCCGCCGCCTTGGGCGACTCGGCGATGGCCCGCAGCGCCCGCCCGAGCTGGGTCTTGCGGATCACCGCCAGCAGCGCCGCCATCAGCGCGAACGACAGGAAAATGATGGCCAGTTCCATCACCGTTACGTGCAGGCCGGCGATCTCCATGGCGTCGTCGGGCACCAGCCCGGCGGGGAAGCGGATGGTGTCGGCGCCGAAGCCGCCCTGGATCGCGCTGTTGATGGCGATCCCGGCGCCGATGGTGGCGATCATCGGAATCAGGTGCGGCGCGCCGCGCTTGCGCAGCGGCTTGAGGATGGCGACGTCGATCAGCACCCCCAGCACGCCGGAGGCCAGCCCCCCGGCCAGCACCGCCGCCCACAGCGGCAGGCCGAGGTGCAGCACCGCTTGCAGGGCCGCGTAGGCGCCGATCATGAAGACCGCGCCGTGCGATAGATTGATGACGCCGAGCACGCCGAAGACCAGCGTGAAGCCCAGCGCGAACAGCGCATAGACGCATCCGAGCGACAGCGCATTGACGAGTTGCTGTTCCAGCATGGCGGTAGAGATCCAGCCTGTATTGCGCGGAAGCGAGGCTTCCGCCGAAAAATGCCGAGGGGCGCGGCACCGGTCTACCGACCGGCCCCGCGCCCCGCGCCGGCGGGCACTGCCCGTTCCGGCCAAGCCCGCCTGTTACTTACTTCTGGATGACGTAGGCGCCGCCCTTGGTGACCATGACGATCGGCGTCTGCACCGCATCGTAGCCGGCCGGCTTGCCCTTGGACTGCGCCTGGCGGAAGGCGAAGTCGCCGGTGGCGCCCTTCCACTTCACCGCCGGCAGCGCGGCCTGCAGCGCGACGCGGTCGGCCTCGACCTTGCCGCTGAGCTTCACGCCCTTCAACGCCTGGGCCACGATGTACATCGCGTCGTAGGCCTGGGCGGCGAACTGGTCGGGCGCCGCATTGTACTTGGCGCGGTAGGCGGCCACGAAGCGCTTGTTTTCCTCGGTCTGGCTTTCGATCGACCACGGGCTGCCGACCCACAGGCCGTCGGCGCGGTCCTTGGCCAGTTCGAAGATGCGCACCGAGTTCATGCCGTTGCCGCCGATGATGGGCTGGGTGAGGCCCAGCTGGCGGGCCTGCACCATGATCGGGCCGCCTTCGGCGATCAGCGCCGACAGCACGATGGCGTCGGGGTTGGTCGCCTTGATCTTGGTGAGCTGGGCCTTGAAGTCGACGTCGCCCTTGGCGAAGGTCTCGGTGGTGGTGACCGGGATCTTCAGGTCTTCCAGCGCCTTTTTGAAGTTGTCGTAGCCGCTCTTGGTGAAGACGTCGTCGTTGCCGTAGAGCACCGCCACTTTCTTGATGCCGGTGTGGCGGGCGGCCACGCTGATCGTTTCCGGCAGCACGTCGGCCTCGGTGACCGAGTTGCGGAACACGAAGTTGCCGATCGAGGTGATGCCGTCGGCCGTGTTCGAGGTGCCGAACACCGGGGTCTTGGCGGCCTGCGCGATCGGGTCGGCGGCCTGCGCCGAGTTCGACAGCGTGGGGCCGAAGATCATCAGGACGCGGTCCTGGAAGATCAGCTTCTTGAAGACGTTGATGGCTTCTTCTTTCTTGCCCTGTTCGTCGTCGATGACCAGACGGATCGTGTTGCCGCCGGTGCCGCCGGCGGCGTTGATTTCGTCGGCGGCCAGCTGGAAGCCGTTGCGGATGGCGGTGCCGTACTGGCCGGCGCCGCCCGACAGCGCGGCGGCCACGCCGATCTTGACTTCGGCCGCCTGGGCACTGGCGGCGGTGCCGGCAACGGCAAGCGCGGCCAGCGACTTGATGAAGACGCGGTTCATTGGAATTGTCCTGGTAAGCGTCGCCTTCGCGCCCGGCAACTTGCGGGCCCCCTCAAGGGGCCGACGGCAGCCGGCGCCGGCGACATGGCGCAGTATTCTACTCTCGCCGCGCCAACCCGCCCTACCCAGGGCGCCGCGGATCCGGCTCCGCCGGTCCGCCGGCGCCGCCCCCTTGAGGGGGAACGCGCGCAGCGCGCAGGGGGTGGGATGGATTATCCTAGGTAGCAGTCGTATTTACTCTCAAACACCATGGCTTCTTTGCCCGCCCCCGACCCGTCGGACCAGCCCGACTGGAACCTGCGCCACATCGTCGACGAGCTGCGGCTGTCGCGCGAAGTCCGCCACAAGATCCGCTACCTCGACCGCATCCGCGAACTGCCGTCGCGCGAGGTGCTGACGAACGTGCTGACCGGATTGTCGGCCGCGCTGTTCCCCACCCACTACGGCCAGGCCAGCCTGACGGACGAAACCATCGATTACTTCGTCGGCCATACGCTGAGCCGCACGCTGGACCTGCTGGTGGAACAGGTGCGCCGCGCGCTGTATTTCTCGGAGCCGCCCGACGCGCTGGACGAGGCCGAGCTGCGGCGCAAGGCGATCGGCATCACGCGCCAGTTCGCCGCGCAGCTGCCGGCGATCCGCGCCGTGCTGGTGAGCGACCTGCACGCCGCCTACCAGGGCGACCCGGCCGCCACCAATATTTCGGAAATCCTGCTGTCCTATCCGGGCGTCAAGGCGATCACCTGTCACCGCATCGCGCACGCCATCCACCAGCTGGGCGCGCCGTTCTGCGCGCGCCTGATCGCCGACATCGCGCACTCGGCCACCGGCATCGACATCCACCCGGCCGCGCGGATCGGGTCCAGCTTCTTCATCGACCACGGCACCGGCGTGGTGATCGGCGAAACCACCGTCATCGGCGAGCGCGTGCGGCTCTACCAGGCCGTCACGCTGGGCGCCAAGCGCTTCCCGGTGGACGATAACGGCGTCCTCGCCAAGGGTATTCCGCGCCACCCCATCGTGGAGGACGACGTGGTCATCTACGCCGGCGCCACGGTGCTGGGCCGCGTCACGATCGGCCATGGATCCACCATCGGCGGCAACGTCTGGCTGACCCACAGCGTGCCTCCCGACAGCAATATCTCCCAGGCCAAAATGCTAGAGGAGTAAAGCGGTCTCCGCATGTCCCCGCCCCCTCCAGGATGCCGCCGATCCGGCGCCGCCGGTCGGCCGGCATCGCCCCCTGGGGGGCGCGCGCAAGCGCGTAGGGGGGGTCAAAGCTCCGCTGCCACGTTGGCGGCGGCGTAGCGGAAGAAGCGGGACAGTTCCAGCGACAGGTCGTTGAGGGCGTTCAGCTCTTCTGGCTGGATCTTGCGCGCGCGTTCGGTGGAGGTCCAGTCGCCGTAGATCAGCGCGGCGGCGCCGTTGCCGACCCGCACGGGCAGCAGCACGAAGGCGTGCGCGTCGGGCATCGCCTGGCGGAACCAGTCGGGCAGGTGCGGCGTGAACTTCGGGTCGAGCGCATTCTCGATGAAGATGCCCACCGAATTCGTGATCGCCAGGTGGAACACGTCGACCGAGAACGCTGCCGAGAACGTGAGCTGGGACAGCAGCGGCTCGATGTCGGCGCCGATGCCGAGCTGGGCGCGATAGCTGCGCTTGTCGGCGTCGCGCACGAACACCACGGTCCGCGCGAACCCCATGCTGGCCAGCACGGTTTCGGAGGCCATCGTCAGTACCTGCGACAGCTGGTTTTCCGACGGCAGGCATTGCAGGTCGCTCAGGCCGCAGCGGATGGCGTCGACCGTGTCGTGGTCCACCCCGCGCGCCGACTCGGCCCGCAGCTCGTTGATCTCGCGGATGAAATGCTGGCTGGCGTTCTCGTTGGCCAGCACGTCGACCACGCCCTGCAGCGCGATCGGCCCCAGCGCCAGCGCCTTGCTGTACAGGTAGGCGCTTTCCTTGATGCGCTGGTCGCGCCTGCCGCTGTCGCCGTCTTCCACCGTCATGCACTGCGAGATGCTGGTGGAGAACCCCGCCACCGCGCGCAGCCACTGGGTGCTGCGCGCCTGGGCCGGGTCGATCGCGGCGCGCGGATCGAACGGCGTCATGCCTTCGCGGATCACCGGCGGCAGGCCCCAGCGCTCGGCGGCCTCGTCGGCCAGCTCTTCGAAGCTGATGCCCAGCACGGCGCGGCAGGCGTCTTCGTCGCTGCAGCCTTCTTCCTGGGCGCGGGCACGGATCTGCTGCCACTCGGATTCGAGATAGAAGATGCACAGCAGCTTGCCGAGCTGGCGCATCAGCGTGCAGACCACGGCTTCCTCGGCCGCCAGCACGTCGCGATTCTCGGCCAGCTTGCGGGCCACGCAGCCGGCCAGCATGGCGCGGTTCAGTTCCAGCTTGGCGTCGATGCGGTGGGATTGGGACTGCGACTGCTGGAAGTGATCGACCAGCTTCATGCCCACCACGAGGTGGCCCACGGCTTCCATGCCGAGCACCATCAGCGCGCGCGACACGGTGGTGATGTTGCCGCCGAAGGCGATGTACATGGCCGAATTGGCCAGCCGGATCACGCGCTGCGTGAGCGTGAAATCGGACAGCACGATCTGCACCAGCGCGGTGAAGTCGTAGTCGTCGCCCTTCATGGCCGAGATGGTGGTGCGCAGCGCATTCGACAGCATGGGGAAGTCGCCGCGCTCGCTGATGCGCAGCCACAGCTTGCTCGTCAGCGCGTGCTTCGGTTCGGTCGGTTCGGTGGTTTCGATCGGTTCGGAAGGCAACATAGCAGTGCGCAAGCCAGTCGGTGTCAGCGGTTGCGGACCCGCAACTCGCCCGACTCGAATTTATGGGTCAACTCGGCGATCGGCAAAGCCTTGCTGACCAGCCAGCCCTGGATCAGGTTGCAGCCATTGGTACCCAGCATACGCCGTTGCTCCTCCGTTTCGACGCCCTCGGCCACCAGTTCGAGCTCGAGCGTGCGCGCCAGGCCCGCGACGGCGGCGACGATGGCCTGGTCGTTGCGCGATACCGTGAGGCTGTTGACGAAGCGGCGGTCGATTTTCAGCGTGGACAAGGGAAAACTCTGCAGATAGGCCAGGCTGGAATAGCCCGTGCCGAAGTCGTCGACGGCGAACCGGACGCCCACGGCGGTGAGGTCTTCGAGCAGCATTTTGGCATGGACCGGGTCTTCCATCAGCACGCTTTCGGTGATCTCCAGCACGATGCGGGTAGGTGCTATCCCGGTGAGCTTGAAGGCGTCGCGCACCGCCGCCGGAAAGCGCCTGTCGCGGAATTGCTGCGCCGACACGTTGACGCTGGCGTAGCCGAGATGGATGCCCTGCTTGTCCCACTGGATCAGCTGCATGCAGGCATTCTTCAGCGCCCAGTCGCCCAGGAAATTGATCAGCCCGGCCGATTCGGCCAGCGGGATGAAGGTGGCGGGCGGCACGGCGCCCAGAACGGGATGGTTCCAGCGCATCAGCGCCTCGACGCCGATGGTTTCGAGCGTGACGGTGTCGACGATGGGCTGGTAGTGCAGCGACAGCTCGCCGTTGCGGATGCCGCTGTGCAGGTCGGATTCCAGCCGCAGCGTGTCGAGCCGTTCGGCCAGGCTCTGGTACTGGTAGAAGGCGAAGGCGTCGCCGCGCTTGCGGGCGTCGACCAGCGCCTGGTCGGCATGGTGCAGCAGCTGCTCGGCGTGGTTGGCGGGATCGGGGTACAGCACCGCGCCCATCCGCACCGATAGCTGCACGGTCTGCCCCTGGTGCGAGTACGGCAGCAGGATGGCGTCGGAAATGCGGCGGCCGGCGTCTTCCACGTAGTCGCGGCCGGGCACGTTGCGCAGCAGCACCAGGAAGGCGTCGCTATAGCAGCGCGCCACGAACTCGTTGCCCCCGAAGGTGTTCTTCAGCCGCTGCGCCGTTTCGTGCAGGATGCGGTCGCCGACTTCGTAGCCGAAGGCCTGGTTCACGCGGTGGAACTCGTCGATGTCGACCAGCAGCAGGGCGATGCGCGTGCGGGTGGCGTTGGCCTCCTGCTTGGCGCGCTCGATCTCGCGCCGCGCCGAGGCCAGGTTGTCGAGCCCGGTGAGCACGTCGTGGTGCATGGCGTAGGTCAGGCACTGCTCGTTGTCGGCCCAGGTGGAGATGTCGTGGCCGACGATGGCGAACTCGTCGGGATGGCGCGGGTCGGGCGCGATGCGCAGCTCTACCAGCCGGGGGTAGGTCAGCGTCTTGATCAGATGCAGCGAGCACTTCTGCGGCTGGCCCGTGTGGCCGACCAGTTCGAGGCAGGCGCGCAGGATGGCGGCCTCGTCGGGTGGCACGAGATCGAACAGCGTGATGATGCGCAGGTACTCGCGGTGGTAGCCGATGAAGCTCAGGCCCGGCGCCGATATGTACAGGAAGCGGCCGCCCGCGTCGATGCGCGCCATGAAATCGATGGCGGCCTCGAAGGCCTGGGGCGAAGCCGAAACGCTGTCATAAGTATCGATTCGCATGGTGTTGCCGGCGGCCGGATACGTCCCCGCCACTTCGCTGCCCGCCATAGAAGATGCCAGTTATACGGTTAACGGACGCTGGCGCAGGATATTTAGCTCGATCGCAGGCCCCCCCGCGGCTCCGCCGACGCGGGACACGAAGTATACGGATTTCGGACTGCCCTCCCCCTCACGCCTGATACGGCCCCCGGCAAGGCGCGCCGGCATTGCAAACCCAATAAGTCAAGTCATTTTTTTTCGTCGTCCGTTACGAGTTACCACACACCTTTGGTGGGGCCAACGACGAGAGTACGCGCTTCCTCCCTGAGAAAAGGCTGAATCGGAGCGCAAAAGCGCCCTCGGTTTGAGGTATTTTGGCAAACGTTTGTCACAAAATGGCTCAAGTTGAGACATTTGGAACCTCCCCTTTTTTCGAAGACGCCGCCATGAGACCACTGCCCCGGAAGGGCCTGCCGCGCCTCCATCCCTCGAACCGCCCCGATACCGCCAACCGGCCGCCCGCGCGGCCGGCGCTGCTTGCCGCCCTGCTGCTGGCCGCCGGCTCCGCCGCCCCCCAAACGCCGCCGCTGCTGCCGCCGGGCGCCGAACCGGGCCGGGAGGCGCCGCTGCCGATTCAGCCGCCCACCCCGGCGCCGGGCGGCGCGGTCGTGGTGCCGCCGTCGCAGCCGGGCGTGCAGGCCCCGGCCGGCGCCGAGAACATCCGCTTCACGCTGACGGCGGTCGACATCGAGGGCAGCACGGCCTATGGCGCCGACGCGCTGCGGCCGCTGTACGCCGGCCGGCTGGGCAAGGAAATCACCGTCGCCGACGCCTTCCGCATCGCCGCCGAGATCGAGCTGCGCTACCGCAACGCCGGCTTCGTGACCACCCGCGTGCTGGTGCCCGAGCAGACCATTGCCGACGGCCGGCTGCGCATCGTGGTGGTGGAGGGTTTCATCGCCGAGATCGTCTACCAGGACAGCGTGGGGCCCGCGCGCCAGGCCATCGAGAAGCTGCTGTCGCCGCTGCGCGGCATGCGTCCGGTCAGCGTCGAGGCCATCGAGCGCCGGCTGCTGCTGGCCAACGACCTGCCCGGCATGACGGTGCGCGCCACGCTGGAGCCCTCGCCCACCACCCAGGGCGCTTCGGTGATCGTGGTGCGCTCCGAACGCAAGGCGATCGACGCCCAGTTCACGGTCGACAACCGCGCCTCGCCCTACCTCGACAGCAACGAAATGGTGGGCTCGGTCTCGTTCAACGGGCTGGGCGCGCGCGCCGACCGCCTGGCGCTATCGGCCCGCGGCGGCATGCCGGTCGACCGCAACGCCTTCGCCGGCGCCAACTACGACGCGCTGTTGTCCGACAACGGCCTGATGCTGGGCCTGGCCACCGGCTTCGCCCGCTCGCGCCCCGGCCGCGAACTGGAACCGCTCGACGTCCGCAGCCGGGTCACGTCGAACAGCGGCACGCTGACCTACCCGCTGATCCGTTCGCGGCGCCAGAACCTGCGCGCCTTCGGCCAGTTCGAAATGCGCGACGTCGACACCGATCTTTCCGGCGTCGGCTTCACGCGCGACCGCCTGCGCGTGGTGCGGGCCGGCCTGAGCTATGACCTGACGGATAGCTGGAACGGCATCACGGCGCTGCGCGGCACCGTGCACCAGGGGCTGTCGGGCCTGGGCGCCTCGGACCCGGGCAGCGTGACGGCCTCGCGCCCCAACGGCCGCCCCGACTTCCTGAAGTTCACGGCCGAGGCCAGCCGGCTGCAGCAGCTCTCGCCGCGCGTGAGCCTGTTCGCCGCATTCACCGGCCAGTTCAGCGCCGACCCGCTGCTGGCCAGCGAGGAAATCGCGCTCGGCGGCACCGCGTTCGGCCGCGGCTACGACGTGGGCGAAATCGCCGCCGACAACGGCGTGGCCGGCTCGGTCGAAATCCGCTACGTGCCCTCGGTGCCCGACGTGCTGCCGCGCGGCCTGCAACTGTACGGCTTCGTCGACGGCGGCCACGTCTGGGCCCACAGCGGCGGCAACCAGCCGCTGCGCCAGACGGTGGCCTCGTTCGGCGGCGGCCTGCGCGCCAACCTGAGCCGCTCGGTATACGCCTCGCTCGAACTGGCCAAGCCGATCAATACCGTGGTCGCCACCCGCGACAACAAGCATCCCCGCGTCTTCTTCACCCTGACCCTCCAATACTGAGAGAGCCGTGGCAATGAATACCCGCGTCTACCGCCCCCGTCGCCAACTCCCGGCCCGCATCGTCTCGTTCCGCACCGCCGCCCGCAGCCCCTGGCGCAGGCGCCCGGCGCTGTCCACCCTGGCCCTGCTGATCGGTTCGGCGCTGGCCGCGCCCGCGGCCTATGCCAATCCCGCCGGCGGCACGGTGGTGGCCGGATCGGCCGTCATCGGCGGCAGCGGCAACACTGTCGACATCCGGCAGTCCTCCGGCAAGGCGATCATCGACTGGCGCAGCTTCGGCATCGGCGCGGGCGAAACGGTCAACTTCCTGCAGCCCTCGTCGAGCGCGGTCACGCTCAACCGGGTGCTGGGCAATGACCCGTCGGCGATCTTCGGCCGGCTCAACGCCAACGGCACGGTGATGCTGGTCAACCCGAACGGCATCGTGTTCGGGCCGACCGCCGTGGTCGACGTGGGCGGCCTGGTGGCCACCACCGCCAACATCCGCAACGAAGACTTCCTGGCCGGCCGCTACGCGTTCGACCTGGCCTCGCCCAATGCCGACGCCGCGGTTTCCAACTTCGGCACCATCAGCATCCGCGACAGCGGGCTGGCGGCGCTGGTGGCGCCCAGCGTGAGCAATGCCGGCGTGATCGAGGCCCGGCTCGGCCGCGTGGCGCTGGGCGGCGCGCAGACCTTCACGCTCGACTTCCAGGGCGACGGCCTGCTCAGCTTCGACGCCACTTCGGTGGTCGGCCAGCTGCCGAAGGACGCCGACGGCAAGCCGGTCGACGCGCTGGTGGCCAACAGCGGGCAGATCCGGGCCGACGGCGGCACGGTGCTGCTGACGGCCAGCGCGATGAAGGACGTGGTCGACGGCGTCGTCAACGTCAGCGGCATCGTGCAGGCGCGCTCGGTGGAAAGCCGCAACGGCGTGATCGTGCTGTCGGGCGGGCGGGCCGGCACGGTGGCCGTCTCGGGCACGCTGGACGCCTCGGCACCGCAGGCCGGCTCGACCGGCGGCAAGGTTGTGGTCGACGGCCAGCACGTGCAGATCGCCGGCAGCGCCCGGATCGACGCCTCCGGCGCGGCCAGCGGCGGCGAGATTGCGCTCGGCAGCCGCGGCCTGGCCGGCACCGCGCCGGCCGACGCCACGCCCGACACCTATGCCGACAAGGCCGAGACGCTGACCGTGGCAGCCGGCGCGCGGCTGGCGGCCGACGCGCTCGACAGCGGCAACGGCGGCGCGGTCACGCTGTGGTCGACCGACACCACCCGCTTCGACGGGCAGATCTCGGCGCGCGGCGGCGCCCATGGCGGCGACGGCGGCTTCGCGGAAGTGTCCAGCCTCGCCAACATCGGCCTGGAAGGCGACGTCGACCTGCGCGCCGACCACGGCCGGGCCGGCATGCTGCTGCTCGACCCGCAGAACCTGACCATCGTCGACGGCGCGTCGGGCGGCAGCCAGGACAGCGGCGCGACCGACGGCACCATCGGCGTGACCGACGGCGACGCCGGCAGCGGCTCCACCCTCAACACCATCTCGCGCGGCAAGCTCGAAAGCCTGGCCGGCAACGCCAACATCACCCTGGAAGCCAGCGGCCTGATCACCGTCGGCCAGATGGCCGACAACCTGATCAACCTGCAGACCACCGCGGGCCACAGCTTCACGCTGCGCTCGACGCTGGCCGGCGGCATCGTGTTCGCCGATTCGGCCACCGAAATCCGCACCCAGGGCGGCTCCATCACGCTGGAGGCGCTGGGCCGCGGCGCCACGCTCAGCAACATCGGCAAGCTGACCACCAACGGCGGCGACGTCACGCTGATGGCCGACGGCTCGATCACGCTGGGCGGCGCCATCGATGCCACCGGCGGCAGCGGCGGCAACATCGTGGTCAACAGCGCCAACGGCGCCATCGCCAATGCCGCCGGCGCGACCGGCGCCGTGCTGTCCGGCGCGTCGGTGACGCTGTCGGCAGCCAAGGGCAGCGTGGGCGCCAATGGCTCGGCCATCAACACGGCCACCCGCGCCCTGGCGCTGACCACCGGCGGCAGCCTGTACGTCGACAACGGCGCGAGCCTGCTGTCCACACTGGCCGTCACCAGCTCGCATGCGTCGGCCGGCGCCCACGACAACACGTACTCGATACAGTCGAGCGGGCTGGCCTTCAACGTCTCCGACGGCAGCAGCTACCTGGTGCAAGAGATCACGGGCAGCCTCGACATAAGCTTCACCGGCGATCAAACCATCAGTATCGGCACCGTCAACGTCGGCAGCGGCTACGGCGCCTTCAGGGCGACCTCGGGCAACATCACCGGCCTCGGCGGCAACGGCATCATCCTGAGCGCCTCGACCACGCTGCAGGCGGACGCCGCCAACAGCTACATCGATTCGATCCAAACCAACGCGGGCGTGCTGCAGGCAAGCGCCGGCTCGGGCGGCATCAGCATGCGCGCGATCGGTGGCGACTACAGCACCATGCTGCTGTCCCGCATCGCCAGCACCGGCGACGTCACCATCACCACCGATGGCGGCAATATCGTGGCGGGCTCCGTCACGGCCACCGGCCATGGCGTCACGCTCAGCACGCTGGGCAACATCCTGGACGACGGCGACGCGAGCACCACGATCACCGGGAACAACATCACCCTGATCGCCGGCGGCACCATCGGCAGCAGCGCCAGCCATATCAACGCCACGCTGAGCGCGGGCGGCGACACGACGCACCAGATCACGGCCATCGCGTCGGGCGGCGGCCTCTACGCCGATCTGCGCGGCACCGGCAGCGGCACGCTCGCCACCACGCTGAATGCCGCCGGCCCCATCGTAGCCAGCGGCGCCGCAACCGGCACGTTCAAGGTATTCAGCGCCGGGACCGACGGACTGGCGGGGCAGGACATCGCGCTGTCGGCCGCGTCGGGCACCAACATCGCGCTGGGCGCGATCGACGCCGGCGCCCTCGGCAACGTGGCCGTCACGGCGGCCGGCGGCGCGGTCAACGCCGTCGACAGCAGCTCGCAGGTCAGCGGCGCCAACGTCATGCTGACGGGCACCAGCGGCGTCGGCGCCGGCACCCAGGTGGCCGTAGCCACCTCCACGCTGAACGTGTCGGCCGGCACCGGCAACGCCCGCATCAGGCTGCTGAACCCGACCACCATCGCGTCGGTCACGTCCGGCGCCAACATCACGCTCAACGCCGCCGCCGGCGCCGACCTGACGATCGGCACCATCGCCGCCACCGGCACCAGCGGCAGCGTCACGATCGCCGGCGCCAGCGATTCGTCCGCCTACGACCTGTTCGACGATGGCGACACCGCGACCGGCATCAGCGCCCCGGGCTCGATCTCGATCTCCGCGCATTCGCTGGGCACCAGCGCCAATTGGCTGGACGTCGCCACGCCCAGCCTGACGCTGACTACCTGGGGGAACATGTTCGTCGCCGACAGCCTGGCGCTGAACAGCCTGGCCATCACGTCGAACCACATGTTCGACGACGACGGGGCAATCGCGAACACGCTGCGGCTGACCGCGCCCTACCTCGACTTCAACGTCACCGACCTGGGCAACGGCGGCGGCAACTACCGGATCGACCGGCTGGTCAGCGGCACGCTGGGCGCCATCAGCTTCACCGGCGACCGCGATATCTACACTGGCCAGATCCAGGGCAACGCGTCGGCCAATGTGACGATCACGGCGGGCGGCGACATGAAGGACGACGGCGACGCGAATACCCGCGTCACCGGCAACACCGTCAAGCTGACCGCGCTGTACGGCAGCGTCGGCCATTCTGGGACGGAGGCTATCGACGTCAACACAGCCGACCTGACCATCGACACCACCGGCGACACCTTCGTCGACGACGTCGCCGACCTGTCCTCGCTCACGCTGAGGACACACCACGTCGACGGCCCCGATATCGCCTATAGCTACGTCATCAAGGCGCCGTCGCTGGTCTTCGACCTGACCGACTCGACCGACCACGGCTATGCCTTCAACCATCTGATCGACCTTAGCGGCCTGAACTTCACCTTCACGGGCGACCGGAACATCATGCTGGGCGACGTGAATGTGGCCCGCAGCGGCTCGCTCAACCTGACCAGCAGCACCGGCACGATCAGCGACGACGGCAACCTGGCAACGCAAACGCTGGCCGACGCCATCACGCTGCACGCCAGGGGCAACATCGGCAGCGGCAATGCCGACAGCGGCGCCAGCAACGACGACGGCGCGCTGCACCTGGTGGCGCAGACGATCAACGCCACGTCCGACACCGCCAACGTCAGCCTCGTGCTGGACATGCCGACCGATTCGGCCGCCAACACGACGCGGTTCTACGGCTCGGCCGCGGGCAATTTCTACCTGCATGCGCTGCAGGGCAATCTGCAGCTGTACAGCAGCCTGATGGCCGGCTACGACAAGTCGATCGACATCATCGCCGACCGCGGCTCGATTCTGGCCGGCGGCCAGATGGGTTTCACCAGCGGCGCAGGAACGTTCAACCTGACCGCCTACGGGTCGATCGGCTCTTCGAGCGGCGTGCTGTACCTGAGCAGCAGCGGCACGCTTAACGCCCATGCCGACAAAGGCGTGATCAACATTGGCGGCGGCGGTTCGCTGACGGTCGACAGCGCCGCGGCCGACGATGGCGCCATCAGCATCTACAGCGACTATGCGTTGACGGCCAACAACGTCATCGCGGCCAACGGTTCCATCGATCTCAGCAGCGGCGCCACGCTGACGGTCGGCACGGTGGCCGCCGGCGGCCAGGCGGTCACGCTTTCCGCGGGCCAGGCCATCGTCGCGCGCGACGCCACGTCGATGGTCTCCGGCTCGTCGGTCGCGCTGTACGGCACGTCGCTCGGCACCAGCGCGCAGGCGCTGCAAGTCGACACGCCGGCGCTGCTGGCCTCCGTCTACGGCAGCGGCAGCGGCAGCGAGAGCGACAACGGCAGTATCAACATCAGCGACATCAGCGAACTGACCTCGCTCTCTCTGGATCTGCAGAGCAACTATACGTACGACAGCACATTCTCGATCTCGGCGCCCCATCTCGCGCTCCAGATGAACGACGACGGCAGCCTGTACTATCTGCAATCGATCGGCAGCAGCGACGGGCCGCTCGCGTTCAGCTTCCGCGGCAACCACGACATCAGGCTGGGCTCGATCCAGACCAACGGCGGTTCGGCCGACATCGGCACCTCGTTCGGCAACATTGCCAACGACGGCAATGGCGGGATCAACGTCGAAGGCCGGAACGTCACGCTTTCGACCAGCTATGGCTCGATCGGCGCCGGCGGCAGCAGCGGGGCCATCACGCTGTCCGGGACCAGCGCGCTGTCGATGGCGGCGTCCGGCAACTTCTATGTGACCGACGACAGGGCATTGACCGACCTGGCGCTGAATTCCACGGCCGGTGCGACCGCAGCCGTCAATTTCGGCATAACCACGGTCAGCGGCCAGACCATCGCGATCGACGACCAGGTCCTCGCCGTTTCCGGCAGAGCTGCCAACAGCCGTGCGCAGACCCTCAATGTGTACGGCGGCGGGCTGGAGGGCTTCAGCTTCTCCACCAGCAAGAACATCCTGGTCGGCCGCGTCGAGGCGGCCGACAGCGTCAGCCTGAGCACCAGCAGCGGCAGCAGCTACGGCAATACCATCCGGATGGCCACGAGCGGGACCGGCATCAAGGCCGACGCGGTGTCGCTGTCGGCCCTCAATAGCTACAACGACGCCGTGTTGAACGGTATCGGCAACGGCACCGGATCCCCCTTGCTGGTCGAAACGCGCTCGCTCGACCTGACGGCGTCGGGCAGTATCGCGGTCAGAGGCACCGAAGCCCTGCAGCACCTCGGGATGACGGTCAGCCATACGAATTACAACGTCGCCTCGGCCTCGTACACCTACACCCCGGTCTACTCCTATTCAGTCGTCGGCACCGGCATCAGCAACTTCTCGGTGGCGGATGCGGGCAACGGCCTCAGCACCACGCTGACCAACGTCAGCACCAGCAGCCCGCTGGATTTCAGCTTTACCTCCGACCGCGCGCTCACGGTCGGCACCATCGACGTCGGCAGCGCCGGGACCGTGACGCTGACCTCCAGGGGCAGCTATCAATCGCCCACGGGCAGCTTCCCCGCGCCGTCTATCCTCGGAAGCAGCGGCAATCGCATCACCGCGGGCAGTGTCACGCTGTCGGCGGCGAACGCGTATGGCAGCGTGGGAGGCAGCGGAACCCAGACGATCAACACCACGACGAAGAATCTGTCGATCACGTCGGCCGCCAACGTCTACGTTTCCAATAACAGCGCCCTGGACTCGCTGAGCCTGACCGCCAACGTCAGCAACGGCGGCAACGCGCCCACCTACAGCATCGCCTCGACTGGCCTGACCAGCAGCATCGGCTACGACTTCACCTACGGCCTGCGGATCAACACGCTGACGACGACGAACGATACGGCGTTCAACATCGGCACCAACACCACGCTGACCCTCGGCACCATCAGCACCGGCGCCAACGGTTCGGTCGCGCTGAAGGGATCGAGCATCCAGGGATTCGACGACTCGTCGAAGATCACCACGCGCGATCTGACATTGAACACCAACGGTTCAGTCGGCGTCTACGCCAGGTCCACGCCCCTGCAGACCCAGGTCTCCAGCCTGGCGGGGACGGTATCCGGCAACCTGTACCTGTCGAATTCGGGCGACCTGACGCTGCACGGCCTGACGCTGGGCACCGCCACGATCAGGCTGACCGACGGCGGCTCCTTCCTGTCCGACGGCGCTTTCTACGTCAGCGCCAGCAATCTGACCCTAGATGCCGGCACCGGCATCATCGGCCAGACAACATCGCCGATTCTGGTCGACACGCCCAACCTGACCCTGGTCAGCGGCGGCGACATCACGGTCTTCGACCGCAGCGACCTGTACAGCCTCGACGTGACCGCCAATCACACGACGGCGGGCGACCCCAGCCAGTTGACGATCACGGCGCCGCAGCTCACCTTCGACATCGACGACCAGAGCACGGGCAGCACCAACCTCGTCCAGGTGACGCACGTTACCGACGAGAGCGGCATCGATTTCAACTTCACCAGCGACGGGACGGTGAAGGTCGGCAACGTCGACGGCAGGAACGGACGCAACGTCGGCATCAGAAGCTCCCTGGGCACCGTCGAAAACGGCGTCGGCGAATACCTGCACGGCGACAACGTCACGCTATGGGGCCAGCTGGGCGTCGGCACGCAAGGCGCGATCCAGACCGAGGCCTGGGCCCTGAACGTACGCTCCGCCGGCGACATCCACGTCAGCAACGCGCGCGACCTGGTCTCGCTGTCGCTGACCAGCGACCAGACCGGCAACGCCGGCCAGACCTTCGACATCAATGTGCCGAACCTCGTGTTCGAGGTCGCCGACGACGGCACGACGACCCACGTCAACGACGTCACGGACAGCACCGGGCTGAATTTCAACCTGACCTCCTACCACCAGCAGTCGATCGGCAACATCGGCGTCCAGGACTACGGCACCGTCGGACTGACCGGCTACAACGGCATCTTCAGCAAGGACGCGAGCGAAACCATCACGGCGGCGAGGCTGTCGCTGACGACCGTCGGCGGCGGCACCGCGGGCAGCGTGGCCAATCCGCTGTACTTCACCGCGCCCATCCTGTCGATGGACGTCACCGGCGACATACATGTCGTGTCGCGCACCCACCTCGACGCGATCAACCTCACCACGGAAAACACCAGCGGGTCGTACCAGTACGACGTCAAGACCGACGACGGCATTACCAGCCGCCAGATCCTGTCTGGCACCAACACCGCGCTGGATGCGGTCACCGACGAATCCGGCCTGGACTTCACCTACGCGAGCTGGGCCGACTTCTCGGTCGGCAACATCGACCTGGGCGGTCTCGGCTGGGCCAGGCTGACGGCCTACAGAGGCAGCATCTCCGGCCAATCGAGCAATCTGATCGACGCCGGCAGCCTGACGCTGAACGCAACCTACGCCGGCGGCGGGATCGGCACCGGCACGGCGCTGCAAACCACCGCCCTGGAGGTATCGGCCCAGGCAAATACCGGCGGTATCAACCTGGCCCTGCAGGGCGCCAGCGACTCCCTGGCCACGCTGAGCAACACCAGCGCCTACGGCGCGATCAACGTCACCAACGCCCACGGCGACCTGGCGCTCGGTACCGTCACGGCCTACAACAACACGGTCAGCATCGGCAACAACGGCGGCTCCATCGTCAGCGGCACCATCAACTACGCGTCGACGCTCACGCTGAACGCCGCCGGGTCGGTCGGCAATCAATCGGCCATCTCGACCCGCAACTACTACGGCGGCGTCAACGCGACGATACTCAACGTCCAGGCAGCAGCCAACGGCCGCGGCGCGACCGGCAGCGTCAACCTCTCGGAAAGCTCCGGCAGCCTGAACCTGAACGACATCAATGCGCCAGGAAACATCACCATCGGCGCCGCCTATGGGTTGTCTATCGGGAGCATCACGGGCGCCACGGATTCCAGCTCGGCAGGCAATGTCAACCTGACCGCGAAGCAGGGATCGATCCTCGCGAACAATACCAGCAACAAGATCATCGGCAGCAGCGTATCGCTCACCGCCAACGACTATAGCGCCGCGGCCATCGGCAGCTCGAGCGCCGCCATCAACGTGACGACGCCGGTACTCAGTCTCCAGAATTCCGGCGCTTTCTACGTCAACGATTCGATCGCGCTGACCGACCTGACGATCACCCGCACCAACACCCTCTACGGCTCCGGCAGCGGCCCGTCGGGCACGGGATCGATCATCGCCGCCAACATGACCAGCGGCAACTTCAGCTATAGCGACAACAGCAGCTCGGCGACGCTGGGCAAGCTGACCGCATCGTCGCCGATGAACCTCACGTTGAGCACTCTTGGCCGGCTGAACGTCGGCACGCTCAACGTCGGCTCGACAGGCAGCGCCACGCTTAGCACGGCGTACAGCTTCAACGGCTCGATGTGGGCCGACGGCGCGATCTACGGCCAGAGCGGCAACAAGATCACCGCCGGCACGCTGGCGATGACGACCGGCAGCTACGACGGCGCGACCGGCGGCATCGGCCTGGGCTACGCGCTCAACCTCGACGTCGGCACGCTGACCGCCACCACCCAGCAGGGCGGCGTCAACGTCGTCAACGACGGCAGCGTGTACCTCGACAACATCCAGACCACCGGCAGCGCGACGATCACCGCCAAGACCGGCGACCTGACCGTCGGCGCCCTCAGCTACGGCAGCAGCGCGCAGCCTGCCGCCACGCTGTCGCTGAAGGCGACCGCCGGCAAGATCCTCGCCGGCAGCGGCACCGGCATCACCAGCAGCTATTCCGGCGGCACCGGCGCCATCACGCTGACGGCCGCCACCGGCATCGGCAGCGACGCCGCGCCGCTGCGGATCGCCGCGGCGAACGCGCCCATCACCGCCACCACGACCGGCGCCGGCGACATCGGCCTGAACCTGGCGTCGGGTTCGGCGGCCGGCCTCACGGCCACGGCGGCCAACGGCAGCATCGGCGTCACGTCGGGCAGCTCGGTCCTGCTCACCAATCTGAGGTCGACCAGCGACGCGGCCGGCAACGACATCTCGGTCACCGCCACCAGCGGCAACATCACCGTCGCCAACGTCCAGGCCGGCGCCAACGCCGGCCACGTCTCGCTGTCGGCCGGCAACGGCTACATACTGGGCAGCGGCACCGCCTCGGTGGTCGCCCGCGACATCGACCTGTCCGCGCGCTACGACATCGGCAGCACGGCCACGCGCCTGAGCGTTGGCGGCCAGCATATCGACGCGGCCAGCGGCGCCGGCGCGCTCTATCTCGGCACGGCCGACAACGCCGGCATCTCCTATCTCGAAACCCATAACAAGACAATCGACCTGCAGATCACCGGCAGCGCGTACCTGGCCAATATGGTGTCGGGCAACGGCGCCATCAACGTGGCCACCGCGCCCGGCACCACCAGCCGCACCGTGCTCGGCAACATCGACGCCGGCACCGGCAGCGTGACGATCGACGCAACCGCCGGATCCCCCGGCACCCGCCTGCTCGTCGACGACGGGCTGGACGGCACCCGCATCACCGGTAGCACCGTCACGCTCAAGGGCACGTCGGGCATCGGCAGCGCCGACCGCCGGGTCCAGACCACGGCCGGCACCCTGGTGCTGGACAGCAAGTGCCTCGACACCTATCTCGACAACGACCGTGCCGCCGGCGTGACCATCGGTTCGGCCACCGGCCGCATGATCGACATCGTCAGCGCCGGCCCCACCACCGCGTCCAGCATCGTCACGAACAACGCAGTCGACAGCGGCATCAAGCTGTACGTCGCCGACGGCGACCTGACGCTCGGCACCTTGAACGGCGGCGCCGACAACGGCGCGGTCACGCTGCAGGCCGCGCATGGCAGGATCCTGGCCGGCGCGCCTGGCACCAACGTTACCGCCAAGACCGCCACGCTGACCGCCAGCGGCGGCATCGGCACGATCAGCGACCTGCAGGCGGGCACGGCATCCCCCATCACCATCGCGGCGACCACCCTCGGCGGCCTGACCGCCACCGACCAGGGCAGCGCGATCGCCGTCAGCCTGATCGGCAACGCCACGCTCGCCGGCGGCACGATCTCGCTGGCCGACGCCGGCCAGGCGCTGGTTTCCGCCACCGGCAACCTCGACGTGTCGGCCGGCATCGACTTGAAGGGCAACGGCAGCCTGAGCCTGGAAGCCGGCACCGGCGGCAGCGGCACGCTCAAGGTGCCCACCGCCGACTTCAACACCACCGGCACGCTGCGGCTGGTCGGCAAGACCGACGTGGTAGCCGGCGCCAGCGGCCGCACCATCGGCGCCACCGCCTCGAGCATCGTGTTCGAAAGCGGCGGCAGCGGCGGCCCCACCTTGCTCAATACCGTCACGGCGGCGCTCACTGCCGCCCTGCACGGCACCAACGGCCTGACGGTCAGCAACACCGGCGACCTCACCGCCACGCTGAGCTCGGACCGCGGCTCGCTGTCGGCCGTCGCTTCCGGCGCGCTGACGGTAACGTCGGCCAACGTGGGCGACGGCGTCGAAGACAGCCTGACGCTGATCGCCAACGGCGGAGACCTGACCGTCGACGGGGCCATCACGGCCGGCAGCGGCAACGGCATCGCCACGCTGACGGCGAACGGCCACAGCCTGGTGTTCGACGGCGCGTCGCCGCTGTCGGCCCGGGTCCTGTCGCTGACCAGCCAGACCGGCATCGGCAGCGCCGACACCGCGTTCCAGACCAATGCCAGCGACGTCACGGTGCACGTCACCGGCGACGGCGGGATCAACGTCGCCACCACCGCCGCGACGTCCGCCATGGGCGCCACCATCGACGGCACCGGCGACATCGCGCTCGCCGGCGGCGCCACGCTGCTGACGCTCAGGCAGGTCGCCACCGGCGACGGCGACGTATCGGCGTCGGCCGGCAGCATCACCAGTTCCACCGGCATCACCGCCGGCAGCGCCAACGCCGGCAACATCACGCTGGCGGCGTCCGGGACCGGCACCGTCGACGTGCAGCACGACCTGACGACCAGCGGCGACGTCTCGATGCAGGGCGGCACGATCAAGATACGTAATGTCCAGACCGTGGTCGGCGGCGTCTTCGGCGACCAGACCTACACCGGCAACCTCACGATCGGCGGCAATCTCGCTGGCGGCGCCATCGCGGTGCACGGCAACGCCACGCTGGCGGGCAACTATGTGGCGACCGTCAACGGCGCCGGCAACGATCTGCAGATCGACGGCACGCTCAACGGCGGCGGCTTCAGCACGGTCCTCACCAACGCCGACGGCGGCAGCGTCGTCATCGGCGGCAACGCGACCAACCTCGCCGCGCTCGACGTCGACGCGAGCGACGCCTTGGTACGGTCGGTGACCACCTCGGGCCACCAGAGCTACTCCGACGACGTCACGCTCAACGGCAGCTACATCGCCGGCAGCGGCGACTTCACCGTCGGCGGCAAGACGCTGCTAGGCGGCGACAGCACGGTCGTCATGGGCAGCGGCACGGCCGTCTTCCAGGACACGATCGACTCGGCCGACAGCACCGCGCGCAGCCTCGGCGTCACCGGCGCCGCCAGCTTCGGCGGCGAGGTCGGCGCCACCCACCAGCTCGCCTCGCTGTCGGCCGGCAACAGCAGCTTCTCCGCCGGCCTGGTCTCGACCACCGGCGCGCAAAGCTTCGGCAGCGTCACGCTGAACACCGACCTGACCCTCGACGCCGGCGGCACGGTGCAGGTCGACGGCGCGGTGCAGATCGGCAGTGCGCCGGTCCGCGCCTACGACCTGACGGTCGACGCCGGCGCCGACGCGTTCTTCATCGGCGAGATCGGCGCCGGCACCACGCATCTGCGCAACCTGATCGTCAACGCCAACGGCTCCACGGTCTTCGGCAGCGCCGTCCAGGCCGCCACGCTGTCGACCGATGCCGGCGGCCAGACCCGGCTGTACGGCAACGTCACGACCACCGGCAACCAGAGCTACGGCGACCTCGTGCTGCTGTACGGCAACGCCGTCCTCACCGCGCCGCTCGTCCGGCTGGCCGCGGGCGCCGATGCCCCCAACAGCGGCGCCTACGGCCTGACGATCACCGGCGACGCCGACATCACCGGCAACGTGGGCGCGAACTACCGGCTGGCGTCGCTGTCGGTTTCGGGCGCCACCGATCTGCACGCCGCCGAAGACCAGGCCGCGCACACGGTCGCCACCACCGGCGCCCAGACCTACGGCGGCGCGCTGAGCTTCGACGCCGACGCATCGCTGAGCACGACCGGCGGCGCCATCGCCTTCCACGGCACCGTGGACGGCGCGCACGACCTGCACGTCTCGGCCGCTTCGGGCGGCGTCGCCTTCGACCGCGCCGTCGGCGCCGGCGACGCGCTGGGCAACCTGACGGTCGACACCAGCGGCCTGACCCAATTCGGCGGCGCCGTCACCGCCGCCTCCATCACGACAGACGGCCCCGGCACGCTGGCCATCAACGGCGGCTCGGTCGACACCACCGGCGCGCAAAGCTACGGCGAACGCGCCGTGCTCGGCGCCGACACCACCCTGACCGGCAGCACCATCACGCTGGCCCAGGGCGTCGACGCCGCCACCGCCGGCCAGCAAAGCCTGACCATCGCCGGCAATGCCGACATCACCGGCGCCCTGGGCGCCAGCGGCAAGCTCGAATCGCTGGCCATCTATGGCAACGCCGACCTGCGCGGCAGCGGCAACATCTCGACCGCCGGCGCCCAGGAATACGGCGATGCCGTCACGCTGCATGCCGCCAAGACGCTGACCGCCGATGCCGGCAACATCCGTTTCTACAGCCCCGTCGACGGCGGCTACGCGCTGACGGTCAACGCCACCGACGGCAGCGTCGCTTTCAGCGACGCCATCGGCAGCGGCACCCGGCTGGGCGCCCTGACGGTCAACGCCAGCGACGCCACCGTGTTCGACGGCGCCATCCGCGCCGCCAGCGTCGCCACCGACGCGGCCGGCACCCTGGCCATCAACGGCGGCTCGGTCGACACCACCGGCACGCAAAGCTACGGCGAACGCGCCGTGCTCGGCAACGACACCACCCTGACCGGTTCCACCGTCACGCTGGCGCATGGCGCCGATGCGGCGAACGCCGGCCAGCAAAGCCTGACCATCACCGCCGATGCCGACATCGCCGGCGACGTCGGCGCCCTCGGCGCGCTGGAAGCGCTGTCGGTATCCGGCAGCACCGCGCTGCGCGCCGCCGGCGGCCACACGCCCCAGTCCATCGTCACCACCGGCGGCCAGACCTACACCGGCGCCGTCACCCTGTGGGATTCGTCGTCGCTGAGCGCGGGCGGCGCCGTGGCCTTCCACGACACGGTCGACGGCGCCGTCAACGGCACCTCCGCCCTGACCGTCTCGGCCGGCACCTACGACGTCGGCTTCGATGCCGCCGTCGGCAGCACCCATCGCCTCGGCGCCCTGACCGTCGACACCGGCGGCGCCACCCGCTTCAGCGGCGCCGTCACCGCCGCCTCGGTCGCCACCGATGCCGCCGGCACGCTGGCCATCGACGGCGGCCTGGTCGACACCACCGGCAACCAGTCCTACGGCGAACGCGTCGTGCTCGGCGGCAGCGCCCGCCTGAAGGGCGATACCGTCATCCTGGCCCAGGGCATCGACGCCGCCACCGAAGGCGGCGCATCGCTGAACATCGATGCCGATGCCGACATCACCGGCAACATCGGCGCGGTGTCCAGGCTGGACGAGTTCGCGATCCAGGGCAGCGCCCAGCTGCGCGCGGCCGACGGCCAGACGGCCCAATCGATCGCCACCACCGGCGGCCAGAGCTACTACGGCGCGGTGACGCTGGGCGCCGACACGGCCGTCACGGCCGGCACCGGCAGTGTGGGGTTCGAAAACACGGTCGACGGCAGCCATGCGCTGACCGTCACGGTCGCCGACGGCAATGCCTACTTCACCGGCGCCGTCGGCTCCGGTGCCCGGCTCGGCGACCTCGAGGTCTACACCCCGGGCGGCACCTTCCTCCTTGCCGCCATCGACGCGGCGTCCGTCGCCACGGATGCCGCGGGCTCGCTCATCATCGGCGGCGGATCGGTCAACACCACCGGCGACCAGTCGTACGGCGAACATGCCCAGCTGAGCGACGACACCAGCCTGACAGGCGCCCACGTCATCCTGGGCCAGGGCGTCGACGCCACCGACGACGGCGCCTATGGCCTGGCCATCACCGGCGATGCCGACATCACCGGCAACGTCGGCGCGGTCGGCAGGCTCGCATCGCTGGACATTTCCGGCGCCACCGCGCTGCATGCCGCCGATGGCGAAACGACGCACACCGTTTCCACGACCGGCGCGCAGAGCTACGGCGGCGCGCTCACCTTAGACGCCGACGAGTCGATCGCTTCCGGCGGCGGCGGCATCGCCTTCCACGGCACGGTGGACGGCGGCACCCACGACCTGACGGTTTCGGCCGGAGCGGGCAACATCGGCTTCGACCGCGCCGTCGGCGGCGCCGCCCGCCTGGGCGATCTCGCCGTCACGACCTCCGGCGACACCGTGTTCGGCGGCGCGGTCAAGGCCGCGTCCGTCACCACCGATGCCGACGGCACGCTGGCCATCAACGGCGGCTCGGTCGACACCACCGGCGCGCAAAGCTACGGCGAACGCGCCGTGCTCGGCGCCGACACCA
>NZ_BAABFO010000013.1:0-140828 GCF_039541095.1 Pigmentiphaga soli
CCGGCGCGCCAGCGTGGACGGCGCCAGCACGCGCCGCCGGCCGGGGCGCGGATGGCGCGCCAGCAGCCAGGCGCCTTGCGCGGTGGGCGCCATGCCCAGGCGCGCCCGGCAGCCCAGCCGGGACAGCGTCCGGCGTATGCGGCGGCACAGCGCGCGCGGCCCGCCGAACAGGCGCAGGCTGGCGCCGACGTCGAGCAGCAGGCTGTCGTCTTCGGCCGTGGCCAGTTCGGGCGTGTATTGCAGCAGCGCCAGTGCGGCCGCCTGCAGCAGGGCCGCCTCGCGCGCGGCGTCGCGCGCCAGCGGCACGGCGTCCGGCAGCACCGCGGCCGCGCCGGCCTTGCGCATGCCCAGCCGCACGCCGGCCAGGGCGGCGTCGGGCGTCATGGCCACGACCCGGTCTTGGTCCAGCACCACCCGCGGCGGTCCGCCCTCAGCGCGTGGCCAGAGGCTGGGCGGGAGCAGGGCGTCGAGGCTGAGCTGCGTCAGATGGACGCTGATCCAGAGGCGCATGGAGCGGGTCGGGAAGGGATGGCTGGGGTGCCGCCGGCGCACGCCTGCCCAGGCGGGGCAGCAGCGGCACGAGGATGGACGATTCGTAGCGGGGTCCGCGCCGCTTGACGACCTCGATGCGCAGGTCGTTGCCGGCGGGTTGCAATTGCAGGCGCAACGGGGCGGGCGAGGACTCGTGCGCGGCGGCATCGTGCCGGAACAGGAAGAAAAGCATGTCGTGCGCCTGGGCGGCCAGGTGCAGGCGGCGCAGCGAGGCGGCGCGCAATTGCGGCTGCCAGTACAGCAAGGCGCCGCAGCTGCCGTTCTTGAGGACTTGTTCGGCGGCCCACAGGGCATCGCCGTCGCGTTCGGGCCGCAGCCACAGCAGGCGTTCGGCCGGCAGCGGCCCGGCGGCCCAGGCGGCGGCATGCGGCACGCAGGGCGGCCGCAGCAGCACGATGCGGCGGGTGCTGTCGAGCCGGGCCAGCGCGGGCTGCAGCAGGCGCAGTTCGCCGATGCCGGGGCGGGCGGCCAGCAGTTCGGTCAGCGCGCCCAGCGGCCAGCCGCCGCCGGGCAGGACGGCCGACAGCGCCGCATGGCCCGTGGCCACGCAATGCCGCGGATTGCGGCCGAGCTGCGAGCCGCGCCAGAGGGCGGGGTGCAGGGCTTCGGCAGAAACGGAAGACATGAAAGTGGGAAACCGGATACTGTATGGATGTACAGTATCCGGCCGATGGCGATCATGTCAAGCCGGCCCGAAACAGTAGCGGTTCTTGCCCCCGCGCTTGGCGGCGTACATGCCCATGTCGGCCGTGCGCAGCAGCTCCACCGGCGTGGTCGTGTCGTGCGGATGGTAGCTGGCGATGCCGATGCTGGCGCTGACGGCCGCCTCGCGGCCGTCGAAGCGGATCGGCGCGGCGATGGCCTGCAGCAGCCGGCGCGCCAGCAGGTCGGTTTCGTCGGGGCCGGGCTCGTTGCCGGCGATCACCACGAACTCGTCGCCGTCGAGCCGGGCGATGATGTCGCTGGGGCGCAGCGTGGCCGTCAGCCGGCGGGCGACTTCGCGCAGCAGCAGGTCGCCGTAGGCATGGCCCAGCGTGTCGTTGATGGCCTTGAAGCCATCGAGGTCGATGAACAGCACGTGCACGGTGCCGCCCGAGCGGTCGGCCTGTTCCAGCGCCTGCGGCAGGATCTCCTGGAAGGCGCGCCGGTTGGGCAGGCCGGTCAGCACGTCCTGCCGGGCCTCGCGTTCGCGTTCGCCGGTCAGGGCTTCCAGGCGGGCATTGGCCTGGCGCAGTTCGGCCGTGCGCTGCGCCACGCGCTGCTCCAGCGTCTGCTGCAGCGCCTGCAGGGCGGCCTGCGCCTGGATGCGGGCATCGATGTTCTCGACGATCGAGATGTAGTAGGACAGGCGGCCCTGCGCGGTGCGCCGGGCGGTCACCGTCAGATTGGCCCATACGATGCCGCCATCCTTCCGGATGTAGCGCTTTTCCAGCGCGTAGCGATCGATCTCGCCGGCAGCCAGCCGCTGCAGCTGGGCCAGGTCGGCCTGCAGGTCGTCGGGATGGGTGATGTCCTGGAAGGTCAGGCCATGCAGTTCGTCGGCGCCGTAGCCGATGATCTCGCACAGCGCATCGTTGACGTCGATCCAGCCGCCGTCGGGCGCGACCAGCGCGATGCCCATCGCCGCGCCTTCGAATACCGAGCGCAGGCGGGTTTCGCTGTCGAGGCCGTCGGCGAAGGAGCGCTCGTGGCTGAGGCGGATCCGCAGCGCCTCTTCGCGCCGCCGCAGATCGTGCCGGAGCAGGCGCGCGGCGTCGTCGAGGAAATCCAGCTCGCGCTGGGTGGCCCGGCGCGGCACGGTATCGATGGCCGACAGCGTGCCCAGCACCAGGCCGCCGATGCTGTGCAGCGGGAACGAGGCATAGAAGCGGATGCCGGGTATGCCCCGCACCATGGGATGGTCGGCGAAGCGCGGATCGTCGCGCGCGTCGGCCAGCACCAGCGGCGAATCGCTTTCGATGCAGTGGCGGCAGAAAGCCACGTCGAGCGGGATGTCGGCCAGATCCAGCCCGATCCGGCTCTTGAGCCAAAGGCGGTCGCCGTCGCGCAGCGTCACCAGCACGATGGGCACGCCGAGCGCATGCGCGGCCATGCGGGCCACCAGGTCGAACATCGGATCGGGCTGCGCGTCCAGCAGCTCCAGCGCCCGCAGCAGTTCGCGAGGCTCTTCGGCGGTGGGCGTGGCAAGCAGGAAGGGCATGGCTGGGAGGCGGAGTGGCGGGGCCTTGCAGCTATGTTACTCCGAGGCCGGACGGTGCCGGCGATCGTCTTCTGTGCGAGACAGCATAATCACGGGTTCGATCGACCGCTTTCTTCGAAAGGAAAAGATGACTGACGCCCTGCACGCACTCTCCGATACCCTTCTTTCCGATTCCTGGGCCCGCATGTTCTGCGGCCTGGCGCTGCTGGCGCTGGCCGCCTGGGCCGTCCAGTTCGTCGTCCGGCGCGTGGTGACCGGCCTGTTGAGCGGCCTGCTCGGCCGCCTGCACCGGCAGGACTGGGACCAGGCGCTGGGCCGCCGCGGCTTCTACCGCCGGCTGGCGGGCATGGCGCCGTTCGTGGTCGTCCAGCTCGGCATCCATCTGGTGCCCGAGCTGCCGGCGGCGGCAGCGGACACCCTGCGCAGCCTGGCGGTCGCCCTGACGGTGCTGTTCGGGCTGCTGACGCTGTCGGCCGCGCTCGATGCCGTCATCGATGCCACCGCCGGCCATCCGCAGGCCCATGTGCGCTCGGCCAAGGGCTATGTGCAGCTGGGCAAGATCGTGCTGTGGGCCTTCGGCGTCATCGTGGTGGTGGCGGCGCTGATCGACCGCTCGCCGCTGCTGCTGCTTTCCGGACTGGGCGCGATGTCGGCGGTGCTGCTGCTGGTGTTCAAGGATACGCTGCTGTCGTTCGTGGCCAGCGTGCAGCTGGCCTCCAACGACATGCTGCGGGTGGGCGACTGGATCGAGATGCCGCAGGTCGGCGCCGACGGCTTCGTGATCGACGTCGCGCTGCATACCGTCAAGGTCGAGAACTGGGACAAGACCATCACCACCATTCCGACCTATCGCCTGTTCGCCGAAAGCTTCCGCAACTGGCGCACCATGTTCACGTCGGGCGGCCGGCGCATCAAGCGCACGCTGCGGATCGACGCCGGCAGCGTGCGTTTCCTGAGCGACGAAGAATGCGAGCGCCTGAAGCGCTTCAATCTGCTGGCCGGCTACCTGGACAACAAGCAGAAAGAGATCGCCGATGCCAATGCCGGCCTGGGCGAGCCGGCCGGCGAGGCCGTCAATCGCCGGCGGCTGACCAACATCGGCACCTTCCGCGCCTATGTCGACGCCTACCTGCGCAACCACCCCGGCATCAATCGCGAGATGATCCTGATGGTGCGGATGCTCGAGCCCGGCGACAAGGGCATCCCGATCGAGCTGTACTGCTTCACCGCCAGCACCGCCTGGGTCGACTACGAAAAGGTGCAGGGCGACATATTCGACCATCTGCTGGCCATCCTGCCCGACCTCGGCCTGCGGCTGTACCAGTTGCCCACCGGCAGCGACCTGACGGCCGCGCTGGCCGCGCGCTGAGCGGCGCCGCCGCCCGGCGGCCGGGCACGCTCATCTTTGCCGCACCACGCCCTGTACGCTGCCGGTGCGGCGCGCGTGCTCCAGCCCTTCGTTGGCCAAGGCGTCGGCGCGCTCGTTGCCGTCGTGGCCGGCATGGCCGCGCACCCAGCGGAAGGTGGCGCGATGGCGCTGCGCCTCGGCGATCAGCGCCTGCCACAGCTCGACGTTCTTGACGTCCTTCCAGTTCTTGCGGACCCAGCCGTGGCGCCACTCGTTCATGCCCTTGACCACGTACTGCGAGTCGGTGAAGACGGCCACCTCGGCCGGCTCGGCCAGCCAGCGCAAGGCCTCGATGGCGGCGGTCAGTTCCATTCGGTTGTTGGTGGTGTCGGGCGCGCCGCCGAACAGTTCGGTCTCGCCGGCCGGCGTGCGCACCACCGCCCCCCAGCCGCCGGGGCCGCCGGGATTGCCGCGGCAGGCGCCGTCGCAGAACACGATGTGGCCGCTGGCGGGCATCTCGGGCGCCGCCTCGGCCGCGGGCGCGGGGGCCGTGCCATCGAGCCAGCGCGCGAACGGCGCGAGATCGGCGCGGTCCTGCACGTACCACTGCTTGCGGGCCGGCGACCAGCGGGCGCCGAGCGCCTTGGCCTGGTCTTTTTCGGCGAAGGGAACCTTCAGCCAGACGATCATGGTGTCACCTGCGATGCGGGGGCGTGACCATAAGCGCCGCCGCGCCATCGTGTCAAGCGCGGCGGCGGCCGCACGGGGCCGCCGCGCGGCTGCACGCAATTTGTCACGGGTACCTCAACGCCAGGCCCCAGGCGGCTCGCGCGGCGTTGTCAAAGCGCTTTCCCCAGCCTTGTCCACAGTTTGTGGGGATAAGTGGAAGCCGCCTTCAGATGGGCGTGGTCAAGGGCTGGCCGGAGAAATGCCGGGCCACGTTGTCGAGCCAGCGGTCGACCATCGCGTCCTGCGACTCCGGCGACGAGCCGGCCAGGTGCGGCGACAGCACGGCCTTGTCGAGCGAGGCCAGGATGGCCGGCGTGGGCGGCTCGACGTCGAACACGTCGATGCCGGCGCCGGCGATGGCATCGTCGCGCAGCGCGGCCGCCAGCGCCTCGCCGTCGACCACGCTGCCGCGCGATATGTTGACCAGATAGCCTTTCGGCCCCAGCGCGCGCAGCACCTCGGCGTCGACCAGATGACGGGTGCCGGCGCCGCCCGGCGTGGCCACGATCAGGTAGTCGCACCAGGCGGCCAGCGCGGCTGGCGAATCGAAATAGGCATGCGGGCTGTCGGCGCGCGGCCGGCGATTGTGGTAGCCGACCTCGAGATCGAAGCCGGCGGCGCGGCGCGCGATCTGGCCGCCGATGGCGCCCATGCCAAGTATGCCCAGCCGCTTGCCGCTGACCTGCGGTGGCGGTCGCACGCCGGTGCGCCATGCGCCCTGGCGCGTGGTGCGGTCGCGCAGCGGGATCTGGCGCACGATGGCCAGCAGCAGCGCGAAGGCGTGGTCGGCCACGGTGCGGTCGTTGGTGAAGGCGCCGTTGCTCAGCGCAATCCCGCGCGCCCGCGCGGCGTCGAGGTCGATCAATTCATAGCCGACGCCGAGCGCGCTGATCAATTCCAGCTTGGGCATCGCGGCGATCTCTTCGCCGGTCAGCCCGATCGAGCCGATGGTCAGCGCGGCGCGGATCCGGTGGCCGTGTTCGGCCACCGCCTTGGCGCGGCTTTCGCGGTCCGGCGCGTAGATGATCTCGTAGCGTTCGCGCGCCTGGGCCAGGTGGCGGTCGGGAAGGTGGGTGATGACGAGGATGGGCGTCATGGTGGAGGCGGGACCAGTCTGAAACCGAACCGATAGTCTAGCAGCGGGCCGCGCGCCGTGTCCGGCGGCCGGCGCTGCGCGGGGCCATCGGCTATAATCCGCGGCGCCGCTTGCGGCATGGCCGCCTGGCCTTCCCGGGCGGCGGATTCCCAATGACGACATCTTCCCTCCACCGCGGCTCGCGCGCGGCCGCGCCGCTTGATGCGCTGGGGGCGCTGGCGCTGGCGCTGTTCCCGGCGCTGATGCTGTCGCGCCCCAATCCGGCCAATGCCTGTTATAGCCTCCTGCTCGCGCTGGCGTGCGCAGCGCTGGCGATGCGCCGCCGCGCCGACGGCATCGGCGCGGCCGGCCTGCTGCGGCGCTGCTGGCCGCTGATGCTGGCCATGGCCGGGCTGCCGCTGGCCCTGGCGCTGCACGAAACGGTCTTCACGGGCGCCGTGCCGCACATCCCCTATCTGTACCTGCGCTTCGCGCTGTTCGGGCTGCTGCTGTGGGTCTTGTACCTGGCCGGGCCGGGCCGCATCGAATGGCTGCAATGGGGCTGCGCGGCCGGCGCGATCGTGTCGGCGGCATGGATCCACGGCCTGGCGGGCCCGGGGCGGTTGAACCACATAGGCATCAATAACGCCATTCCGTTCGGCAATCTGTCGCTGCTGATGGGCGTGCTGGCGCTGCTGTCGATCGGCTGGCGCCGGCCGGCATCGAACGCCGCGCTTGCCTGCGGGGGGATCGCGCTGCGGCTGGTCGGCGGCGCCGCAGGGCTTTATGCGTCCTATCTGAGCGGCACGCGCGGCGGCTGGATCGCGCTGCCGGCGTTCGCCGTCATCGTGCTGCTGCCGTTCCGGCTGCGCCCCCGCATATATGCCGGGTTGCTGGCCGCCATCGTGCTCGGCCTGGGGGCCGGCGGCTACGCCAATGGCTGGGTCAGCCAGCGCGTCGAACAGGCCGTGTCGTCGCTCGAAGAATTCCAGCACGGCCAGGATCTCGATTCGTCGGAAGGCAACCGGTTGCAGATGTGGCGGGCATCGTTGCTGATGTTCCGCGACCACCCGCTGATCGGCGTGGGTCCCAAGGGCTACCAGCCCGAACTCGTCCGCCTGGCGCAGCGCGGCATCGTGACGCCGGCCGCCACGGCCTACAGCCATTCGCACAACGACGTGCTGTTCGCGCTGGCCACGCTCGGCCTGCCGGGGCTGGCCGCCATCCTGGCCACCTATCTGGCGCCGGCGCTGTTCTTCGCGCGGCGCGTCCGCCATCGCGACGCCGGGCTGCGCACGGCCGCCGCGATGGGGCTGGCGCTGTGCGCCGGGTTCCTGATATTCGGCCTGACCGAATCGATGTTCGTCATCACGCTGACCAACGCCTTCTACAGCCTGATGGCCGCCGCCTTCGTGGCCTACGCGATCCGGCGCGAGGCGCAGTTGCGCGCCGCCGCCGCGGCCGCGCAGGGGTAGGCGGTGCACGTCTACGTCATCAGCCTGGCCGACGCCGCGGCGCGGCGCGGCGACATCGTGCGCCAGCTGGAAGCGGCCGGGCTGCCGTTCACGATCTTCGACGCGGTCGACGGCCGCGCGCTCGGTGCCGATGAACTGGCGCGCTGCTACGACGGCGACGCGGCGCGGCGCCAATACCGCGACATGAGCCGCGGCGAGATCGGCTGCGCCCTGAGCCACCTGGGCGTCTATCGCCGGCTGCTCGAAGAAGGCAGGCCGTGGGCGCTGGTGCTGGAAGACGACGCCCAGCTCGGCGAGCGCCTGCCGGCCGTGTTGCGCGCGCTGGAGGATGCGCTCGATGCCGGGAGGCCGGACGTGACCCTGCTCACCCATGTCGACAAGTACACGCGCCATGGTGCCCGCCGCCTGGACCAGACGCACCGGCTCGTGCGGCGCTACGGCGACTGGTGGCTGGCGCACGGCTACGTGGTCACCCGCGCCGCGGCGCAGCGGATGCTGGAGGCCTTGCGGCCGGTGCGCACGGCGGCCGATTCGTGGGCGCGCTTCGAGAGGCAAGGCATCGTCGCGCTGCGTGCCGTGGTGCCGTACTGCATCGGCCTGTCGCCGCGCGCCGCGGATTCCACGCTGCAGGAGCACAGGGCCGAGTTCATGAGGGAAGCGCGCGAGCGGCGGGGTTGGCGCTATTACCTGTACATGTACGGCTATCGCCGCTTCGTCCACCAGATCGTGGTGCGGCCTTTCCTGCGCGTGGCCCGGCAGAAGAAAGCGCCGTAGGCAGGAGCACGGCGCAAAGCAAAAGGCCTTGGCGCAGCAGCGCCAAGGCCTTCGTGTTTTGGCTCCCCGAACTGGGTTCGAACCAGTGACCTGCGGATTAACAGTCCGTCGCTCTACCGACTGAGCTATCGGGGAATCGAGCCCAAAACTATATCACACATTCAGGCTAGTCGGCACGGATGCGGGCAATCAGTTTTTCGTCGAGTTCCATGCCCCAGCCCGGCCCGGACGGCACGCGCATGAGGCCGCCGGCCACCGGCGGCAAGTTGCGGATCAGCGCGTGGTACAGCGGATCGCGGTCGGGCTGCATGACTTCGACATACAGTCCGTTGGGCACCGAGGCGGCCAGCGACGCGGATACCTGGGTTTCGAGGTGAGGGTAGATCGGCAGTCCGAAAGCGGCCGCGGTAGCCGCCACCCGCCGCCATTCAGTCGGCCCGCCGCCCCAGCTCGGATCGAAATTGCAGACGTCGATGGCGCCGGCGACCATCAGGTCGCGGCAGCCGGCGCTGGTCACCTCGCTCTGGCCGGCCGACACCTTGGTGCCGGTCAGCGCGCGCAGGCGAGCCAGGTCGCGCTTGTCGTTGTGCCAGTGGCAGGGCTCTTCGAGCCAGCGCACGTCCAGCGGCTCGACCAGCCGCGCGAAGCGGATCGCCTGGTCGAAGTCGTAGCCCTGGTTCGGATCGGGGACCAGCCAGAAGTCCGGCCCGGCGCCATCGCGCGCCGCCTTCACGCGCTCGGCATCGGCCTCCGGCGACAGCCGGCCCACCTTCAGCTTGCAGCCGGCGAAGCCCTGCGCCTTCAGGGACTCCATTTCCTTGCGCACCGTCCGCAGGTCGTTCTCGTCGTTGTAGTAGGCGCCCATCGCCATGGCCGGCACCTCGTCGGCCATGCCGCCCCATACGCGGTGCAGCGGCGCGCCCAGTGCCTTGCCCAGGGCGTCCCACAGCGCCGCGTCGACGCAGGAAATGGCCCGGATGGGCATGCGCCGGTCGCGCAGGAAATCGCGGGTCAGCGGATACATGGCCTGCCAGCAGGCCTCCACGTGGAAGGCGCTGCGGCCGATCAGCCGCGGCGCGATCTCTTCGCGGATGATGCGCACGATCTCGGCCTGCCCGAGGTATTCGTTGTTGCCGAAGCATTCGCCGACGATGCCGTCGCGCGTATGGACCCGCGCAAGCACCGAGGCCCGGCTCTGGACCACGACGGTGCCGGCGCGCAGCGGCCGGGGCAGGGGCATGCGAAGCGGAATCGCCTCGATGCGATCGATGATGAGTTCTTGCATTGCCCGTACAGCCTTTCTCAATCGGCCTTGATGTGCGCGGTCTTGACCACGTCGGTCCAGCGGGCGATCTCGTCGTTCACCAGCTGGGTGGCCTCTTCCGGCGTGTCGGCGCGGATGTCCAGCCCCATCTCGGTGAAGCGCTTCTGCGCCGCCGGCTGCCGCAGCACCTTGACCACGTTGCCGTTGATGCGGTGGATCAGCGGGTCCGGCACCCCGGCGGGCGCGGCCAGCCCGGACCAGTACAGCATCACCATCTTCGGCAGCCCGGCCTCGACCGCCGAGGGCACGTCGGGCAGCACCGACATGCGCGTGCTGCTGGTGACCATCAGCGGCTTGATCTTGCCGGAGCGGATGTAGGGCAGCACGGTGGGCGCCGACGACACCATGGACTGCACCTGGCCGGCCATCAGGTCGGGCAGGACGGCGCCGCCGCCCTTGTAGGCCACGTGGACGATGTCGGTGCCGGTCACGCTCTTGAACAGTTCGGACCTGAGATGGGTATTGGTGCCGATGCCGCCCGAACCGTAGAACAGCTTGCCGGGGCGTGCCTTGGCCAGCGCGATGAATTCCTGCACGGTATTCACCGGCAGCTTCGGGTTGACCACCAGCACGTGCGGCACGGTCGAGATCGTGACCACCTGCTTGAAGGCGCGCGCCGGGTCGAACGGCAGGTTGGGCTGCAGGCCCGGCGCGATGGCCAGCGACATGTCGGTGACGAGCAGCGTATAGCCGTCGGGGTCGGCCCGCGCGACGGTGTTCCAGCCGACGATGCCGGCCGCGCCGGCGCGGTTCTCGGCCACGAACGATTGCGACAGCGATTCGGTCAGCATCTGGCCGACCACGCGGCCCACCACGTCGCTGGTGCCGCCCGGCGCGAACGGCACCACCAGCGTGACCGGACGCGAGGGATAGCGATCGAGCGGTTCGGCGGCGCGCGCCAGCGAGGGTGCCAGCGCCGAGGCCAGGGGCAGTCCGAGGCCCGCGCCCAGGTAGCGGCGGCGCGCGGCATCGTGAAGGGAATCGTCTCTCATGGGGGCATCTCCTCGGTATGCCTGTTTGGCAGGTCGCTGTTGGGAAGCCCTCCATGATAGGCCGCCGGCGTTGAGCGTAGCGCGAGGATTCTTCGAACCAGACTCAAGAAAAACTCATGCGTGGACCGGCCGCGCGCGCCGCGATATCCTGCGCGCCATGAGTCGACTTTTCACGCTGGCGGCGCCCGCCACGTACCGCGAAGAGATCCGCAAGAGCCGTTTCGTGGCCCATGCCGCGCCGGTGTCCGACGCCGGACAGGCGCTGGCATTTTTCGCGTCCCGCTCCGATCCCGCCGCCACCCACAATTGCTGGGCCTACCGGATCGGCGCGGCCTACCGCTTCAACGACGACGGCGAGCCGGGCGGCACCGCCGGCCGTCCCATCCTGCAGGCGATCGACGGCCAGTCCTGCGACCGGGTGGCGGTGCTGGTGGTGCGCTGGTTCGGCGGCATCCTGCTGGGGGCCGGCGGCCTGATGCGCGCCTACGGCGGCTGCGCCGCCAGCTGCCTGCGGCTGGCCGACAAGCTGCCGGTGGTGGATACCGTGGCCGCGCGCTTCGAATGCCCGTTCGCCGACCTGCGCCTGCTGAAGTCGCGCCTGGGCGAGTTCGGCGCCATCGTTACCGGCGAGGATTTCGGCGCGGCCGGCGTGGCCGTGCGGCTGGAACTGCCGCGCGAGCACGCCGGCGCGCTGGCGCAGGCGCTGGCCGGGCTGAGCCGCGGCCGGATCGCGCTCGAAGTATCGGACTGAAAAGGCTGTCAGTTCATCCGCATGCCGTGATCGCCGTGCATGCCGTGGCCTTCCATGCCGTGCATGTCGTGGCCGCCGGCGCCGGCTCCCGGCGCTTCGATCTTGAAGTCCACCTTGATCTGGCCGGCCTTCTCGAACACCAGCGTGGCCGGGAAGCTTTCGCCCTGCTTGAGCGGCGCCTTGAGTTTCATGAACATGATGTGCAGGCCGCCCGGCGAGAGTTCGACGGTCTTGCCGGCGGGCAGCGCGATGCCGTCGACCTGGCGCATGCGCATCACATTGTCTTCCATCTTCATCGTGTGCAGTTCGGCGCTGGCCGATATGTCGCTGCGGACGGCGACCAGCTTGTCGTCGGCCCCGTGGTTGGTCAGCTTCATGAAGCCGCCGCCGGTGGGCTGGCCGGCCACGGTGGCGCGGCTCCACGGGTGGCCGATGTCGATCTGGCCCAGCTTGTAGCCGTGGGCATGGGCGCCGAAGGCCGCCAGCGCGAGCGGCAGGGCGGCGAAAAGCGTACGGAATTTCATGGCGATGTTCCTGTTTCCTGTGAATGCGCGGAGGTCGTCCGCGGCGGACGACGGGGTGACGAGAGGCACGCGTTCAGACGGGCGGCGCCCGCGACAGGAAGGACAGCAACAGGATGGGCTCGCGCGGCGTGCCCGACGGCGCGTCGCGCAGCAGGTAGGACAGGCCGCGCGCGGCGGACCAGGCCGGCGGTGCCGGCGGCGGGACCGCGATGGCGGCGGCCGAGCACAAGGGGCAGTGGAAGGCGGCAGGCAGGGCGGGATCGCCGCCGGTGTCCGGCCCGGCCGGATGCAGCGACGCGCCCTGTGCGGAGCAGATGGCGGCGACGAAATCGCCTTGCGGGCGGGCGGCGTACAGCGTAGGCAGCAGCGCACCGAACAGCGCGCATGCCAGCGCGAGCCATGCCGTGCGAAGACCGACGATCTTTCCCATGCGGCGATGATAGCGCACCGCTTGGAGAAGGCGTGGCGCGAGCATTCTTGGCTCCCCGAACTGGGTTCGAACCAGTGACCTGCGGATTAACAGTCCGTCGCTCTACCGACTGAGCTATCGGGGAATAGCCAGCTATTTTATCAGAAGATTCCATAGCACTGGAAGCATGCCCCCGTAGCGGGTACCCGCCTCGCCGTACCCCCGCATGCCTGTGGGCAAATGGCACGATTCGTTGCAGTTTTCGTCTATCATTCCCACGCCCGGTGTGTCGGGGAACACATCGGCAGGCGCATGTTGCGCCGCACGCCGCGCCGCGATATGCGCAGCGCAATACACCGGCAAGGGAAGAAGACGCCAATGCGCATCGTCATCCTGGAAGATGACACCGGCCCGGCCACCATGATCCACAAGGCGGTGGCCGAACTGGGCCACGAAGGCTTCATTTTCGGCGACGGCAGGGCCCTGTTGCGCGAATTGCACCGCGACAGCTACGACCTGTACGTGGTCGACTGGGGCGTGCCGCACGTGCAGGGGCCGGACATCGTCCGCTGGATCCGGCGCAACGTCGACGAGCGGGTGCCGGTGCTGTTCGTCACCAATCGCGACGAGGAGGCCGACGTGGTCGAAGGCCTGACCTGCGGCGCCGACGACTACATGATCAAGCCGCTGCGGGTGCAGGAACTCAAAGCGCGCATCGTCGCGCTGATGCGGCGCGCCTATCCGTCGGCGGTGCTGCAGGCCACCACCGAATTCGGCCCCTACCGGTTCGACCTGCACCGCCGCGAAGTCAGCCTGCACGGCATTCCGGTGCCGCTCAAGCCCAAGGAATACCAGCTCGCGCTGTTCCTGTTCCGCAATACCGGCCGGCTGCTGTCGAAGGACTACCTGATGGCCGAGCTGTGGGGCAGCGGCGACATCGATTCGCGCACCGTGGTCACCCACGTATCGCAGCTTCGCAGAAAGCTCGACATCCATCCCGGCAACGGGTTTCGGCTCACGCCGGTCTACAGCCTGGGCTATCGCCTCGAGCAGGTCGATGCACGGCACGAGTAAAGCATGATCCCAATCGAAAGCAGGCGGGGCGCCGCCTCCTGGCGCCGGTGGGCCTCTGCGGCCGCGATGTGGCTGGCCGCGCAGGCGGCCGGCGCGGCCGATGCGCCGCCGCTCACGCACGTGGTGCGGCCGGGCGACACGCTGTACGGGCTGGCCGAGTCCTACCTGGAAGATCCGTTGCTGTGGCCCGAGCTGCAGCGCGCCAACGACGTGCCCAACCCGCGCCGGCTCGAACCCGGCTCCACCATCACGATTCCGGCCGACCTGCTGGATCGCACGCGCGGCGCCTCGGTGGTGCACGTATCGGGCGCCGTCACGCTGGTGCGCGACGGCGCCGGCCAGGCGCTGGCCGTAGGCATGCGGGTGCGCGACGGCGACGTGGTGCGCACCGAGCAGAGCGGCTTCGCCACGCTGGAGCTGCTGGACGGCTCGGTGGTGCGGATCACCGGCGACTCCGAACTGCAAATGCACCGCGCCCGCTACATGATCCGCAGCAAGCGCGCCGATACCGTGCTCGATCTCGGCCGCGGCCGGGTCGAATCCAGCGTCACTCCGCAGGCGCCCGGCGGCAGCCGCTTCCGCGTGCGCACGCCGCTGATGGCGGCCGGCGTGCGCGGCACCGAGTTCGGCGTGTCGCTGACGGCGGGCGGCGCGATGACGGCCGACGTGCTCGACGGCAGCGTCCAGCTGCTGGACCGCGACGCGGCCGCGCGCGTGGCGCCGCCGGCCTCCGGCGGCACGCTGGTGGCGGCGGGGCAGGGGGTGGCCGTCACCGGCGCCGGCGCCTCGGCCCCGGTCCCGCTGCTGCCCGCGCCGGACCTGGGCGCGATCCCCGAGCTGCAGCAGCGGCCACTGATCGACCTGTCCTTCCCCGCCGTGCCGGGCGCGGCCTCGTACCGCGGTTTCCTGTCGCGCGACGCGCAACTGGACTTCGTGGTCGCCAACGCGGTGTTTCCCGGCCCCCGCCTGCGCTTCGAAGGCATCGACGACGGCGACTACGTGGCCGTGGTGCGGGCCATCGACGCCAACGGCATCGAAGGGCGGCCGTCGATCCGCGCGTTCCGCCTGAAGGCGCGGCCCGAGCCGCCCGTCACGCTGGCGCCGCAGGACGGCGGCGAGGTGTCTGGCGGCACGGTCACGCTGCGCTGGACGACCGGCGCCGGCGCGGGCGGCTACGACGTGCAGCTGGCGCGCGACCCACGGTTCGCCGACCTGCTGCTCGACCGCCACGACGCCGGCGACGGTTCGCTCGAAACGCCGCAGCTGCCCTCGGGCGTCTATTACTGGCGCGTGCGCACCTACCGGCTCGACGCCACCGGCCAGGCCGACGCCGGCCCCTACGGCGATCCGCGCAAGTTCTCGATGCGCCGCGAGGCCGCCCCGCCGTCGGCGCCCGAGCAGCATGGCGACGAACTGCTGTTCCGCTGGGACGGCGAGCCGGGCCAGCGCTACCTGCTGCAGATCGGGCGCGATCCGGAATTCACGTCGATCGTGCAGGAAATCCGCACCGGGGAGCGCCAGGCCACGCTGGGCGGGCTGGAGGGCGGCACCTATTACCTGCGGGTACAGGCCACCGACCCCGACGGCTACGTGCGCCGCTTCACCACGCCGCAGCGGTTCCGCGTCCTGAACGTCGTCCGTTCGGGCAGCGGCCAGCCGCTCAATGCCTCGGACGGCTCGGCCGTCGACCGGCCCTGAGGCCCTGACGCGATGATGGCCGCGCGCCTGTCCGGCGGCCTCGACCGTCTCCTGCTGGCCGCCGCGGCGCTGCTGCTGGCCGCCGGCCTGGGCTGGCAGAACGGGCTGGGGCGCGCCGACGCCGTGCTGTACGACGCCGCCGTCAACGCGCTGCGGCACCGGCCTTCTCCCGACATCGTCATCGTCGCGATCGACGACCGCAGCCTGGCGCAACTGGGCCGCTGGCCCTGGAACCGTGAGCGCGACGCCGACCTGATCGAACGCATCGCGGCCCAGGGACCGCGCGCCATCGGCCTGGACCTACTGCTGTCCGAGCCCGACGCCACCGATCCGCAGGGCGACCGCGCGCTGGCGGCCGCCTTGCGCCGCAGCGGCGCGGTAGTGCTGCCCGTATTCATGGCCAGCCTGTCGTCGCGCGGCTACGACGCGGTGCCGCCGATCCCGCCGCTGGCCGAAGCCGCCGGCGCGCTGGGCCACGTATCGGTCGAGATGGATCCCGACGGCATCGTGCGCAGCGTGTTCCTGCGAGAGGGGGCGCGCGGCCGCTGGTACGACCACTTCGCGGTGGCGCTGCTGCGCGCCGCCGGCCACGGCGATGCCGTGCGCACGCTGCCCGGCCGGCACGAACACGGCGGCGCGCCGGCCGCGCCCCCCGCGGACGACGGCTTCTGGCATCGAGACAACTGGGCGCACATCGCCTTCGCCGGCCCGCCGGGCACTTATCGCACGGTGTCGGCGGCCGACGTGCTGAGCGGCAAGGCGGCCGCCGACGCGTTCCGCGACAAGATCGTGCTGGTAGGCCCGACCGCGATCGGCCTGGGCGATGTCTACCCGACGCCGGTGTCCGGCCAATCGATACCGATGTCCGGTGTCGAGATCTCGGCCAGCATCGCCGACGACCTGCTGGCAGGCCGCATGCGGATGCGCGCGCTGCCGTGGCAGAGTGCTGCCTTCGCGCTGGCGATGGTGGCGCTGTTGCTGCCCGGGCTGTGGCTGGCGTCGCCGCGGCGGGCGCTGGCGCTGACTGCCGCGCTGATGGTCGCCACGGCCGCGGTCGGCTTCCTGGCCTTGCACGCCGGCCTGTGGCTGCCGCCGGGCGCGCCGCTGGCCGTGATGCTGCTGCTGTATCCGCTATGGGTATGGCGGCGGCTGGAGGCTGCCGTGGCCTACCTGGGGGCCGAACTGGACCGGCTGCACCGGCACGATCCGGTCCTGCCGCGCGCGGCGCCGGCCGCCGGCGACCTGGTGGACCGCCGCATCGAAGCGCTGCGGCAGGCGGCCGACCAGCTGCGCGCGCTGCACCTGTTCATCGCCTCGACGCTGGAAAGCCTGCCCGACGCCACGCTGGTGGCCGGCGACGACGGCGCCGTGCTGCTGGGCAACCGTGCCGCCGCGCGCTATTTCGGCCTGCCGCCGGCCGAGCTGCGCGGCGCGGCCCTGGGGCGGCTGCTGCGCGGATTGCGGCCGCTGCAGGCCGGCGCGGCGGCCGTCGGCACGCCGCTCGAGCGGCTCGACACCGGCGCGCTGGGCCTGGAATGCCGCGACGACCGCGGCGGCGAGTTCCTGTACAAGCGCATCGCCAGCCCCGGCCTGCCCGGCCGCGGCAGGGTATGGATCGTCTGTCTGGTCGACCTGCACGCGCTGCGCCAGGCCGAGCGCAAGCGCGACGAGGCGCTGCGTTTCCTGTCGCACGACATGCGCGCGCCGCAAACTTCGATCCAGACCCTGCTCGATCTGTACGAGGCCGATTCCGATTCGCTGCCGCAGCACGAATTGCTGGCCCGCATCCGGGCCCATGCCGGCCGCACGCTGGAACTGGCCGAGGCCTTCGTGCAGGCGGCCCGCGTCGAATCGATGCCGTTCGGCACCGAACCGCTCGACTACTCCGACATCGTGCTCGATGCGGTCGACGCCTGTTGGGAGCAGGCCGAGGCGCGCCGCATCCGCCTGCGCACCGCGCTGCCGCCCAACGGCGCCTGGGGCGAGGGCAACCGCACGCTGCTGGCGCGGGCGCTGATCAACGTCGTGTCGAACGCGATCAAGTACAGTCCGCCTGGCAGTCCGGTCGACTGCGACGTCAGGCCGGTCCAGGGCGGCTGGTGCCTGGCCGTGCGCGACCGCGGCCGGGGCATCGACGAGGCCGGCCGGGCGCGCCTGTTCGAGCCCTTCGCGCGGCTGGGCGGAGAGGGCGACGGCGAGCCGCCGGGCATCGGGCTCGGCCTGACCTTCACCAAGACCGTGGTCGAGCGCCATGGCGGCCGCGTCGAAGTCGACAGCCGTCCCGGCGAAGGCACCGAGTTCCGCCTCTGCCTGCCGGGCAGCGCGCAGCCGGAGGACGGCGGGGCATGAACGGCGACGCGCCATCTGCAAACAATTGTCAACTATTGTTTGCCGTCCCGGCCAGGCTGCTTATGCTGTGCGCCATCCCGGCATCGCACGCGGCCGGCGGGCCAGCCGTGGCGGCGCGCCGCCGTTCTTCGCCACCGGGAGCTCCGTGCCGCCGTAGCGGGCGGAACACGGGCAAGGATCCGGCGGGATGGAGATGAACGAGGAAGGGCGGACGCGGCCGGGAGTTTTGCAAGCGGATGGAGGGGCGGGCAGCGGTTTCGTGCGCCGCGGTCCCTACGCCGGCTACCGGTTGCGGTTCAGAGCAGCGGAGTAGCCGGCAACGACCGGCCATCGGATTCCTCACCATGATTCCTGCCTCGATCTGCATAGCACCCCTGGCCCGGCTGGCGGCCGTCCTGACCGGCGTCGCCGCGCCGCACGCGGCCGGCATCCCGGGCATGCTGGTGGCGGCCTTCCTGCTGCTGTATCCCCTGTGCCTGTGCTGTGCCTGGATGGCGGGAGCGGCCCGATTCTGGTGGCGCCGCGCGTTCGGCGAGACGGAAGGCGAGCCGGGCGGCGAGGCGGCGCTGCCGCCGGCGTCGATCGTCATGCCGTGCAGCGGCGCGCAGCCGCAACTGGGCTATGCGATCGCCGCGGCGCTGGGCCAGGACTACCCCCGGCTCGAAGTGATCGCCGTCAGCTACGGGCCCGACGACGGCACCGCCGCCATGCTCGACGCGCTGGCCCAGGACAACGAACCGATGCGTGTGATCCACCTGGCGCCCGGCCAGGACAAGGCGATGGCGCTGCGCATCGGCGCGCTGGCCGCGCACGGCGATTACCTGGTCTGCGTCGACGGCGACGTGGTGCTCGACGCCGACGCCTGTACGCGGCTGGTGGCGCCGCTGGCCGCCTGTGCGCAGGTGGGCGCGGTGGCCGGCTCGCTGCGCCGCGACAACGGTCCGCTGGGCCTGGACGCCGGACTGGCCGTTCGGCTGGCGGGCGGATTGATCCGGCGCGCGCGCACCGCCTACGGCGGCGTTTGCGTGGTGTCGGGCAAGCTCGGCGCGTTCCGCCGCCGCGCGCTGGAAGACGTCGGCTACTGGCGCGCCACCGCGGCCAGCGACGTCGACCTGAGCTGGCGGCTGCGCGCCGGCGGCTGGGACATCCGCTACGAGCCGCGCGCCGGCGGCTGGATGGATGCGCCCGGATGGCGGCGCCTGCCGCGCCGCGCGGCGGGCACGGCCGGCGTCGTGCTGCGGTATTTCTTCGGCGCCCGCATGCCGGGGCGGCGCCGGCTGTGGCCGTCCATCATCGAGCACGGGATGACGGCGGCATGGGTAGGCGTGGCCGGCGCCGTACTGGCGATATGGTCCGCCGAGCATCTGAGCCTGACGGCGCCCTACGTGCGGATCGAAGACCTGGCCGCCCCGGCTTCGCTGGCCACGCTGCTGCTGCGGCTGCTGGCCGCGGCGGGCGACCCGGCCGGCAGCGGCGGCGGGCCGGGCTGGCTGGCGCTGGCCGGCGGCTGGCTGGCCTATCTGGCGGCCGGAGCCTTCGGCATCGCGCTGACCTTCGCGTGGAGCGCGTACGGCGGCCGGCTGCGCGCGGAGGAAAGGCCCACCCCTACGCGCTTCGCGCGCCCCTCGAGCGGCGACGCCGGCGGACCGGCGGAGCCGGATCCGCGGCGTCCCGAATAGGGATAGGCTTAAGACAATACTGCGGCGATGCCGTCGGCTACGGCGTCGATGTTGCCGTCGTTGAGGGCGGCCACGCAGATGCGGCCGGTGCTGACGGCGTAGATGCCGTGCTCTTCGCGCAGGCGGTCCACCTGCTGGGCGGTCAGTCCCGAATACGAGAACATGCCGCGCTGCTTCAGCACGAAATCGAAGTTGCGCCGCACGCCACGCTCTTTCAGCTTGGCCACCAGCGCGGCGCGCATGGCGCGGATGCGCTCGCGCATGCCGGCCAGTTCTTCTTCCCATTCGGCGCGCAGCGCGGGCGTGTTGAGGATCTGCGCCACCACCGACCCGCCGTGCGTGGGCGGGTTGGAATAGTTGGTGCGGATCACGCGCTTGAGCTGGCTCATCACGCGCAGGCTTTCGTCCTTGTCGGCGGCGATCATGGTCAGCGCGCCCACGCGTTCGCCGTACAGCGAGAACGACTTCGAGAACGACGAGCTGATCAGCACCATCAGGCCCGAGGCCGCGAACAGGCGCACCGCGGCGGCGTCGGCCTCGATGCCGTCGCCGAAGCCCTGGTAGGCGATGTCTAGGAAGGGCACCAGGTCGCGCGCCTTGACGACCTCGACCACGCGCTGCCACTGCCCGGGCGACAGGTCGACTCCGGTGGGGTTGTGGCAGCAGGCGTGCAGCACGACCACGGTGCCGGCCGGATAGCTTTCCAGCGCGCCGATCATGCCGTCGAAGTTCAGGCCGTTGGTGGCGGCGTCGTAGTACGGGTAGGAGATGACCTCATAGCCGGCGTATTCGAACAGCGCGCGGTGGTTTTCCCAGCTCGGGTCGCTGATCGCGACCTTGGCCTGGGGCGCCAGCCGCTTCAGGAAGTCGGCGCCGATCTTCAGCGCGCCGGTGCCGCCCAGCGTCTGCGCGGTCAGTACGCGGCCTTCACGGATGAGCGCGGAATCGTCGCCCAGCAGCAGCTTCTGCACCGCCTGGTTGTAGCCGGGAATGCCTTCGATCGGCAGGTAGCCGCGCGTGGCGGCGGCTTCCACGCGCGCCAGTTCGGCCTTGCGCACGGCTTTGAGCAACGGAATCTTGCCTTCGTTGTCGTAGTAGATCCCCACGCCCAGGTTGACTTTCTTGCTGCGGGTGTCGGCGTTGTATTGCTCGGTGAGGCCGAGAATGGGGTCGCGGGGTGCCAGTTCGACGGCGGCGAAGAGCGAGGTCATGAAAAAGCGTCCGTTAAAGCGCGCGGGGTTGTGGTAAGCGGAAGGTCTGGAAGATAATGACAGGTTGCGTTTCCTGATGGAGCATCAGTCTATCATGCGCGATGCCCGAATTCCGGCGCTTCAGGCGCCTGCCGGGAGGCGCCGCGCCGCCGCCGGCAATGCTGTCGCGCCGTCGCCACGCGAGCCCGAGGAGGCCGCCCCGCAACCCGTCGCGGCCGAGGCCGTGGAAGGCAGCGACCCCACCACCGCGATCATGGCCGGCCAGTTCGAGCCACGCTTCGTGACGTTCGAAGGCAGCCCGTTCCAGCTCTACCAGCCGTACCCCCCCTCGGGCGACCAGCCCACCGCGATCGACGCCCTGTGCGAAGGGCTGAACGATGGCCTGATGTACCAGACCCTGCTGGGCGTGACCGGCTCGGGCAAGACCTTCACGATGGCCAACGTGATCGCCCGGATGGGCCGGCCGGCGCTGGTGCTGGCGCCCAACAAGACGCTGGCGGCCCAGCTCTACGCCGAAATGCGCGAATTCTTCCCGCGCAACGCCGTCGAGTACTTCGTGTCGTACTACGACTACTACCAGCCCGAGGCCTACGTGCCGACGCGCGACCTGTTCATCGAGAAAGACTCGTCCATCAACGAGCACATCGAGCAGATGCGGCTGTCGGCCACCAAGAGCCTGCTGGAGCGGCGCGACACCGTGATCGTGGCCAGCGTGTCGTGCATCTATGGCATCGGCAATCCCAGCGACTACCACGACATGGTGCTGATCCTGCGCACGGGCGACCGCATCGGCCAGCGCGACGTGATCGCGCGCCTGGTGTCCATGCAGTACACGCGCAACGACACCGAATTCATGCGCGGCACCTTCCGCGTGCGCGGCGAGCTGATCGACGTGTTCCCGGCCGAACACGCAGAGCTCGCGCTGCGCATCACCCTGTTCGACGACGAAATCGAATCGCTGGAGCTGTTCGATCCGCTTACCGGCCGCGTGCGGCAGAAGATCCTGCGCTTCACGGTCTACCCGGGTTCGCACTACGTGACCCCGCGCGCCACCGTGATGCGGGCGATCGACACCATCAAGGCCGAGCTGCGCGAGCGCAGCCGCTCGTTCGTGGACGAAGGCAAGCTGGTCGAGGCCCAGCGGCTGGAGCAGCGCACCCGGTTCGACCTGGAAATGCTGCAGGAACTGGGGTTCTGCAAAGGCATCGAAAACTACTCGCGCCACCTGTCCGGCGCCCGGCCGGGCGAGCCGCCTCCCACGCTGGTGGATTACCTGCCGGCCGACGCGCTGATGATCATCGACGAAAGCCACGTCACCATCGGCCAGGTGGGCGCCATGTACAAGGGCGACCGCTCGCGCAAGGAAACCCTGGTCAACTACGGTTTCCGCCTGCCGTCGGCGCTCGACAACCGGCCGCTGAAGTTCACCGAGTTCGAGGCCAAGATGCGCCAGTGCATTTTCGTCTCGGCCACCCCGGCCGCCTACGAGAAAGAGCACGCCGACAACGTGGTCGAACAGGTGGTGCGGCCCACCGGCCTGGTCGACCCGGAAGTGGAGGTGCGTCCGGCGGTGGCCCAGGTCGACGACGTGCTGGGCGAGATCACCGAACGCGTGGCCAAGCAGGAGCGGGTGCTGATCACCACGCTCACCAAGCGCATGGCCGAAGACCTGACCGACTTCCTGACCGACCACGGGGTCAAGGTGCGCTACCTGCATTCCGACATCGACACGGTGGAGCGGGTGGAGATCCTGCGCGACCTGCGGCTGGGCACCTTCGACGTGCTGGTCGGCATCAACCTGCTGCGCGAAGGGCTCGACATCCCGGAAGTGTCGCTGGTGGCCATTCTCGATGCCGACAAGGAGGGCTTCCTGCGCTCCGAACGCAGCCTGATCCAGACCATCGGCCGCGCCGCGCGCAATCTGAACGGCAAGGCCATCCTGTACGCCGACCGCATCACCGATTCGATGCGGCGGGCGATCGACGAAACCAATCGCCGGCGCGAAAAGCAATTGCTCTTCAACCAGGAACACGGCATCACCCCCAAGGGGGTGCGCAAGGAAGTGCGGGAGCTGATCGACGGCGTCTACGCCGCCGGCGACGTAGACATCGCGCGGCTGGCCGACGAGGCCCGGTTCGAGGCAATGGGCGAAAAACAGATGGCCAGGGAAATCCGCAAACTGGAAAAGGCCATGCTGGAATATGCCCGCAATCTGGAATTCGAAAAGGCCGCCAAGGCCCGCGATCAATTGCTCGCGCTGAAGGAAAAAGCGTTCGGCGCCGGCGGCCAGCAGGCCGACCAGGAAGCGCTGGATGCCGGCAATTGAGCCGCGGATCGCAATGGTGCATCGCGAGATGAATCGGCCCCATTTTGGGGCGGCAGCCGGTGACAGAATTGTTGCGCTTTTCGTACCACAGTTGTGCGCGCTTGCCCGGTAAAACCTCGAAACCTAGTGTAAGTGCTTATAACTTATTGATTTTAAAGGGAATTTTTTTGCACCAGTTTTCTGCATGAATTTAAAAAAAGCTTGAACTATCCGGGGTTTTCCCGCACACTTTCGGACATGATGACGAAGGTACTCTTTGTGTGCATGGGCAACATCTGTCGCTCGCCGAGCGCAGAGGGCGTGTTTCGCCGCCTGGTGAAAGACGCCGGTCTTTCCGACGTTGTCCGAATCGAATCGGCCGCGACGCATGCGTTCCACCTCGGAGAGCCGCCCGACGCCAGAGCGCAGGCAGCCGCCAGGAAACGCGGCTATGACATCGGCGAATGCCGCGCGCGCCAGGTCCGTCCGGAAGATTTCCGCGAGTTCGACATGATCCTCGCGATGGATTGGGACAACCTGTCGCTGCTGCAGCAGCAGTCGCCCAAGCAGTACCAGCATAAGCTGATGCTGCTGATGCGCTTCGCCAACGAGTATGAAGAAGCCACGGTGCCCGATCCGTACTACGGCGGCCCCGAAGGTTTCTCCAAAGTCCTCGATTATATCGAAGACGCCTGCCAGGGCCTGCTCGAAGTCGTGCGCAAGCGCGCCACCCAGTACCAGGCAGCCTGATCCAGGCCGCCGCGGGCGGCCTGGTCCATCCCAACCGCCATAAGCCCGGTATGTCCGGGCCTTGCTCTTTGCGGGCAGCGTCCGCTGCGCCCGCCGCACCCCGAGCGAAATTTCCCGACTGAATCCCTAGAAAAATATTCGGGATTTCGCTATACTTGACGAAAACGTTAGGGAATTGTGCCGCAAACACGGCGCATTTCCCGGCGGTGTCAGCATCAACAGGGGTTCTGAATGCGACTCACCACGAAAGGACGGTTCGCCGTCACCGCCATGATCGACCTGGCCCTGCGCCAGCACAGTGGCCCGGTCACGCTTTCCGCAATCAGCCAGAGGCAGAACATTTCGCTGTCCTACCTCGAGCAACTGTTCGGCAAGCTGCGGCGACACGAACTGGTCGACAGCATGCGCGGCCCCGGCGGCGGCTATTCGCTGGCCAAGCTGGCGCGGCACGTCACGGTGGCCGACATCATCTTCGCGGTCGACGAACCGCTCGACGCCACCGATTGCGGCGGCAAGCAGGACTGTACCCGCGGCAACGACGGCAAGGCCGGCAAGTGCATGACGCACGAGCTGTGGGCCACGCTCAACCGCAAGATGGTCGAGTACCTCGATTCGGTGTCGCTGCAGGACCTGGTCGACCAGCAACGCATGCGCGAACTGCACGAGGCCACCGCCGCCAAGTCGGTCATGGTGGACCGCCGCGCGGGCAGCCCGGAAGCCACCGGCGCCGCGCTGTAGGCGTGGGCGGGTCGCATCCGGCGCGCGGTTCCGGCGCTGCCGGAACGCCAAGTTATGAGGCAATCGAAGTCATGATCAAGAAACCTGTCTATCTCGACTACTCGGCCACCACGCCGGTCGACCCGCGCGTGGTCGACGCCATGGTCCCCTGGCTGTACGAGAAATTCGGCAACCCGGCCTCGCGCAGCCACGCCTACGGCTGGGACGCCGAAAAGGCGGTGGAAAACGCGCGCGAGCAGGTCGCCGCGCTGGTCAACGCCGATCCGCGCGAAATCGTGTGGACCTCCGGCGCCACCGAGTCCGACAACCTCGCCATCAAGGGCGCGGCCGCCTTCTACAAGGAACGCGGCCGGCACATCATCACCGTCAAGACCGAGCACAAGGCCGTGCTCGATACCTGTCGCGAACTGGAACGCGACGGCTTCGAGGTCACCTACCTCGACGTGCAGGAAAACGGCCTGCTCGACATCGACGCCTTCAAGGCGGCGATCCGGCCCGACACCATCCTGGCCTCGGTGATGTACGTCAACAACGAAATCGGCGTGATCCAGGACATCGAACAGCTGGGCGAGATCTGCCGCGAACGCAAGATCATCTTCCACGTCGACGCGGCGCAGGCCACCGGCAAGGTCGTGATCGACCTCCAGCAACTGAAGGTGGACCTGATGTCATTCTGCGCGCACAAGATGTGCGGCCCCAAGGGCATCGGCGCGTTGTACGTGCGGCGCAAGCCGCGCGTGCGGATCGAGGCGCAGATGCACGGCGGCGGCCACGAACGGGGCATGCGCTCGGGCACGCTGGCCACGCACCAGATCGTCGGCATGGGCGAGACCTACCGCATCGCGCGCGAAGAAATGGCGGTCGAGAACGATCGCGTCCGCATGCTGCGCGACCGCCTGTGGGCGGGCCTGTCGGCCATCGAAGAGGTCTACCTCAACGGCGACATGGAGCGGCGCATCCCGCACAACCTGAACGTCAGCTTCAACTACGTCGAAGGCGAATCGCTGATCATGGCCGTCAAGGACATCGCCGTCTCCAGCGGCTCGGCCTGCACCTCGGCCAGCCTGGAGCCCTCGTACGTGCTGCGCGCGCTGGGCCGCAGCGACGAACTGGCGCACAGCTCGATCCGCTTCACGCTGGGCCGTTTCACGACCGAGGAAGAAATCGACTTCGCCGTCGCGCTGCTGCGCGACAAGGTCGGCAAACTGCGCGACATGTCGCCGCTGTGGGAAATGGCCAAGGACGGCATCGATATCAATACGGTGCAGTGGGCTGCACACTGAACCAGGAGCATTGGATGAACCCACCCCCTACGCGCTTCGCGCGCCCCCTCGAGGGGGCGGCACCGGCGGACCGGCAGAGCCGGGTCCGCGGTGCCCTGGGTCGATCGGCGCAGCTCGATGCGTCATGGAAGGCGCGCTGCGCAATGGAGAACTGAAATGGCATATAGCGAAAAAGTCATCGATCATTACGAGAACCCCCGCAACGTCGGCGCCTTCGACAAGGGCGACGAATCGGTCGGCACCGGCATGGTCGGCGCGCCGGCCTGTGGCGACGTGATGAAGCTGCAGATCAAGGTCAACGAGCAGGGCATCATCGAAGACGCGCGCTTCAAGACCTACGGCTGCGGCTCGGCCATCGCCTCCAGTTCGCTGGTGACCGAATGGGTCAAGGGCAAGACGCTCGACCAGGCGCTCGACATCCGCAACACGCAGATCGCGCAGGAACTGGCGCTGCCGCCGGTCAAGATCCACTGCTCGATCCTGGCCGAAGACGCCATCAAGGCCGCCGTCAACGACTACCGCGCCAAGCGCGGCGGGTCGTCGTCCAACTGAAGGAAACAGCCATGTCGGTATCGCTGACCGCCAGCGCCGCCCGGCACGTCACCCGCTACCTGGAAAAGCGCGGCAAGGGCCTCGGCCTGCGCCTGGGCGTGAAGACCACCGGCTGCTCGGGCCTGGCCTACAAGCTCGAGTACGTCGACCAGGCCGAGCCGGACGACCAGGTGTTCGAAAGCGAGGGCGTGAAGGTGTTCGTCGATCCCAAGAGCCTGCCTTACCTGGCCGGCACGCAGCTCGACTACACCCGCGAAGGGCTCAACGAAGGCTTCAAGTTCAACAACCCCAACGAGAAGGCAACCTGCGGCTGCGGTGAGTCTTTCACCGTCTGATGCAGCAGGTTCCCGATCATTTCGAACTGCTGGGCCTGCCGGCGCGCTTCGCGCTCGACCGCGACGCGCTCGACGCCGCCTGGCGCGAAGTGCAGTCCAAGGTGCACCCCGACCGGCACGCCGCCGGTTCGGAGCAGGAGCGCCGCATCGCGATGCAATGGGCGTCGCGCGCCAACGAGGCCTACCGCACGCTGCGGTCGCCGCTCGCGCGGGCGCGCTACCTGTGCGAGCGTGCCGGGGTCGACCTGCAGGTCGAGACCAACACCGCGATGACGCCGGCCTTCCTGATGCAGCAGATGGAATGGCGCGAGGCTCTCGACGACGCCCGCGCGGCGCGCGACGCCGCGGCGCTCCAGGCCCTGGCCGACGACGTGGCCGCCGCCCGCCGCCGCATGACCGACGAAGTGAGCGCTTTGCTGGACGACCGGCACGACTACGCCACGGCGGCCGCCCGCATCCGCGAATGGATGTTCCTGGAAAAATTTTCCGAAGAGATCGATACCGCATCCGATACTCTGTCGGACCTGAATTGAGAAAGACCTGACGCATGGCGCTTTTGCAGATCGCAGAACCCGGAATGTCCGAGGCCCCGCACCAGCGGCGGTTGGCGGTGGGCATCGACCTGGGCACGACCAATTCGCTGGTGGCCTCGGTGCGCAATGGCGTGGCCGAAGTGCTGCGCGACGAGGACGGCCATGCGCTGCTGCCGTCGGCGGTCCGCTACCTGGCCGACGGCGGCGTGCGCATCGGCCGCGCCGCGCTCGAAGCGCAGGCCACCGACCCGCTCAACACCGTCGTTTCCGTCAAGCGCTTCATGGGGCGCGGGCTGGACGATGCGCAGCGGCAGAACGTGCCGTACCGCTTCGTCGAGGCGCCTGGCATGGTTCGCATCGGCACGGTGCAGGGCGACAAGAGCCCGGTCGAGGTCTCGGCCCAGATCCTGGCCAGGCTGCGGCAGCTGGCCGAAGACCGCCTGGGCGATGAACTGGTGGGCGCGGTCATTACCGTGCCGGCCTATTTCGACGACGCCCAGCGCCAGGCCACGAAAGACGCGGCCCGGCTGGCCGGCCTGAACGTGCTGCGGCTGCTGAACGAGCCGACCGCGGCGGCCGTCGCCTACGGGCTCGACAATGCCGCCGAGGGCATCTACGCGGTCTACGACCTGGGCGGCGGCACGTTCGACATCTCCATCCTGCGGCTGTCGCTGGGCGTGTTCGAGGTCATCGCCACCGGCGGCGACACCGCCCTGGGCGGCGACGATTTCGACGCCCTGATCGCCGACTGGATGGCACACCACGAGGAAGCCGGCGCGCTGGTGCCGGAAGACCGCCGCGCGCTGCTGGTGGCGGCGCGCGCGCTGCGCGAAACGCTGTCTTCGCAGGACGTCGCCGAATGTGCGCTGACGCTGTCCACCGGGCAGCCGGTGGCGGCCCGGCTCACCCGCGAGGCGTTCGAAGAGATGGCCCGGCCGCTGGTGGCGCGCACGCTGGCCAGCGTGCGGCGCGCGCTGCGCGACGCCGGGCTGCGCGCCGACGAGGTCAAGGGCGTGGTGATGGTGGGCGGCGCCACCCGCATGCCCATCGTGCGCCGCATGGTGGGCGAGCTGTTCGGCACCGAGCCGCTGATCGACCTCGATCCCGACCAGGTGGTGGCGCTGGGCGCGGCGATGCAGGCCAATATGCTGGCCGGCAACCGCGCGCCGGGCGACGACTGGCTGCTGCTCGACGTCATTCCGCTGTCGCTGGGCCTGGAAACCATGGGCGGGCTGGTCGAGCGCATCATCGCCCGCAACAGCACCATCCCGGTGGCGCGCGCGCAGGAATTCACCACCTTCAAGGACGGCCAGACGGCGATGGCCATCCACGTGGTCCAGGGCGAGCGCGAACTGGTGTCCGACTGCCGTTCGCTGGCGCGTTTCGAGCTGCATGGCATCCCGCCGATGGTGGCCGGCGCCGCGCGCATCCGCGTTACCTTCCAGGTCGATGCCGACGGCCTGCTCAACGTCACGGCCCGCGAACAAAGCTCGGGCGTGGAAGCGTCGATCTCGGTCAAGCCGTCGTACGGCCTGGGCGACGACGAGATCGCCGCCATGCTGGCGGCCGGCATGCAGAGCGCCGACGCCGACATGCGTTCGCGCGCGCTGCGGGAACAGCAGGTCGAGGCGCGCCGGCTGGCGGAATCGGTGGAGGCCGCGCTGGCGGCCGACGGCGACCTGCTGGCGCCCGACGAGCGCGCCGTCATCGACGCCGCGCTGGCCGGCGCCCGCCAGGCGGAGCAGGGCGAGGATGCCGAGGCCGTGCGCCAGGCGGTCGAAACCCTGTCGCATGCCACCGAGGCCTTCGCCGCCCGCCGGATGGACCGCAGCATACGCGCCGCGCTGGCCGGCCGCCGCATCGACGAAGTCGCATGAAACGGCGCGCGGCACCGGCCGCGCGCCGTTCCAGCAAGGATCAGGTTCAGAACATGCCCAAATTGACGGTGCTGCCGCACCAGGAACTGTGCCCGCAAGGGGCCGTAATCGAAGACGCGCCGAGCGGCAAGTCCATCTGCCGCGTGTTGCTCGACAACCATATCGAAATCGAGCATGCCTGCGAATTGTCGTGCGCGTGCACGACCTGTCACGTTATCGTGAAGGAAGGGTTTTCGTCGCTGGCGGATGCCAGCGACAACGAGGAAGATATGCTCGACAAGGCCTGGGGGCTGACCTCCACATCCCGCCTGTCGTGCCAGGCGGTGATCGCCGATACCGACCTCACGATAGAGATCCCCAAATACACCATCAACCACGCTAAAGAATGACCTCCTAGAATGCCCTCCCTACGCGCTTACGCGCGCCCCCCAGGGGGCGATGCGGGCGGACCGGAAGGAAAACCCACCCCCGGGCGGCCTGCGGCCGCCCCCCTCAAGGGGGCGATGCGGGCGGACCGGAAGGGAAACCCACCCCCGGGCGGCCTGCGGCCGCCCCCCTCAAGGGGGCGATGCGGGCGGACCGGAAGGGAAGCCCACCCCCGGCGGCCTGCGGCCGCCCCCCTCAAGGGGGCGATGCGGGCGGACCGGCGGAGCCGGATCCGCCGCATCCTGGGTGGGGTCGGGTTTTTGCGGGGGGCGAGAGGCGTTATGGAATGGACTGATATTCACGAGATTGCAGCGGCGTTGGCGGATGCTCATCCCGATGTCGATCCACGGCAGCTGCGGTTTATCGAATTGCATCGGTGGGTGCTGGAACTTCCGGGGTTCGTGGGCGATCCCAAGCGCGCGGGCGAGAAGGTGCTGGAGGCGATCCAGGCCGCCTGGATCGAGGAAATGTAGGCGCATCGCGCTTTGGTTGGCGCGGTTTGCAGGCCGGCGCGGGGATGGAGAATGGCTGTTTCTTTTCCGACACGCTTGAGTAGAGGTAAATGGCGGGCTGCCTTGGCGGTGGCGCTGCTGGCGGGTGTGTGGGGCTGCGCGTCGCGGGTTTCGCTCGACGAGCCGCCGCAGGGCGCGGACGGCGGCCAGGACGGGGCCGCGGCCGCCGGGCAGGACGGGGCGGCCGGCTGGCGGGGCCGGATCGCGGCTGGAGGGCCGGACCGGGTGGTGGCCGAGAGGCAAGCCACGGAGGCGGCCGCCGATCGCGACCGGGGGCTGTGGCGCGCGCCGGTGGCGCAGTCGTTCGCGGTGCTGGAGCCGGGCACGGTACCGGGGGCCCGGGTGCCGGAGGCGGGACCGGGCTGGGCGCCGGGGCCGCGTACTTCGCTCGGGGCCGGAGTCGACGTGACGGGGCAAGGCCAGCCGGCTGCCAGCCAGGCGGCCTACGAATTCGAGCAGAAGCTCGACGACGACTGGCAGGTCAAGCAATCGGTGCGCTATGGCCGCCCCGACAACCAGCCCGCCGGCAATTGGGTCGACCCCGGCCGGCCCGAGGACCCGACGCTGCCGGGGCTGGGCACCTATACGGTCGGCAGCCAGGTCCATGGCACGGTCCGCACCTTCGGCCTGCAGCACCAGGTGCAATTCGGATTCGACTACCTGAAGGCGCGCGACATTTTCGAAAACCGGGTCGAACCCTCGGCTTCGCTCGACATCCTCGACCCCCGCTACGGCTCGGCGGTGGCGGCGCCGCGCATGGCGGCGCGCGCCTATTCCGAACGCAGCTCGCTCGGGCTGTACGTGCAGGACCAGATCCAGCTCCACCGCTGGACGCTGTCGCTGGTGGGCCGGCGCGACCAGCTCGGCAACCGGACCGTCGACCTCGCCACGCCCGAGGGCGACGCCATCCTGCAGGACGACCAGGCGCTGAGCGCGCGCGCCGGGCTGCGCTACCAGTTCGACAACGGCCTGTCGCCTTACCTGAATTATTCGCAAAGCACGACGCTGCTGGGCAGCGCCGCCGCGACCAGCACCGGGCAGCAGATCGAAACCGGCGTTCGCTTCCAGCCCCCGGCGCTGGGCCAGCTGCTGACGATGACGGCCTACAACCAGTTCCAGAACAACGCCCAGGCTCCCGACGCCGAATCCGGCTGCGCCGCCGCCGGCGGCTGCCGCGCCTGGGCCGACCTGCGCATCCGCGGCGCCTCGATCGAAAGCCGCTTCCAGCCGCTGGACGGCCTGAACCTGACTGCCTCCTACGCGGCCAGCAATTCGGTGGTGTCGTCGGCCAGCGCCGACGCCTATACGGTGATGCTGACCAACCGCTATCCCTCGGTTTCGCAGCAGCAGGTATCGCTGCGCGCCAACTACGCGGTATCGGACGGCACCCTGGCCGGCCTCACTCTGGACGGCCGCGTCGGCCACACCGGCGCCGCCTACGGCGGCCTGGGCGCGCCGGTCGAGGCCTCTTACCTGCTGGTAGACGCCGGCATCGGCTACGACTTCGGCCGCCTCAGCCCCGACCTCAAAGGCCTCAAATTCCGCGCCACCGCCAGCAACCTGTTCGCCCAGAACTATTGGGCCTACTGCTACACCGACGCCTGCACCGGCGGCGCCGCCCGCTCGATCTCGGCCTTGCTCAACTACCAGATCCCCTGGCCGTGAGCCACCCAGGATGCGGCGGATCCGGCTCCGCCGGTCCGCCCGCATCATCCCCTTGAGCGGGTGCGGCCGCAGGCCGCGCGGGGTGGGCCCCCCTTCCGGTCCGCCCGCATCGCCCCCGGGGGGGCAGCGTCAGCGCGTGGGGGGGGACTCTATCCGCAGATGAGGGAAGAGGATGACGTCGCGGATGCTCGCGCTGTCGGTCAGCAGCATGACCAGGCGGTCGATGCCGATGCCGCAGCCGGCGGTGGGCGGCATGCCGTATTCCAGCGCGCGCACGTAGTCGGCGTCGTAGTACATGGCTTCCTCGTCGCCGGCGTCCTTGGCCTCCACCTGGCGGCGGAAGCGCTCGGCCTGGTCTTCGGCGTCGTTCAGCTCCGAGAAGCCGTTGGCGATCTCGCGCCCGACCATGAACAGTTCGAAGCGCTCGGTAATGCCGGGCCGGGTGTCCGATTCGCGGGCCAGCGGCGACACTTCCACCGGATAGTCGATGATGTAGGTGGGATCCCACAGCTTGGCTTCGGCCGTTTCCTCGAACAGCGCCAGCTGCAGCGCGCCCAGGCCGGCGCGCGCCAGCTGCGGGCCGTCCACGTGGGCGCCCAGGCGCTTCAGTTCGGCCCGCACGAAGGCCTCGTCTTCCAGCTGGGCCGCGGTGTATTCCGGTGCGTACTTCAGGATCGCCCCGGTGATGGTCAGGCGGTCGAACGGCTTGCCCAGGTCCAGCTCGCGGCCCTGGTAGTTCAGCACGGCGCTGCCGGTGGCGTCGATCGCGGCCTGGCGGATCAGTTTCTCGACGAAGTCCATCAGCCAGCGGTAGTCGCCATAGGCCGCGTAGAACTCCATCATCGTGAATTCGGGGTTGTGGCGCGGGCTGACGCCTTCGTTGCGGAAGTTGCGGTTCAGCTCGAACACGCGCTCGAAGCCGCCCACGATCAGCCGCTTCAGGTACAGCTCGGGCGCGATGCGCAGGAACATCTGCATGTCGAGCGCGTTGTGGTGGGTGACGAAGGGCTTGGCCGCGGCGCCGCCGGGAATGGCGTGCAGCATCGGCGTCTCCACCTCCAGGAAGCCGGCGTCGGTCATGTAGCGGCGGATCGAGGCGACCGCCTTGCTGCGCGCGACGAAGGTCTGGCGCGTCGACTCGGTCATGATGAGATCGACGTAGCGCTGGCGATAGCGGGTTTCCTGGTCGGCGATGCCGTGGAACTTGTCGGGCAGCGGCCGCAGCGACTTGGTCAGCAGCCGCACTTCCTCGGCATGCACCGACAATTCGCCCTTGTTGGTCTTGAACACGTGGCCGCGCACGCCGATGATGTCGCCGATGTCCCAGTGCTTGAAGGCCTCGTAGACTTCGGCGCCGACCGCTTCGCGGCTCAGGTAGACCTGGATCCGGCCGCTGGCGTCCTGCAGCGTGGCGAAGCTGGCCTTGCCCATCACGCGCTTGAGCATCATGCGGCCGGCCACGCTGGCCGGCGTGCGCGCGGCCTCCAGCGCGTCCTTGTCCTGCTCGCCATAGCGGGCGTGCAGGTCGGCGGCGCGGTCGGCGGGCACGAAGTCGTTCGGGAAGGCCGGGCCGGCGGCGCGCAGGCGGGCGAGTTTGGCGCGCCGCTCGGCGATGATCTGGTTTTCGTCGGCGGCGGTGTCGGTCGGGGTAGGCCGGTTGTCGGTCATGGCGGTATCGGTGGATGCGGGCGGCGCGGCCGGCCGGAGCCGGGGTCGCGCCCGGAACGTTCGGGCATGCGGGCGGCTGCGGGCCGCTCAGACGCCCTGTTTCAGGCTGGCCTCGATGAACGGGTCGAGGTCGCCGTCGAGCACTTTCTGGGTGTTCGAGATTTCGACGTTGGTGCGCAGGTCCTTGATGCGGCTCTGGTCCAGCACGTAGGAGCGGATCTGGTGACCCCAGCCGACGTCGGTCTTGGAGTCTTCCAGCTTCTGCTGCTCGGCCATGCGCTTGCGCATCTCCAGTTCGAACAGCCGCGATTTCAGCATCTGCATCGCCTCGGCGCGGTTGCGGTGCTGCGAGCGGTCGTTCTGGCACTGCACGACGATGCCGGTCGGAATGTGCGTGATGCGCACCGCCGAGTCCGTCTTGTTGATGTGCTGGCCGCCGGCGCCCGAGGCGCGGAAGGTGTCCACGCGCAGGTCGGCCGGGTTGATCTCGATCTCGAAGGAATCGTCCACCTCGGGATAGACGAAGACGCTGGCGAACGAGGTGTGGCGGCCGCCGGAGGAATCGAACGGGCTCTTGCGCACCAGGCGGTGCACGCCGGTTTCGGTGCGCAGGTAGCCGAAGGCGTACTCGCCTTCGAGCTTGATGGTGGCCGACTTGATGCCGGCCACTTCGCCTTCGGACTCTTCCATCACCTCGGCCTTGAAGCCCTTGCGCTCGGCGTACTTCAGGTACTGGCGCAGCAGCATCGCGGCCCAGTCCTGCGCCTCGGTGCCGCCGGCGCCGGCCTGGATGTCGAGGAAGCAGTTGAGCGGGTCGGCCGGGTTGGCGAACATGCGGCGGAATTCCAGGCCGCCCACTTTTTGTTCCAGCGCCGCGGCGTCGGCCGCGATGGATTCGAGCGTGGCGTCGTCATCGTCGGCGCGCGCCATTTCGAACAGCTCGGCGGCATCGCGCAGGCCGGACTCGATCTCGGAGATGGTCAGCACCACCGTTTCGAGGGCTTTCTTTTCGCGGCCCAGCTCCTGGGCGTGCTTGGGGTCGTTCCAGACGTCGGCGCTTTCGAGCTCGGCGTTCACGACCTGCAGGCGTTCATCCTTGACATCGTAGTCAAAGATACCTCCGAAGATCCTGGGTGCGGGCACCCAGGTCCTGGAGGTGGTTCTGGAGCTGGTTGATGCGTTCGGCTTCCATGCTGGGATCGGTCTCGAGTGTGGCCCCCCCTGCGCGCTTGCGCGCGCCCCCCAGGGGGCCATGCGAGCGGACCGGCGGAGCCGGATCCGCCGCATCCTGGAGGGCGGCGGTGGGGAACCGAAATAAAGAATCCGCTAGTTTAGCGCAGCAGGTCCCTACGGCCGTGGTCCGGCCGGGGCTTCCTCTGCGTGCTCCACCATCAGTTGCACGGACACCATGCCGTTCCAGTTGTTCAGGCCCAGCCGGTAGGCCACCGCCACCGAAGGGGGCAGCGGCTCGTCGTGGCCGAACCAGATGGCGTCGAAGCGCTGCGGGCCGCGTTCCAGCGCCAGCTTCAGGTGGCGTTCGCCCACCAGCCGCTGGCTGCGGACCACGAAAGTGTCGACGAATACCGGCGCCGGAAAGCCGGAGCCCCACACCTCCTGCTCCAGCAGCGTGGCGACCTCGGCATTGGCGTAGTCCGGTTCGAGCGGGCCGTCGGTTTCCAGCGCGGGCTCGAAGCGGCTGCGGCCGGTCAGTTCCCGCACGGCGGCGTCGAAGGCCGGCGCGAAGATCTCCAGGTCGCCCTCGCGCAGCGTCAGCCCGGCGGCCATCGCATGGCCGCCGAACTTCAGGATCAGCGAGGGGTGGCGCTTGGAGACGAGATCGAGCGCGTCGCGCAGGTGCACGTCGGGCACCGAGCGCCCCGAGCCGCGCAGCTCGCCGTCGCCGGCCGGCGCGAAGGCGAGGGTGGGGCACCAGAACCTGTCCTTCAGGCGCGAGGCCACCAGCCCCACCACGCCCTGGTGCCAGGACGGATGCGTGACGCACAGGCTGGCGTTCATCGCCGCGGCCAGGTGCTCGACCTCGGCCAGCGCCTGCTCGCGCATGCCGGCCTCGATGTCGCGCCGCTCGCGGTTCATCGCGTCGAGTTCGCGCGCCAGTTCTACCGCCTCGTCCTGGTCGTCGGTGGCCAGGCAGCGGATGCCCAGGCTCATGTCGGCCAGCCGGCCGGCGGCGTTGATGCGCGGGCCCAGCGCGAAGCCGAGGTCGAAGGTGGTGGCGGCGCGCGCGGCGCGGCCGCTGACCGCGAACAGCGCGTGCAGCCCGGGCTGCATGCGGCCGGCGCGGATGCGCTTGAGGCCCTGCGCCACCAGCAGCCGGTTGTTGGCGTCGAGCCGGACCACGTCGGCCACGGTGCCCAGGGCCACCAGATCGGTCAGCGCGTCCAGCCGCGGCCCGCCGTCCGGCGGGTAGGTGCCGCGCCGCCGCAGCTCGGCGCGCAGCGCCAGCAGCAGGTAGAACATGACGCCCACGCCGGCCAGATGCTTGGACGGGAAGCCGCAGCCCGGCTGGTTCGGATTGACGATGGCCAGCGCGTCGGGCAGGCGCTCGCCGGGCAGGTGGTGGTCGGTGACGATGACTCCGATGCCGAGCCGGCGCGCGGCCTCCACGCCGTCGATGCTGGCGATGCCATTGTCGACGGTGATGATGAGGTCGGGCTTGCCGCGCCGGTGCGCCGCGGCCATGCGTACCACGGCCGGCGACAGGCCGTAGCCGGTCTCGAACCGGTTCGGCACGATGAAATCGACGTCGGCGCCCATCGCCCGCAATCCGCGCAGGCCGACCGCGCAGGCGGTGGCGCCGTCGCAGTCGTAGTCGGCCACGATCAGCAGGCGCCGGCCGGCCGCGATCGCGTCGGCCAGCAGCGCGGCCGCGCGGCCGGCATGCGTGAGCGAAGCCGGCGGCAGCATCGAGGTCCATTCGGGGCGGGTGTCGGCCGGCGAAACCACGCCGCGCGCCGCCCACAGGCGGGCCAGCAGCGGATGGATGCCGGCCTGTTCCAGGCGGCGGCGGGCGCCGGGCTCGGCGTTGCGGATCAGGATGCGGGGCGGAGCCACCAGGTTTTCCAGTCGTGTCGGGGGGCCGGCAGCCAGCGCAGCAGCGCGGGCCGCCGGTCGATGCGGGCGGTGACGATGCGCTGCGCCGCCGGCAGCACCAGTTCGATCGCCGCCAGTTCGCCCGCGGCCTGGCGGCGGGCCAGCGGCGCGAAACAGTCGCGTTGCAGCCGGCGCAAGGCGTCGAGCCATTCGGCCCAAGCGGCGTCGCGGCAGGGGACGTCGAGGTCGGGCAGCGCGGCGATGGTGCCCGGCTCCCAGGCGCAAGCAGGGACATGAGCGGCCGGATCATGGACAGGCGGGACGCTGGCGGCCGAGACGTCGACGGCAGAGGCGCCAGCGGGCGACCAGGGCAAGCCAGCGCGCCCGGCCAGCGCGCGCAGCCACGGCGGACCGCCCACCAGCCGGGCCGGGGCCGGCTGCCAGCGCGGTGTCCACGCCGGCGCGCCGCCGTGCAGCCACAGGCCGTTGACGGCCACTTCGCCGCGCGCTTCGCGGTCCAGGTTGACGGGATGCTCGTGCCAGGTCATCTGGATCTCGTTGACCAGGCGGCGCCAAGGCCGCGCGCCGGCATCGCGCGGCCACCAGCGGTCCAGGCCGGTGCCGGCCACGACCGCCGGCGTGGCCGCCGGCACGCCTACGCCGGACGGCGGCCGTACGCGCCACCGTCCCGGCGCGGCGGGTTCGACGCCAAAACCGGCCTCGTCGAACAAGCCGCGCGCGCTATCGAGCAGCGCCGCGCTCTCGGCGGCATCGACCCGCAGCCCGCCCGGATCGGTCAGCACCAGGCCGTCGCGGCCGACCTGCACATGCGCCAGTTCAGCGACCCACACCGGTTCGGCCGCCTGCGCGGCGGCCTCGTCCGGCACCAGCAGCGAAGCCAGCGCGGCGCCAGGCCGCAGGCCGGCATGGCCCGACGCGAAGCCCGCCCGCGCAAAAAACCAGGCCTCGGTGGCGGTGCAGCCGGCATCATCGGGATCGAACGCGGCCTGGACGACACGCGCGCGCCGCAGCCACTGCACCAGCGTGGGAGCCGGACCGTCCGGCGCCTCCAGCTGGCGGGCCAGTTCGGCCGCGATCGGCGCGGAAGGCAGGGCTCCCGGCAGCACCAGGGTCAGGACGGACGGATCGGACACGGCGGCTCTAGGCGAAAACGCGATAGGACAAAAGCCGCACGCGGCGGCCACACAATCGCGACATTGTAGTTGTCCCCGGCCTTGCGCATCATCCCCGCCGCGGCCCGCGCGATACCCGATCCAGGGCGCCGCGGATCCGGCTCCGGCGGTCCGCCGGCGCCGCCCCTCGAGGGGGAGCGGCCGCAGGCCGCGCAGGGGTGGGCCTATCCTATAATGGTCGAGTGAAACTACCTTATGAATTCTGGGTCGGCTGGCGCTATACGCGCGCCGGCCGCGGGCGGCGGCGCGACCGCTTCATCTCCTTCATTTCGGCCAGTTCGATGGCAGGCATCGGGCTCGGCGTCGCCGCCCTGATCATCGTGCTGTCGGTGATGAACGGCTTCCAGAAAGAAGTACGGGACCGCATGCTGGCCGTGCTCCCCCACATCGAGCTGTACGCGGCCAGCGGCGACCGCGGCGCCGCGCTGGCCGACTGGCGCCACCTGACCGAAGTCGCCAAGCAGAATCCGGAAGTCCGCGCCGGCGCCCCGTACGTGGCGGCGCAGGCCATGCTGGTGCGGGACCAGGTGCTGCGCGGCGTGCAGGTGCGCGGCATCGACCCGCAGGCCGAACGCGCCGTGTCCGACGTGGCCGGCCAGATGCGCGAAGGCTCGCTGGACGCGCTCACGCCCGGCAGCTACGGCGTGGTCCTCGGCCGCGCGCTGGCCGACGGCCTGGGCGTATCGGTGGGCGACCCGGTGCTGATGCTGGCGCCGCAGGGCTCGGTATCGCCGGCCGGCTTCTCGCCGCGCATGCGGCAGTTCACCGTGGCCGGGGTGTTCGAGGTGGGCCACTACGAGTACGACTCCAGCCTGGCCTTCGTCAACGTCGACGACGCCGCGCGGCTGTTCCGCGACACCGGCATCGGCGGCGTGCGGCTGCGCATCGCCGACATGCAGCGCGCGCCGCAGGTGGCGCGCCAGATCGCCGAGCTGATGCCGCCTTCGATCGCGGTCTCCGACTGGTCGCGCAACAACCGCACCTGGTTCGCCGCGGTGCAGACCGAAAAACGCATGATGTTCATCATCCTGGCCCTGATCGTCGCGGTGGCGGCGTTCAACCTGCTCTCATCGCTGGTGATGGCGGTCAACGACAAGCAGGCCGACATCGCGATCATGCGCACGCTGGGCGCGGGGCCGCGCGAAGTGGCGCGCATCTTCGTCGTGCAGGGCGCGCTGATCGGCGTGATCGGCACGCTGCTGGGCGTGGCCGGCGGCGTGCTGGTGGCCTACAACATCGACGTCATCGTGCCGGCCATCGAACACGTGCTCGGCATCCAGTTCCTGCCCAAAGACATCTACCTCATCACCGAACTGCCGTCCGCCCCGGAGCTGTCCGACATTATTGCGATCGCCGTCACCTCGCTGGTGCTGTCCTTCCTCGCCACCTTGTATCCCAGCTGGCGGGCCTCGCGCCTGCAGCCGGCGGAGGTGCTGCGCCATGACTGAAGCCACCATGACTGAAGCCACGACGCCGCGCATCGTGCTGGCCGGCCGCGGCCTGGCCAAGACCTACGCGGAAGGTCCCGCCCGGGTCGCCGTGCTGCGCGGCGTGGACCTTGACGTGCACGCCGGCGAAATGGTCGCGCTGGTGGGCGCGTCGGGTTCGGGCAAGAGCACGCTGCTGCATCTGCTGGGCCTGCTGGATACGCCCACGGCGGGCAGCGTCGCGGTCGACGGCCGCTCCGCCGACGGCCTGGACGAACGCGAGCGCAGCGCGGTGCGCAACCGCAGCCTGGGCTTCGTCTACCAGTTCCACCATCTGCTGCCGGAGTTCTCGGCGCTCGACAACGTGGCGATGCCGCTCATCATCCGCCGCCTGACGCGCGACGACGCCCGCCGCGCCGCCGCCGAAATGCTGGAACAGGTGGGGCTGGCCGCGCGCGCCTCGCACTACCCGGGCCAGTTGTCCGGCGGCGAACGGCAGCGCGTGGCGCTGGCGCGGGCCCTGGTCACCCGGCCGGCCTGCGTGCTGGCCGACGAGCCCACCGGCAATCTCGACCGCCATACCGCGCGCGAGGTATTCGCCCTGCTCAAGCGCCTGAACCGCGAATTGGGAATGGCCTTCGTCATCGTCACCCACGACGTGGAACTGGCGGCCCAGGCCGATCGCCAATGGCGCATGGCCGACGGGCTGCTGCAGCTGGCCGGGGCGCTCGACGCCGGGTAGGGCGGGGAGGGCAGGCGGCGTGCTGATCGATACCCACTGCCACCTGGACGCCGGCGAATTCGACGCCGACCGCGACGCCGTGATCCGCGCGGCGCAGCAAGCCGGCGTGCGCGTCATCGTCATCCCGGCCATCGATGCGGGCAATTTCGCAGCCGTGCGCGGGCTGGCGCACGGCTTCGACGGCGGCTGCTATGCGCTGGGCATCCATCCGATGCGGGTGATGGCGTCGGCCGACGGCGACCTCGACGCCTTGCGCGAGGCCGCGCGGCGGGCGATGGCCGACCCGCGCTTCGTGGCGATCGGCGAGATCGGACTCGACTTCTTCGTCGAGGAAATCGCCTCGGGCGCCGCGCGCGAGCGGCAGGAACGCTTCTACGAAGCCCAGTTGAAGATCGCTGCCGGGCTCGGCCTGCCCGTGCTGCTGCACGTGCGCCGCTCGCAAGACATCCTGCTCAAATACCTGCGCCGCGTGCCGGTGCCGGGCGGCATCGCCCACGCCTTCAACGGCAGCCGCCAGCAGGCGGACGCCTTCATCGAGCGCGGCTTCGCGCTGGGCATGGGCGGGGAACTGACCTACGAACGCTCGCGCAACATCCGGCGGCTGGCCGCGCAGTGCGGGATCGACAGCCTGGTGCTGGAAACCGATGCGCCCGACATCCCGCCGGCGTGGCTGTCGAATCCGCGGCGGCGCAACGCGCCGGCGGAGGTGGCCCGCATCGCGTCCGAACTGGCCGCGCTGCGCGGCCTGCCGGTGGCGGAACTGGTCGCGCGCACCGGGGCCAATGCCTTGCGGGTGTTGCCGCGGCTGGGGGCGTTGGCGGGCATGCGCGGCGCATAGGAAGACCGTTCGCGCGCAACCGCGTGAAGGCCCAGCGCGCGTAGCCGCGGTCGTCGCCGGGCCGTCGCCATCGCGGCGTCGGCGGCAGCGCCGGCCACGGCCCGTATTAACCCTCAAGGACATTCCCGTCCCCAAAGGCCTCCCGCAACGTCGGCTTGCGCCTAGCATGCCGGGGTCTTCCGTCCCGGTCCGCGCATGTTCCGCATTCATCTCCTGGCCTTCGTCGCCGGCATTGCCGCGGCGCACCTGTTTGCGTCGGTGCCGCCATGGCCCGTCACGCTGGGCGCGCTGGCCGCCTGCGCCGTCTTGGCCGCGTGGGCGCGAACGGCCGGCCGCAACGCCGGCCGGGCGGGCGCAGCGCTGCTGTGCCTGGCGCTGGGCGCGGGCTGGACCGCCATCCGCGCCGACCTGCGCCTGGCCGACGCGCTGGCGCCGCAGCGAGAGAACCGGCCGCTGGCCTTGCGCTTCCAGGTCGCTTCGCTGCCTTCGGCCGACGCGCTGGGCCAGCGTTTCGAGGCGCTGGTGCTGGAGCCGCCCCGCGGCGTTCCGTCGCGCGTACTGCTGTCGTGGTACGCGCCGCCCGGCCGCGTGCCCGAGATGCTGCCGGGCCAGCTGTGGCAGGCGCAGGCCGTGCTCAAGCGGCCGCACGGCAATGCCAACCCGGACGGCTTCGACTACGAGGCCTTGCTGTTCGAGCGTGGCCTGCGTGCCACCGGCACGCTGCGCGGCACGCCCCGGCTGGTCGGCGACCGGCCCTGGGCCGATGCCGACATCGCGGTCCAGCGCATCCGCCACGGATTGCGCCGCGCCTTGCGCGAACCCCTGGCGCGGGCGCGCTACGGCGCGGTCGTCGTCGCGCTGGCGATGGGCGACCAGGCCGGCGTGCCGGCCGAAGACTGGGCGGTATTCAGCCGGGTCGGCATCACCCACCTGGTGTCGATCAGCGGATTGCACGTGACGATGCTGGCCGCGCTGGCCGCCGCCGCGGTGTTGGCGGAATGGAAACGCTGGTCGTGGCGCGGGCTGGCGCTGTCGGAACGCACGCCGGCGCAGATCGCCGCCGCGGCCGCCGCGGTGGCGGTGGCCGGCGCCTATTGCCTGATCGCCGGCTGGGGCGTGCCGGCGCGGCGCACGTTCTTCATGCTGGCCGTGGTGGCCGGCGCCGCCATCGCGCGCCTGCCGTGGTCCGGCTCGCGGGTGCTGGTGGCCGCCGCCGCGCTGGTCTGCGCGCTCGACCCATGGGCGCCGGTGGCGCCGGGCTTCTGGCTCTCGTTCGGCGCGGTCGCGATGCTGCTGACGCTGGCCGAAGGGCGTTGGCGGCGCCCGGCCACGGCCGGCGCAACGGGCTGGCGCGGCCGCGCAAGGGGCCTGGTCGCCAACCTGCGCGAGGCGGCGCGCCTGCAACTGGCGATCACGATCGGCATGACCCCATTGACCGCGCTGCTGTTCCAGCAGGTCTCGCTGGTATCGCCGCTGGCCAATGCGCTGGCGATTCCGCTGGTCAGCCTGCTGGTCACGCCGCTGGCGCTGGCGGCGATGCTGCTGTGCGCGACGCCGGGCCTGGCGCCGGTAGGCGGATGGCTCGCGCGCGCCGCGCATGCGGTGTTCGAATGGATGATGGGGCCGATGCAGGCCTTGTCCGAACTGCCCGTCGCCGCGTGGTCGACCGCCGCCACGCCGTGGCCGCTGACCGCGCTGGCGCTGGCCGGCGTGGCCTGGGCCTTGCAGCCGCGCGGGTTGCCGGGCCGGTTCGCGGCGCTTGCGCTGTTGCTGCCGGCGCTGGTGTGGCGCCCGCCGCGCCCGGCACCGGGCGACTGGCGCCTGACCGCGCTCGACGTCGGCCAGGGCGCCGCGATCGTCGTGGAGACCGCGCACGCCACGCTGGTCTACGACACCGGGCCCCGCTACGGGGCGGGCGGCGACGCCGGCGCGCGGATCGTCTGGCCCTATCTGCGGGCGCGTGGCATCGGCCGCGTGCAGACGCTGATGGTTTCGCACGGCGACATGGACCATGCCGGCGGCGCGGCGTCGCTGGTGGCGGCCTTGCCGGTGGATGCCCTGACCGCCTCGTACGACCTGCCGGCCAGCCTGGAGGCGGCAGCAGGCCAAGAAGCAGCCCGGCCCTGGCGCTTCGTCCCCTGCATGGCGGGCCAGGAGTGGATGCGCGACGGCGTGCGGTTCACCGTATTGGCGCCGTCCCCGGGCCGGCGCGCCGCGGCCGCGAACTCCGCTGACCGCAATGCCGCCAGCTGCGTCCTGAAAATACAGGGCCGCCGGCACGCCGCCCTGCTGACGGGCGACATTTCGCTGGCCGAGGAACGGCAACTGCTGCGCCGCAGCCGGCAGTCAGGCGGCCTGCGCGCGGATGTGGCAATGATGCCGCACCATGGTTCGCGCCATGCCTCGGGAGCCGATTTCGTCGCCGCGGTACACGCCGCCCACGCGATCGCCCAGGCCGGCTACCTGAACCGCTACCACCACCCGCATCCCGACGCGATCGGCCGCTGGCAGGCCGCCGGCACCCGGGTGCACCGCACCGACCGCGACGGCGCGGTGGTGGCCGAGTCCGCCGGCGGTGCGCTGAACGTGGTCCGCGAACGCGAACGGCGGCGCCGCATGTGGCAGGCCCGCTGACGCGGCGCCACGCGGCCGCCGAGGCATAAAATGAAGCATCGTCCGCCCGTCCGGGACGGCGCAACGACTTTTCCAGGTAGCCAGCGATGCAGCATCCGACCGCCAGCAACGACCAGCCCCGGCTCGATTTCGTTACCTGCCTGAGCCCCGCCGGCCTGCACCGCATGGCCTACTGGGAATGGGGCGACCCCGGCAACGACAAAGTCCTGCTGTGCGTGCACGGCCTGACCCGCAACGGCCGTGATTTCGACCGCCTGGCCCGCAGCCTGTGCGGCGAATACCGGGTGGTCTGCCCCGACGTCGCCGGCCGCGGCGCCTCCGACTGGCTGGTCGACCCGGCCTTCTACACCGTGCCCCAGTACGTGTCCGACATGATGCCGTTGCTGGCCCGCCTGCAGGCCGCCACGCTGCACTGGTTCGGCACCTCGATGGGCGGCCTGATCGGCATGGGCCTGGCCAGCCTGCCCGGCACGCCGATTTCCAGATTGGTCCTCAACGACGTCGGCCCCCGGCTCGACCCGGCCGCCCTGGCCCGCATCGGCCAATACGTGGGCCGCCATCCCGAATTCGACAGCGTCGACGCGGCGCTGGCCTATCTGCGTTCCGTGCATGCGTCGTTCGGCCCGCACACCGACGACGAATGGAGCGAACTGAACCGCTTCGCGCTGCGCCCGGCCGAAGGCGGGCAGGGCAGGTGGACGCTGCACTACGACCCGTCGATCGCGGTGGTTTTCCGGCCGATGGCGCCGGAAGTGCTGGCCGCCGCGGAAACGACGCTGTGGCAGGGATACGCAAGCATCGCCTGCCCGATCCTGGTGGTGCGCGGGGCGCAGTCCGATCTGCTCGGGCGCGACACCGTGGCGGAGATGGCGGCCCGCAACCCGCATACCCACACGGTGGAGATCGCGGGTATCGGGCACGCGCCTACCTTCATGCACGAAGACCAGATCGGGCTCGCCCGCCGCTTTCTTCTGGCCGGCGACTGACCGTCCTTTGCCGCGACTTGTGTCAAGATCGCGCCTCCGCGGCCGCATCCCCGCGGCCGCCAACCCCCACGAAACCGAGGAATCCCATGACCCTGAAACGCTACGCCACCGGCAAGCGCATGTCCGAGATGGTCGTCCACAACGGCGTCGCCTACCTGGCCGGCCAGGTGGCCGCCGATCCCAGCCAGGACGTGGCCGGCCAGACCCGGCAGGTGCTGGCCGAGATCGACAAGCTGCTGGCCGAAGCCGGTTCCGACAAGACCCGCATCATCCGCGCCGAGATCTTCCTGGCCGACATGGCCAACTTCGGCGCGATGAACGAAGTGTGGGACGCCTGGGTGCCGCAGGGCGATACGCCGGCGCGCGCCACCGTCGAGGCGCGCCTGGCCGCACCGCAGTACCAGGTCGAAATCGTCGTCACCGCCGCGATCTGAGTAATTGTTCTATATTAGAACATTTTGTTGTGTAGGGTTCTAAATGTGCACTTAAGGTGCGGTGATGTTTATTCATAGAACATAAAAACCCAGTTTGGTGCAAAGAATGGCTCCCGCCGTGCCGGCCTGCCCTGCCCAAGTCATCCGCCGGGCAGGCCGCCTGCCGCACCGCGAAAAAATAAGTCCCGAGCAATCAATGCCTTAGGGCATTCCCACTGGGTCTTCACAGACCCGGTGGCATGGTTGCTGCTCTGTAGGGAGTCCGTTTCCTCAGAGCAGAAGGCCATGACTGCCACAGCCACCCTCTCGCCCCGCGACATCGCCCAACTCGATGTCGCACGGGTCCCCTATGCGCTGCATACCGCGCCCGATATCGAGGTCCGGGAGCAGCGGTGCATTTTCGAAGGACGCGCCTGGGTCTATGTCGGGCTGGATCTGGAGCTCGCCGGCCCTGGCAGCTTCAAGACGACCTGGGTCGGCAGCACCCCGGTGATCGTCCTCAGGGACGAGGACGGCGAGATCCGCGTGCTGGTCAACCGCTGCGCCCACAAGGGTTCGCTGATCTGCTTCCAGCAGGAAGGCACGGCCAAGACGCTGAGCTGTCCGTACCACAACTGGGTATACGACCTGAAAGGCGACCTGGAGCGCGTGGCGTTTGCCAATGGAGTGCGAGGCAAGGGCGGCTTGCCGGCCGATTTCGACTATGCCCGGAACGGCCTGCGTCGCCTGTCGGTAGCCATCTTCGCCGGGCTGATCTTCGCCAGCTTCGATCCCTCGCCTCCCGCCATCGAGGAATACCTGGGCAGCCGCGTGCGGCACCACATCCGGCGCACGATCGGGCGGCCGATGAAGATCATCGGCACCTATCGCCAGCAGATGCACAACAACTGGAAGCTGTACATGGAGAACACGCGAGACTCGTACCACGCGAGCCTGCTGCACGTGTTCTTCACCACGTTCCGCCTGAATCGGCTCGACATGGAAGGTGGCATGGCGATCAGCGAGAACCAGTGGAACAGCATCAGCTATACCGAATCGGTCGAGTCGTTCGACGACGCCGCCTACAACGGCAATCGCGCGCTGCAGTCCGGCACGAAGCTGGCCGATCCGAGCATGGTCAAGCAGTTCAAGGAATTCGACGATCGCATCGTCAGCTCGATTACGTCGGTCTTTCCCAACCTGATCATGCAGCAGATCGGCAATTCACTGGCGGTGCGGCAATTGATCCCGCGCGGCCCGGGCGAATGCGAACTGGTCTGGATCCTGCTGGGCGCCCAGGACGACGACCAGGAGCGCCACCTGGCCCGCATCAAGCAGGCCAACCTGGTCGGTCCGGCCGGGCTGGTCTCGCTGGAGGACGGCATCATCGGCAACTTCATCCAGCGCGGCATCCGCCACGCGGCCCCCGGTGACAAGGCGGTCATCCGGATGGGCGGCGACGAAGTCGCCAGTGTGCAGTCGCGCGTGACCGAAACCGCGGTGCGCGGCTTCTGGAAAGCCTACCGGGATTGCATGGGAGACCCGCAATGAGCGCCCTGCTTGCAGGCCGGCCGGCCTTCGACCGCGACACCTTGGCCGACTTCCTGACCGCCTATTGCGACAGCCTGGACGACGGGCATTTCGACGAATGGCCGTCGTTCTTCACCGACGATGCCCGCTACAGCGTAACCACGGCCGAGAACCGCAGCAAGGGCTACCCGGCCGGGATGATCGACTGCATCGGCAAGCCGATGATGCGCGATCGCATCTATGCGCTGACCTCGGCCAACGTGTTCGAGCCCCACACCTACCGCCATGTGCTGAGCCTGCCGCGCGTGCTGGGCCGCGAGCCAGGCGGCCTGCGGGTGAAGACCGCTTTCATGGTGATGCGCACGATGGCCGCGCGCCAGTCCGAACCCTTTCTGTGCGGCTACTACGACGACCTGCTGGTGGACGACGGCGGGCCCAGGCTGAAGTCGCGGACGGTGGTCTGCGACGCATCCCTGATCGACATGCTGATAGTGATTCCTCTCTGAACAGGACTTCCCGCCATGAAACCGTTGTTCATGCTGTTCGGCGCACTGGCCGCCACATTCTCCATCGCGACGCAGGCGCAGGATCCGGCGGCGTCGTATCCGAGCCGGCCGGTGCGCGTCATCGTGCCATTCCCTGCCGGCGGCGCCAGCGACATCGTGGCCCGCCTGGTGGCCGAGCGCGCGGCGGCCGCCACCGGCCAGCCGTGGGTGGTCGACAACAAGCCGGGCGCCGGCGCCACCATCGGCGGCGTCATGGTAGCCAAGGCGGCGCCCGACGGCTATACGCTGCTGCTGGGCGCGGCCGGCCCGCTGTCGATGAGTCCGCACATCTCCACCGTGCCCTACGACGTGGAAAAGCAGTTCGTCGCGCTGGCCTCGGTGGCATCGGTGCCCAACCTGGTGGCCGTGCATCCGTCGCTGCCCGCCGCCAACCTGAGCCAGCTGGTAGCCCTGGCGCGCAGCAAGCCCGGCCAGCTGAACTACGGCTCCGCCGGCAACGGCACCACCGCCCATATGGCGGGCGAACTGCTGAAGTCCCAGGCCGGGGTGGACATCACGCACATTCCGTACAAAGGTACGTCGGCCGCGGTGGTCGACCTGGTGGCCGGGCAGATCCAGATGACGATCGACAACCTGCCTGCGCTTCTGCCCTATGTGCAGTCGGGCCAGCTGAGGGCGCTGGCCGTCACCTCGCCGACCCGCTCGGCGGCTGCGCCGTCGGTGCCGACCTCGGCCGAGGCCGGCATGCCCGATTTCGTGGTGCGCGGCTGGTTCGGCTTCTTCGCGCCGGCCGGCACACCGCAGGGCGTGGTCGACAAGCTGTCGGCCATGCTGGTCAGGATGGCCGGCGAACCGCAGATGCAGGAGGCGCTACGCAAAGTGGGCGCCGAACCCGACATCCGCGATTCGGCGCAATTCGCCGCTTACGTCAGGCAGGAGAACCTGCGCTGGAAGGCGGTGGCCGACAAGGCGGGGCTGCGGGTCGACTGACCGCGGCCGCCGGGTCCGCACCCCGGGGGCCATGCGGCATGGTCCGCGCCCGCGGGGTCCCGGGCCGCCATTCCGACGTTCGCGACCGGCACGCCGGCCGCGCCGATTCGACACATGCCCCGTCCGCGCGGACGGGGCCGGAGACCTCGATGCACCAATCGTTTTCATCATCCCCCCAACCGGAGCCGGCGGCAGGGTTCGACCTCGTCATCACCGGCGGCCGGGTCATCGATCCGGCCAGCGGCCTGGACGCCGTCGCCGACGTTGCCATCGCCGGCGACCGCATCGCCGCCGTCGGCAAGAACCTGGCGCCGCGCGCCGCGCGCCGCATCGACGCCGCCGGCAAGCTGGTCTGTCCCGGCCTGATCGACCTGCACGTGCACGTCTACGAATGGGTGACGAACTTCGGCGTCTGCGCCGACGAGGCCGGCGTGCATGCCGGCGTCACTACCGTGGTCGACCAGGGCAGCAGCGGCGCCTGGACCTTCGGCGGCTTCAAGGCGCACGTGATCGACAAGTCCCAGACCGACGTGCGCGCCTTCGTCTCGGTCAACGTGGCCGGCGCCCTGATGGGCGGCATGAAGGGCGACGTGCTGCACAACCCCGGCATGACCGACGAGCCCTCGCTGCTGGCGCTCATCGCCCGCCACCCGCGCCTGGTCAAGGGCATCAAATGCCACGGCGAGTCGGGGGCGCTGTCGCACTGGGGCACGCAGGTGCTGGAGGCCGCCGCCGCCGCCGGCCGCAAGGCGGGCGTGCCGCTGTACGTGCACACGGGCGAGCTGTTCCCGGTGATGGAAGACCGCCGCCCAGAGCCCGACACCGTGCTGGCGGCCGTGCTGCCCCTGCTGAAGGCGGGCGACACCATGGCGCACATTTACAGCGCGATGCCCGACGGCATCGTCGGCGCCGGCAGCGAGATACCGCCGCTGGTGGGCGAGGCCCTGGCTCGCGGCATCCATTTCGACATAGGCTACGGGGTCAACTTCAGCTATCGCATCGCCCGCATGATGATGGCCGGCGGCGTCTACCCGCACACCATCAGCAGCGATCTCCACGGCGACTTCAACAGCTACCACGACGTATCGATCCTCGACTACAGCCTGCTGGGCGCGATGAGCCGGCTGTGGGGCCTGGGCATGCCGCTGCCCGAGGTGATCCGGCGCGCCACGCTGCATCCGGCGCAGGTACTGGGAGAGGCGCACGAAATCGGAACGCTGGCGCCGGGGTCGCTGGCCGACGTGTCGGTCCTCGACGTGGTGCAGGAGCCCTGGCAGTTCATGGACGGGCAGGGCGAATCGCTGGCCGTGTCGGAACGGCTGCTGCCGTGGCTGACGGTGCGCGCCGGGCGGCCCATCGAACCGTCGTGCCGGCTGCTGCCGGACCTGCACGATGCGGTGGTCGCCTAGGAGCAAGCGATGCGAACCGAAGACTGGAAGTTCGAAGACTACGACATGCGCGTCTACCGCGGCGGCCGCGGTCCGGCGCTGCTGCTGTTGCACGGCATCGGGCCCGGTACCTCGATCCCGGCCAATTTCTCGGGCGTGTTCGATGCCCTGGCCGAGCGTTTCGAAGTCTATGGCATCGACCTGATCGGCATGGGCGCCTCGGCTCGCAAGACTGCCGCGCCGCTGTTCGACTTCGAGCTATGGGTGCGGCAGGCCGCGTTCGCCGCAGCCCGCATCGCCGAGCGGTCGGGCGAGGCCGCCATCCGTGCCTGGGGCCATTCGATGGGCGGCGCGATCGCGCTGCGGCTGGCAGCCGAAACCGGCCTGCTGTCGAGCATGGTGGCCACCGGCACTGGCGGCGGCCAGCACAGGGTCAACCCCGCGCTCGATGCCTTCTGGCAGTTCCCGTCGTCGGAAGCGGAGCTGAAGGCGGCCATGCTGGGCTCGATGTTCGACCCGGCGGCCGTCACCGACGATCTGGTCGCTGGCCGATTCGCGACGCTGCGCGACGGCGACGCGGGTCCTTATTTCCGCGCGATGATGGAGGGCGACAGGCAAGCGCTGCTGGATTCGGCGCGCCTGTCGCCGGAGCAGCTGGGCCGGATCCGCGCGCCGGTGCTGCTGATCCACGGCCGCGACGACCGGCCGTGCCCGTACGAGGACAACGCCGTCTATTTGCTGCGCCACATCCCGGGCTGCGAACTGGCCGTATTCCCGCGCTGCGGCCACAACCCCGCGCGCGAGCATCGCGACAAGACGCTGGCGCGGGTGCTGGAACACCTGGCCTGATGCCTTGCGCGGCCGCGCCCGGCTTGCGGGTTCCCGTACAATCCTGTCTCCGCAAGCCGCGCCCGACGCTTCGATGACCGCCGACAAGAAAAGACCCCCACGTTCGCCGCCGCGCGGCGGCGCTGCCGCCGAGGGGACGTCTCTCGCCGCGGCGCCGGCGGGCGGCAAGCGGACGCCCGCGCCGCTCCTGCGCAAGGATGCCTATCTGCAATCGCTGGAAAAGGGCCTGGCGGTGCTCAATGCGTTCACGGTGGACACCCCCGAGCTGAGCATCGCCGACATCGCCGAAAGAACCGGGCAGGACCGCGCTTCCGCCCGCCGCGCGGTACTGACGCTGACCCACCTGGGCTACACCAGACAGGCCGGCAAGAAGTTCTCGCTGACGCCGCGCGTGCTGACCTTCGGCTACCACTACCTGGGCGCGCTGCCGTTCTGGGCCGCCGCGTATCCGGTGCTGGAAGCCCTGTCGGACGAATTGAATGAAACGGTGTCGATCGGCGTGCTCGACGCCACCGAGGTGGTATTCGTGCTGCGCGTGCCGGCCAAGCGTTTCCTGACCTTCGATTCCAGCATCGGCAGCCGGGTGCCGGCCCACCTCCATTCCATCGGCCACCTGCTGCTGGCCGCGCTGCCCGATGACGATCTCGACGCCTACCTGGACCAGGTGGAGCTTTCGCCGGTGACGCCGTTCTCGATCACCGGCAAGGCCGAACTGCGCGAACAGATCCTGGCTGCCCGGCGCCAGGGCTGGTCGCTGACCTCGCGCCAATACGAAGAAAACTACTGCGGCATCGCCGTGCCGCTGGCCGACGGCGCGGGCAGGGCGATCGCGGCGCTCAACGTCAGCCTGGTGGTCGACCGCGACGCCGGCCGGCGCGCCACTGAAGACATCCTGCCCCGCCTGAGGCTGGCGGCCAAGCGGATCCGGCAGCCGCGCGCGTAGGCGCGCCTCACAGCATGGGCGCCAGCAGGTCCCGGCCGTCGCGCAGTGGCGGCAGGAAGCGCTCGATCATTTCCTCTGTCCCCATCCTGAAGACCGAGGTGCTGACGGTGAGCGCGATCCGGTGGCGCTCGCGCAGGCTGGGCACGGGAATCGAGAGCCCGGTCACGCCCAGTTCCAGTTCCTCTTCGCTGATCGCGTAGCCCAGCCGCCGTGCGCGCTGGACATGGCGCAGGATGGCGCGCGGGTCCAGTTCGGTCTTGGGCGTCCAGGCCGCGATGGGCAGATGGCCCAGCAGCAGCTGGACCTCCGCGTCGCTCTTCTGCGAGAGGATGGCGCGCCCCGACGCCGAACTATGCACCGGCAGGCGCGTTCCCACGCCTATGGTCGGCATGAGGACGCGCTGGCTCTGCGAACGGGCCAGGAATACCACTTCCCGCTCGTCGAGCACGGCCAGCGACGTGACTTCCCCGGTCTCGCGCGCCAGTTCGTCGAGTATGGACTGCGCCATCAAGGGCAGGGGAGACGTCGACAGCAGGCTGTAGCCGAGCCGCATCACGCGCAGCGCCGGCCGGAAATGCTTGCCGTCGTAGTCGGCATAGCCGAGTTTTGCCAGCGTCAGCAGATAGCGCCGCGCCGCGGCCCGGGTCAGGCCGGTGCGGGCCGCGACCTCGGAAAGCGTCATGCGAGGGTGGGTCGCGTCGAACGCTTCCATGACCGCAAGGCCATGCTCGAGCGAGGCGACGAAGTCTTTCGATTGCATCGGCGGAATCCCTCGTGTGGCCGGCGGCAGGGCACGGCCCGGCGGCCGTGTCCGCCAAATGTGCGCATGCCGAACACTGTATTACATCCCTTGAGCAAAGGCGTGGCAAGGGTTTCAAATCGGCGACACGCCCTGCCTGGCTGCGCGCTGCGCACAGCGCATGCACGCCGGCATCGCCGGTCGGCCACGGCGTGGCAGGCTCGTCCATCACCATGAAGGAGCGATATGAGCAAGCAAGCTTTGCCGCGCTGGGGCGCCTATCTTTCCACGGGCGGATACGAAGAAGACGCGGAACTGACCCGGGTCGGCCGCGGCACGCCGGCCGGCGAATACCTGCGCCGTTTCTGGCAGCCCGTCGGTTTCGTCGAGGAACTGGGCGACGTGCCGACCCGCATCCGCGTCCTGGGCGAAGACCTGGCCCTGTTCCGCGACCAGGAAGGCAACATCGGCCTGCTGGCGCTGCACTGTAGCCATCGCGGCGCGTCGCTGGAATATGCCGTGATCGAGAAGCGGGGCGTGCGCTGCTTCTACCACGGCTGGAAGTACGACATCGATGGCACCGTGCTGGAAACGCCCGGCGGCGCGCCGCTGGGCGGCGAAGTGGTGCACGGCGCCTATCCGACCTTCGTGTTCCACGGCATGATCTTCGCGTACATGGGGCCGCCCGACAAGAAACCCCCGTTCCCGCTGCTGGATGTGTACGATTTCGAGCATATCCATGTGGAGGCCGCGCCCGCGCGGACCGGGATCATGGAATGCAACTGGCTGCAGATCCAGGAAAACGGCATGGACCCGGTGCACACCGCTTTCCTGCACGTGCTGGTCAGCGGCAAGCAGCGCGGCTTTTCCGAAGAAATGGGCATCGTGCCGGAACTGGAGTTCCGAGAGCTCGACGACGGCGTGCACTACATCGCGTCGCGCCGCGTGGGGGACCGCGTGTGGGTGCGGATCGTCGACCTGATGCTGGGCAATATGTCGCTGATCCCGCCGGACGACCAGGAAGGCGCGAAGGCCGGCGTGTCGCAAGGCCCGTTCACCATCATCTGGGCCGTGCCGATCGACGACGGGAACACCAAGCGTTTCTACCTGCTGCTCGAAGACGAGCGCGCGCCGCTGAAGGACTACCAGAAGGTGCGCGCCTTCGGGCAGGCCAACGACCGCCCCTATGCCGAGCGTCAGCGCCATCCGGGCGACTACGACGCGATGACCAGCCAGGGCCCCATCAACATCCACGCCTACGAGAACCTGGCCGTCAGCGACCGCGGCGTCATCCTGTTCCGCGACCACCTGCGCCGCGAGATACGGGCCGTGCAGGCCGGGCGCGACCCCACCGGCATCGCGCGCGACGGCGTGAAGCGGCTGCGGACGAGGACGCAGAACACGGTGCTGGACGCCCCGCGGGCGGCCAGGCCCGATCTCGATGCGGAATTGCTGAAGGAAATCGGCAGGCGGGTCGCCGATGCGGACCTGAGACGAGAGCTGCCGCCGGCCTAGCGCAGCGGCCGGACACAATAACGAGGAGACAATCGTGAAACGTCTTTTGGCAATGATCGCGATGGCCTGTATGGGCGGCGGCGTCGCCGCCCAGGACTGGCCGCGCAATCCGGTTCAGCTGGTGGTGCCGTTCGCCCCCGGCGGCAACGTAGACATCATCGCCCGCCTGATCGGCGAAAAACTGCAGAAGGTGCTGGGGCAACCGGTGGTGGTCAGCAACAAGCCCGGCGCCGGCGGCGCGATCGCGGCCGACCAGGTCTCGCGCGCCGCGCCGGACGGCTATACGTTCTTCGTGGGCAGCAACGGGCCCCTGTTGTTCGCCCCGGTCATCGCCGGCAAGAAAGACTTCGAATGGAAGCGCGACTTCGCGGTAGCCGGCCCGGTGGCGTTCACGCCCATCGTGGTGGTCGCCAATCCCGCGCTGCCCGCCAGGGGCATGGACGAGCTGCTGAAGCTGGCCAAGGAAAGAAAGCTGTTCATGGCCTCGGCCGGGACCGGCAGCACCAACGACCTGCTCAGCCAGCTGATCCAGGAGCGCACCGGCGTGGCCTGGACCAGCGTTCCGTACAAGGGCAACGCCCAGACCGTGGTGTCGGTGTCCAGCGGAGAAGTCGATTTCAGCATCGAGCAGATTTCCGCCGCGCTGCCCTTCATCAAGGACCGGCGCATCAGGGCCATCGCGGTGTCGTCCAGGGAGCGCTCGCCGCTGCTGCCCGACACGCCCACGCTGGCCGAGGCGGGCCTGCAAGGCATGGAAGCAGTGACCTGGACGGGGCTGTTCGCGCCGGCCGCCACGCCCGTTTCCATCCTCGAACGCATGAATGACGCGCTGCGCGCGATATCGAAGGATCCGGATCTGCTGCGCGGCTACCAGCCGCAAGGATTGCAGCCCTTCGTGCTGCCGCGCGCGGAATTCGCCGCCTACGTCGACGGCGAAAACGACAAGTGGCTGCCGTTCGTCAAGCGCGCGTTCCTGAAGAATCCATGAGGCCGGGCAGGCCGGGCGCCCGTCCGCTCCGGCGGGCCCCGGCGGACGCTTGCGTGGCGCGCAGGCGTCCGGCCGCGATCAGCCTTCCGCCAGCGGATCCTGCCGGTAATACTGCTTGAGCAGCCCGTACCAATCCGGCATGGCCTCCTTCAAGGGCCAGGGATGCACGAAGAACGCCTCGGAACTGACCGCGAAGAACTCGGCCTCGTCGGCCGCCGCGTAGGGATCCAGCGGCAATTCGTCGTACCAGGCGTCGGCCGCGTCCGATTCCGGATCGACGTCGGGCGGGATCGACGCCTCGACCTCTTCGAGCTGGCGCACGAAGCGCCCGAAGCTATCGTCCAGCACGCGCCGCCAATGCCGCGCCGCCAACCCCGGGTGGGCGTGCAGGCTGGGCATGCCGTCGGCCCCGCCATATGCCAGGTCGAGCTTGTGGGCGAACTCATGGATGACCGCATTGAAGCCGCCGCGCCAGCCGCCGTCGGCCGGGCGCGGGGCCGCGTCTTCCCACGACAGCACCACCGGCCCGCCGTCCCAGGCCTCGCCGGCGGCTTCCTGCAGGTATTCGTGCACCACGCCGTCCTCGTCCTGGTCGGTGCGCGGGATCAGGAAGCCGCCGGGATAGACGATCACCTCGCTCCATCCCTCGTACAGCGCCGGGTCCAGTTCGAGAATGGGCAGCGCCGCCTGCACCGCGATCGACAGCCGGATCTCGTCGCTCAATACCAGCCCGCCCTCGGCCGTCATCGTCTTGCTGGCCAGGAACCACGCCGTGCGTTCCTTCAGGCGTTCGAGCCGGCCCTCGTCCAGGCGCTGCAGAAACGCATGCGCGGCAACGGTTTGGGTCCATAATTCAGGGGTGATGCGCGCCTGCATCCGCGCGGCGGCGGCTTTCGATGCGCCACGCGCAAACAGCCATCCCAACATATATCTTTCCTGGTCGATGCGGCCAGCGCCAGACGCGGCCCGCGGGGGCTGGCCGGATGGCGCAACCTGAAGTGTAAGACGATGAACGATTCGGTTCCCGCCGCGCAGGCGATCTTTCCTGCGCCGTTCGGCGAAGCCTGGCAAAGCCTGGCCGACGCCGGGTTGTCGGCGTCCGCGTGCGGCGAGCTGCGCCAGGCGCTGGCCTGGGCGCTGCCGCGCTATGCGCGACAGGCGGGAGAAGAAGAGGGCGAATCGCTGGCCGACCACGCCGCCGGGCTGGTGGCGATCCTGGCCGGCCTGCAGGTCGACGGCCACACGCGCATGGCCGCGCTGCTGGCGATGGCGGTAACCGACCGCGAGCTCGCCGTCTCCGCCAAGGATCCCGTCACCCTGCAGTTCGGCGCCGAGGTGGGCCGCCTGGTGCGCGGCTACCGGGCGCTGATGCGGCTCGGCCAGGTCACGCGCGACGCCAGCGATTCCTCGGCCGGCAGCGGCGCGCAGTCGGAAATGCTGCGCAAGATGCTGCTGGCGATGGCGGCCGACCTGCGCATCGTGCTGATGCGGCTGGCCTCGCGGCTGCAGACCCTGCGCTGGCACGCCCAGCACAAGGTGCCGCTGCCGGCCTCGCTGGCGCGCGAAACGCTCGATCTGTACGCGCCGCTGGCCAACCGCCTGGGCATCTGGCAGATCAAATGGGAAATGGAAGACACCGCCTTCCGCTTCCTGGAACCGGTGCGCTACAAGGAAATCGCCCGCCTGCTGGAAGAAAAGCGGGTCGAGCGCGAGGCCTTCATAGCGCATGCCATCGAGCGCGTGCAGGCGGCGCTGTCGGCCGCCGGCATCAAGGCCGACGTGACCGGCCGGCCCAAGCACATCTACAGCATCTGGAACAAGATGCGCACCAAGCACATGGATTTCGCGCAGCTGTACGACCTGCGCGCCCTGCGCATCATCGTCGACGACATCCGCACCTGCTTCACCGCGCTCGGCCTGATCCACAGCCTGTGGACCCCGGTGCCCAACGAATTCGACGACTACATCACCCGGCCCAAGCCCAACGGCTACCGCTCGCTGCACACGGTGGTGTACGACGACGACGGCCGGCCGTTCGAGGTGCAGATCCGCACTCAGGAAATGCACCAGTTCGCCGAGTTCGGCATGGCCGCGCACTGGCGCTACAAGGAAGCCGGCGCCAAGGGCGGCCAGGTGGCGGCCGATTCCGACTACGACCGCAAGCTGGGCTGGATCCGCCAGCTGCTGGCCTGGAAGTCCGACGTCCAGGTGGACGACGAGCTCGGCCCGGCCGCGCTCGACGCGCTGGACGACAACATCTACGTGCTGACGCCGCAGGCGCGCGTGATCGAGCTGCCGCCCGGCGCCACGCCGGTCGACTTCGCCTACCAGGTCCACACCGACCTGGGCCACCGCTGCCGCGGCGCGCGCGTCGACGGCGCGATGGTGCCGCTGAACACGCGGCTGGTCACCGGCCAGACGGTGGAAATCATTGCCGCCAAGTCGGGCGGCCCGTCGCGCGACTGGCTCAACCCGCAGCTCGGCTACCTGGCCAGCCAGCGCTCGCGCGCCAAGGTGCGCGCCTGGTTCAACGCGATCGACATCCAGGAGCGCATCGCGCAAGGCCAGGCGATGCTGGAAAAGGAATTGCAGCGCCTGGGCAAGACGGCCGCCAATCTCGACCAGCTTGCCCAGCAGCTCGGCTTCGCCTGCACCGAAGACCTCTACATCGCGCTGGCCAAGGACGAGTTCAGCCTGCGCCAGGTGGCCGGCGCGTTCGAGGCCCCGGCGCCCGAGCCCGAACCCACGCCGCAGCTGCTCGAACGCGCCAGCCTGCCCGAGAGCGCCGCGCACGCGGGCAAGGGCGGGGTGCTGGTGGTGGGTGTCGATTCGCTGCTGACCCAGCTGGCCAAGTGCTGCCGGCCGGCGCCGCCCGACCGCATCGTCGGCTTCGTCACCCGCGGCCGCGGCGTGTCGATCCACCGCCACGACTGCAAGAGCTTCCGTGCCCTGGCCGCGCGCGAGCCCGAGCGGGTGATCGACGTCACCTGGGGCGACACGCGCGAGTCCGTCTACCCGGTCGACATCGTCGTGCTGGCTTCCGACCGCCACGGCCTGCTGCGCGACATCTCCGAAGTATTCGCGCGGCAGCGCATCAATGTGGTGGGGGTCAATACCCAGAGCAAGCAGATGCAGGCGCGGATGATGTTCACGGCCGAGGTGAGCGATGCCGAGCACCTGGACCGCGCGCTGGCGGGCATCCGCGAGGTCAACGGCGTGCTGGAAGCCTGCCGCAAATAGGGCGGGGGCGGGGCGGCCGCGCCTGCGCTGCCTGTTTTGACATACGTAACGAATTACGGTTAGAATTACGATCTTTGCTGCTGTACCCGTAGGCGCGTAGCTCAGTTGGTTAGAGCACCACCTTGACATGGTGGGGGTCGTTGGTTCGAATCCAATCGCGCCTACCATCGGTTCCCGGGCGATCGTGCCCTCATCCGATGGTTGCCCAGGTACGGCGCGTTCAGCCATCCAGATGGGATTCTTCAAGCATGACGGCCAGCCTGCCGGCGCTCGATTTTCGAACTACCACCGGGAAATCGGTCGCCTGAGTCGCGCTCATTTCCGGGTTGGCCGTCCGTCGTTCGCGGCGTACGTCCAGCAGCCTGAAGAACGAAAGAATGCGGCCCGGGCCGCTTTTTTTTCGCCCATCGTTCCCATGTCGCCCGTTCCCGCGCCGTCCGCTTCCTTACCGTGCCACGCCGGCGGCGCTCCTTCCCATCGAGGTTTCCCATGATCCAGGTTACGCTGCCCGACGGTTCCCAGAGAGAATTCCCGGCTCCGGTGACCGTCGCCGACGTGGCGGCATCGATCGGCGCCGGGCTGGCCAAGGCCGCGCTGGCGGGCAAGGTCGGCTTCGACGGCCAGCCGCCGTCGCTGGTCGACACCAGCTTCGTCATCGACCGCGACGCCCGGGTGTCCATCGTCACGGGCAAGGATCCCGAAGGCCTCGACCTGATCCGCCACTCCACGGCGCACCTGCTGGCCTACGCGGTCAAGTCGCTGTTCCCGGAGGCCCAGGTCACCATCGGCCCGGTCATCGACAACGGCTTCTACTACGATTTTTCGTACTCGCGCCCGTTCACGCCCGAAGATCTGGCCGCGATCGAAGCCAAGATGGCCGAACTGGCCAGGAAAGACGAGCCCGTCGTGCGCGAGGAATGGAAGCGCGACGACGCCGTGGCCTTCTTCGAATCGATCGGCGAAAAATACAAGGCCGAGATCATCGCCTCGATCCCGGCCGACCAGACCATCAGCCTGTACCGCGAGGGCGACTTCATCGATCTGTGCCGCGGCCCGCACGTGCCGTCCACCGGCAAGCTCAAGGTGTTCAAGCTGATGAAGGTGGCCGGCGCCTACTGGCGCGGCGACAGCAACAACGAGATGCTGCAGCGGATCTACGGCACGGCCTGGGCGAAGAAGGAAGACCAGGACGCCTACCTGACGATGCTGGAAGAGGCCGAAAAGCGCGACCACCGCAGGCTGGGGCGCGAGCTGGACCTGTTCCACTTCCAGGATGAGGCGCCCGGCCTGGTGTTCTGGCACCCCAAGGGCTGGACCCTGTGGCAGCAGGTCGAGCAGTACGTGCGCGGCGTGTACCGCGACAGCGGCTACCAGGAGGTCAAGGCGCCGCAGATCCTCGACCGCTCGCTGTGGGAAAAAACCGGCCACTGGGACAACTACCGCGACAACATGTTCACGACGGAGTCCGAGAACCGCCACTACGCGCTCAAGCCGATGAACTGTCCGGGCCACGTGCAGATCTTCCGCGCCAACCTGCATTCCTACCGCGACCTGCCGCTGCGCTACGGCGAGTTCGGCCAGTGCCACCGCAACGAGCCGTCGGGCTCGCTGCACGGCATGATGCGGGTGCGCGGCTTCACGCAGGACGACGGCCACATCTTCTGCACCGAAGACCAGATCCTCGACGAATGCGTGGCCTTCACGGCCCAGTTGCAGCGCGTCTACCGCGACTTCGGCTTTTCCGAGATCCTGTACAAGGTGGCCACGCGCCCGGCAAGCCGGATCGGCTCCGACGAAGTCTGGGACAAGGCCGAGCACGCGCTGATCGAAAGCCTGCGCCGCTCCGGCTGCGAGTACGAACTGAGCCCCGGCGACGGCGCCTTCTACGGCCCGAAGATCGAATACACGCTGAAGGACGCCATCGGCCGCCACTGGCAGTGCGGCACGATCCAGGTGGATTTTTCGATGCCGGGCCGGCTGGGCGCCGAATACGTCGACCAGAACGACCGCCGCGTGACGCCGGTCATGCTGCACCGGGCGATCCTGGGATCGATGGAGCGCTTCATCGGCATGCTGATCGAGCATTTCGGCGGCGCGATGCCGCCGTGGCTGGCACCGGTGCAGGCAGTGGTGTGCAATATTTCCGAGGCGACCGCCGACTATGCCGAAAGTGTCGCGCAAACCCTGAAAAAACAAGGGTTTAGGGCGTTTGCAGATTTGCGCGGTGAAAAGATCACCTATAAAATCAGGGAGCATAGCCTGCAAAAACTTCCCTATATTCTGGTAGTAGGGGATAAAGAAAGGCAGGCGGGTGCAGTGGCCGTGCGCGCTCGCGGCGGCGTCGACCTGGGCCAGATCCCGCTCGACCAATTCGCGCAGCGCCTGGGGGCCGACGTGGCCGAGCGCCGCAACGTGGGGCCTGCCGGCCAGTAGCGCGGGCACGGGGCTTGCGGCGGGCAGGCCACGCCGGCCGCGGCTGTCCATTTCAAAATTCAGGAGTTTCAAACATCGCAACCGACAAACCGAATCGCATCAATGGTGAAATCTCTGCACCTGAGGTGCGTCTGATAGGGGTCGAAGGCGAACAGCTTGGCATCGTCAAGCTCGCCGAAGCAATTAGGCTTTCGGAACAGCACGACGTCGACCTGGTGGAAATTGCCCCCAACGCGCAGCCTCCGGTCTGTCGCCTGATGGACTACGGCAAGTTCAAGTACCAGGAACAGAAGCGCCAGCACGAGGCCAAGCTCAAGCAGCGGATCATCCAGGTCAAGGAAGTCAAGTTCCGGCCCGGCACCGACGAAGGCGACTACCAGGTCAAGCTGCGCAACCTGCGCCGCTTTCTGGAAGAAGGCGACAAGGCCAAGGTCACGCTGCGCTTTCGCGGCCGCGAAATGGCCCACCAGGAACTGGGCATGCGCGTCCTGGAACGCGTGCGCGACGACCTGCTCGAGATCAGCGCGGTCGAAGCCATGCCCAAGCTGGAAGGGCGGCAGATGGTGATGGTGCTGGCGCCCAAGAAGAAGGCGCCGCCGGCGCCGAGCAAGAGCGCCGAATAAGCCGTGTCGCAGTGCCCGTGTGCAACGGGCACTGGCGCTCAGGGCCAAAAACACCGTATAATCAACGGTTTTCCAACCGTGCAGCCGGCTTTTGCCTGCCGCCCGGCGCAGTACCCGCTTCCGGGGCGTTGCCCAAATCCGCCGCTGCACAGGCTTGGTGCGTGTGCGCCGGCGGTACCTCCGGAACGGCCAAAACAAGTGAGTGCGGGTCCGTCAAGTTCCGTCGCCGGGCAGGCGCGGGCACCCGTGAGCATGTCATTAACAGGAAGCAGTCATGCCCAAGATGAAGACCAAGAAAAGCGCCGCCAAGCGCTTTCAGGTCCGCGGTAGCGGTTCCATCAAGCGAGGCCAGGCGTTCAAGCGCCACATCCTCACCAAGAAAACGACCAAGAACAAGCGCCAGCTGCGCGGTTCCACGGCGGTCCACGAGTCCGACGTGAAGTCGGTCCGGGCCATGATGCCTTTTGCCTGAGGACAGGCCCACCCCTACGCGCTTCGCACGCCCCTCGAGGGGCGACGCTGGCGGACCGGCGGAGCCGGATCCGCGGCGTCCTGGATGGAGCGATGCTGGGGTGATGCGCAACTGAATATTGGAACTGGAGTTTTCAAATGCCTAGAGTCAAACGCGGGGTTACCGCCCGGGCCCGCCACAAGAAAGTCCTCAACGCCGCCAAGGGTTACCGCGGCCGCCGCGGCAACGTTTTCCGCATCGCCAAGCAGGCGGTCATGCGCGCCGGGCAATACGCCTACCGCGACCGCCGCAACAAGAAGCGCACCTTCCGCGCGCTGTGGATCACCCGTATCAACGCCGCCGTGCGCGAGCATGGCGTCACCTACAGCGTGTTCATCGCCGGCCTGAAGAAGGCGGCGATCGACCTCGACCGCAAGGTGCTGGCCGACCTGGCCGTGCGCGACAAGGCCGGCTTTGCCGCCATCGTGCAGCAGGCCAAGAACGCCCTGTCAGCCTGACGCGCCAGCCGGCCCCGCGCCGGCCCGGCAGTACGCGCCTTGCGCGCAGTACCTCCCGAACGGGGCTTCTTTCGAAGCCCCGTTCGTTTTTTCAGCCGCAACCCACGCACCATGGAAACGCCATGTCGCAGAACCTGGACGACCTGATCCGCCAAGCCGGCGCCGCCTTCGCGGCCGCGCCGGACGCCAACGCGCTCGAGAACGAGAAGGCCCGCTTCGTGGGCAAGCAGGGCGCGCTGACGGCGCTGCTCAAGGGCATGGCCAGCCTGTCGCCCGAGCAAAAGCGCAGCGAGGGCGCCCGCATCAACGAAGCCAAGGCCGCAATCGAGCAATTGCTGAACGCGCGCCGCGAAGAACTCGCGCAAGCCAGGCTGGCCGCCCGCCTGGCCGAGGAAACCATCGACGTCACGCTGCCCGGGCGCGGCCGCGGCATCGGCGGCGTGCATCCGGTCATCCGCACCTGGGAGCGGGTCGAGCAGATCTTCCGCTCCATCGGCTTCGACGTGGCCGACGGCCCCGAGATCGAGAACGACTGGACCAACTTCACCGCGCTGAACAATCCGGAGAACCATCCGGCCCGTTCGATGCAGGACACGTTCTACGTCGACATGAAAGACGCCGGCGGCCTGCCGCTGCTGCTGCGCACCCACACCAGCCCGATGCAGGTGCGCTACGCGCGCGCGCACAAGCCGCCGATCAAGGTGGTGGCGCCGGGCCGCACCTACCGGGTCGACAGCGACGCCACCCATTCGCCGATGTTCCACCAGGTCGAGGGCCTGTGGATCGACGAAGACATCTCCTTCGCCGACCTGAAGGGCGTCTATACCGACTTCCTGCGCGCCTTCTTCGAGACCGACGACCTGGTGCTGCGCTTTCGCCCGTCGTTCTTCCCGTTCACGGAGCCGTCGGCCGAGATCGACATGATGTTCACCTCCGGGCCGAACAAGGGCCGCTGGCTGGAGATCTCCGGCTCGGGCCAGGTGCATCCGACCGTGGTGCGCAACTTCGGGCTCGACCCGGAACGCTACATCGGCTTCGCCTTTGGCTCGGGCCTGGAGCGCCTGACCATGCTGCGCTACGGCGTCAACGACCTGCGCCAGTTTTTCGAAGGCGATTTGCGTTTCCTGAAGCAATTTAATTGATCCCCCCTACGCGCTGACGCGCGCCCCCCAGGGGGCAATGCGGGCGGACCGGCGGAGCCGGATCCGCCGCATCCTGGACGGGGCCATGGAGAATTGATATGCAACTTCCCGAGTCGTGGCTGCGTTCGCTGACCAATCCGGCCATTTCCACTGAAGAGCTGGCCCACCGGCTCACCATGTCCGGCATCGAGGTCGAAGAGGTCGAGCCGGTGGCGCCGCCGTTCGCCGGCGTGGTGGTGGCCCAGGTGGTGTCGGTCGAGCCCCATCCCAACGCCGACCGGCTGCGCGTGTGCAAGGTCGACGCCGGCGGCGAGGCGCCGCTGCAGATCGTGTGCGGCGCGCCCAACGTGGCGGCCGGCATGAAGGTGCCGCTGGCCACCGTCGGCGCCCATCTGCCCGGCGAGATGAAAATCGGCGTGGCCAGGATGCGCGGCGTCGAGTCCTCCGGCATGCTGTGCTCGGCGCGCGAACTGGGGCTGTCTCAGGATCATGCCGGCCTGCTCGACCTGGGCGCCGACGCCATCGTCGGCACCTCGGTGCGCGACTGGCTGGCGCTGGACGACGCCGTGTTCACGCTCAAGCTGACCCCCAACAAGGCGGATTGCCTGTCGGTGCTGGGCATCGCGCGCGAGGTGTCGGCGCTGACCGGCGCGCCGCTCGAAGCGCCGCAGGCGCATCGCGTCGAAGTCTCGATCGACGATCGCCTGCCGGTCGACGTGCAGGCGCCCGACCTGTGCGGCCGCTTCGCCGGCCGCGTGATCCGCGGCGTGGATGCCGGCGTGCCCACGCCGGAATGGATCCGCCGCCGCCTGGAACGCGCCGGCCAGCGCTCGATCTCCGTGCTGGTGGACCTGTCCAATTACGTCATGCTGGAACTGGGCCGGCCCACCCACGTGTTCGATCTCGACAAGATCCACGGCGGCCTGCAGGTGCGCTGGGGCAGGGCGGGCGAGCGCATCGAACTGCTCAACGGCCAGACGGTCGAGGTCGATGGCCAGGTGGGAGTGATCGCCGACGACAGCGGCGTGGAAAGCCTGGCGGGCATCATGGGCGGCCAGGCCACCGCGGTCTCCACCGCCACCGCCAACATCTACGTGGAAGCCGCGTTCTGGTGGCCCGACGCCATCGCCGGCCGCGCGCGCCGCTACAACTTCGGCACCGACGCCAGCTACCGCTTCGAGCGCGGCGTCGATTTCGCCAGTATCGCCGACGACCTGGAATACCTCACCGGCCTGATCGTCGGCATCTGCGGCGGCCAGGCCGGTCCGGTCGACGACCAGGTGCTGCGCCTGCCCGAGCGCAAGCCGGTGCACCTGCGCACCGGACGCTGCCGCAAGGTGCTGGGCGTGGACGTGGCCGACGACGAAATCGCCGCCATCTTCACCCGGCTCGGCCTGCCCTTCGTGCGCGAGGCCGACGCCTTCGTCGTGACGCCGCCGTCGTTCCGTTTCGACCTCGAGATCGAGGAAGACCTGATCGAGGAAGTGGCGCGCGTCTACGGCTTCGAACGCATCCCCGACACGCCGCCGCGCGCGCCGGCCAAGGTCCGCGCGGTGCCCGAGACGACCCGGCCCGCGCACGCGCTGCGCCACCTGATGGCCGACCTGGATTACCAGGAAGTCATCAACTTCAGCTTCGTCGAGGCGCAGTGGGAAAGCGACTACGCCGGCAACGACGACCCGATCCGGCTGCTCAACCCGATCGCCAGCCAGCTGTCGGTGATGCGCAGCAGCCTGATCGGCGGGCTGGTGGCCAATGCGCAGTACAACGTCAACCGCAAGATGGCCCGCGTGCGCGTGTTCGAGCTGGGCCGCGTATTCCGCCGCGACGCCGCGGTGGCCGACGGCCCCCTGTCGGTGGCCGGCGTAAGCCAGCCGCTACGGCTGGCGGGCCTGGCCTACGGCCCGGCGGTAGACGAGCAATGGGGCACGGCCACCCGCCAGGTAGACTTCTACGACGTCAAGAGCGACGTCGAGGCGCTGCTGGCCGCGGCCACGCCCGGCGGGCTGCGTTTCGTGCCGGCGCCGCATCCGGCGCTGCACCCCGGCCGCAGCGCCCGCATCGAGGCCGGCGGCCGCGCCATCGGCTGGATCGGCGAACTGCATCCGCGCTGGACCCAGAAGGCCGAGCTGCCGCACGCCCCGGTGGTGTTCGAGGTCGACGCCGAGGCCGCCTGCGCGCGGCCGCTGCCGGCGCTGGCCGAAATCTCCCGCCAGCCGGTCGTCACGCGCGACCTGGCGCTGTGGGTGGATGAGGGCGTGACGGCCGGCGCGATGCTCGACACCATCGCCGCCGCCCGCGCTGCCGACCCTGAACTGGCGGTAGTCCGCGACGTCCGGATCTTCGACGTATGGCGAGATAAGTCCTTGTCAACAAAGGAAAAAAGTCTTGCCTTCCGGTTCTGGCTGCAGGATACTGCAGTCACCCTGGACGACGCCCGAGTCGAATCGTGCCTGGGGCGGCTGCGCGACGCGCTGGCGGCCGCGCACGGCGCGCGATTGCGGGATTAGCCGTCTGACCCGAATCCGATCCGTTCGCCTATGCACTCTGTCGTTTCCACCGCTCCTTACGCGCCGGCCGCCGAACTCCAGCAGCCGGCCTCCGAAATGCTGCAACCGGCCGACGACGCCCGCACGCTCACCAAGGCCGAACTGGCCGACATGCTGTTCGAGCGGGTGGGCCTGAACAAGCGCGAATCCAAGGATCTGGTCGAAACCTTCTTCGAAGAAATCCGCGACGCATTGGAACGCGGCGACACGGTCAAGCTGTCCGGCTTCGGCAATTTCCAGGTCCGCAGCAAGCCGCAGCGGCCCGGCCGCAATCCCAAGACCGGCGAAGAAATCCCCATCGCGGCGCGCCGCGTCGTCACCTTCCATGCCAGCCAGAAACTCAAGAGCATGGTCGAGCAAGTCGCTCTGCGCGAGCAGAGCCCGTCCTGAGAGGTAGCATGGCGCGCATCGAAACGCCTGTCGTTCTTCCCCCCATTCCTGCCAAGCGGTATTTCACCATCGGCGAAGTCAGCGAGCTGTGCGGCGTCAAGCCCCACGTGCTGCGCTACTGGGAACAGGAATTCACCCAGCTCAAGCCCATCAAGCGGCGCGGCAACCGGCGCTACTACCAGCACCATGAAGTCCTGCTGGTGCGCCGTATCCGCGAGCTGTTGTACGAGCAGGGCTTCACCATCAGCGGCGCGCGCAACCGGCTCGACGAATCGCGCGGCCACGAACGCGAAGAGCCGCCGATCCCCACCGTGCCCATCGCCGAGCCCGAACTCATCGCGATCCGCGCCGAGCTCTCCGACATCTCCGCCATGCTGGGCGCAGCCCTCAAGTAACTGAAAAGTCTGCTATACTCTCGCTTCTTTCGGGGCGTAGCGCAGCCTGGTAGCGCACTTGCATGGGGTGCAAGGGGTCGCGAGTTCGAATCCCGCCGCCCCGACCATACATAAGCGGTTGATTGTATAGTCGAACCCGAAAAAGCCCGGTAGCCAAAACTACCGGGCTTTTTGTTGTCTGCGTGCCTCGGCCGCCAACGGCCCCGCCCGGACCACATCGTTTGCCGCTTCTAGAAAGGCCGATATGAGCGCGGCCCGCGGAGATGCCCTGGGCCACAATAGTCCGAACCGCCGGGGATCCGGCGCACCCGGCAGTGCGATCTTGACCAGGCGCAAATGGGCGATCAGCGGCGAAGCGATATCGGGGACCAGCGATACGCCCAGTCCTTGGTCTACCATCATTGCAATGGCCAGCAGCGAACTGAGTTCGAAGCGTTCTCGCGGCACGATCTGCTGCGACCGCAGATATTGTTCGGCCTGATGGCCGCCGCCCAGACTGCGGTCATACCTGAGCAATGGTTCCTCGCGCAGCAACCGATGCGGATCCCGGCCGGCCAACGCCTCCGGGGCGAGCACCACGAGCGGTTCTTCGCGCAGCTGCTGCCAGGCCAGTTCCTTGGAGAGGGCGAAGCGGGGATGCAGGCAGACCGCCAAATCGACGAAATTGTCGCGCACCGCATCGTACAACTGCCGCGACATGCTGGAGTGCACGAACACCGTTACGTTCGGATGGCTTTGCACAAAGCTCCCCAGGATGGTGGGCAGCACCGTGTGCAGGGCCGTATTGATCGTCCCGAGCCTCAGTTCGCCGGCCAACTGCTTATCGCGCACTGCCGACTTCAGCGCTGACACTTCGCGAAGAACCGCCGCAGCCGCGGCAAGCAGCCGGTGACCGGCGGGGGTCGGACGAACGGTGCGTCCCGCGCGCGCGACCAGCGCTTCGCCCAGTTCCCGCTCGAGGGCGCGGATCTGTTGCGCCACGGCAGCCGGCGTAATGTCTTGTCTACGTGCCGCTTCGGCCATCGAGCCGGTTTGCGCGACGAGAACGAAGCTGCGAAGAAACGAGGTATCCATAAGAAGATAGATTTTCTACTGATTGACCATAGCGTGGAGGGATTTATCCAACCGGGCAAGCAGTTCAAACTTCTCTGATGAGAAGCAAGCTGTTCGTTCCCGGCTCACGGCCGGAGCTGTTCGCCAAAGCGTTCGCAAGCGCCGCAGACGGTATTTCCATCGATCTGGAAGATGCGGTGGCCGAAGCGCGGAAGCCGCAGGCGCGCATGGCGGTAAAAGACTGGCTGCAGCAGCATGCGCACGGAATGGCAGAGAAAACCCTGATCGTGCGCGTGAATGCCCAGGGCACCGAGCATTTTGAAAAAGACCTCCACGCGGTCGTGAGTCCTGGCGTGCAGCTGATCAATCTGCCCAAACCCGAAAGCGCCCAGGCCGTGCGTGCCGCCTCCGCAGCCATCGCTTCGGCGGAGGCCGCAAACGGCGTCGCCACGCCAGTCGGGCTGCTGCTGAACATCGAAACGCCCGCGGCTCTGCGCCGAGCAGCCGAGCTCGCGTGTGCGGATCCCCGGGTGGTCGGACTCCAGCTCGGTCTCGGCGATCTCTTCGAGCCGTGGGGCATGGATCGCGCCGAGCATGCCGCCGTTGTGCAGGCGATGTTTGCCGTGCGAATGGCTGCTGCCGAGGCGGGGATCTACGCGCTCGACGGTGCGTTTGCCGATGTCGCCGACGCCGATGGGTACCGTAAGGAGGCCGAGCTGGCGCGGCGGCTGGGATTCATCGGCAAGACCTGCGTCCATCCGAAGCAGGTCATGCTTGCCAACGACGTATTTCAACCCAGCGCCAGCGAGATCGCATATGCGCTGAAAGTCGAGGCGGCCGCGATCGATGCCACTGCACGAGGCCTTGGCGCGTACATGGTTGAAGGACGCATGGTCGATGCGCCCTTCGCCCGGCGCGCGCAGGCCCAGCTACAACATGCGCACAGGCTCGGACTCATCTCCACGCCTGCTTCCGCCGTCGACGAACAGCGTCCGCTCAGCCAATCATGACCCCTACCGTACATACCTCATCCTGTTCCGAAGACGCCGTGTCCGCGCCCGCCAATTTGCCTGCACGCGGCGGGCCGCCCGGCCCGTTGTCAGGAATACGGGTGATGGATCTTAGCGCCTACATCGCAGGCCCTTATGGATGCTCGCTGCTGGCGGACATGGGCGCCGAAGTGATCAAGGTGGAACCGCCTTCTGGCGATAACCTGCGCAACTACCCCTCCACGCTGGAGAAAGAGAGCCGCGCGTTTCTGGGCGTGAACCGGAGCAAGCTTGGCGTCGTGCTGGACCTCAAGCAGCCGGAAGACCGGGAGCGCTTGCACGCCCTTATACACAGCGCAGATGTGCTGGTACACAATTTCCGTCCCGAGGTACCGGCCCGGCTGGGAATTTCCTACGAGCAACTGCAGGCCGCCAACCCCCGCCTGGTGTATTGCGCCGTGACGGGATTTGGCGAAAGCGGTCCACTCAAGGACAAGGCCGGCTACGACCAGGTGCTGCAGAGCATGAGCGGCATGTGCGCGTTGCAGGGGGAATCCGGCGGGCCGCCCGAGATTCTCTATGGCTCGGTGGTGGACTATTACGCCGCGGCACTGGTCGCCGGCGGGGTCAGCGCCGCGTTGTTCGAACGCGAGCGCAGCGGCAAAGGGCAGTATGTCGGGGTTTCGCTGCTTCGTTCGGCATTGGCCATGCAGTCCGCGCGCATGATCTGGGCGGAAGAGGAACCGCGCGAGGTCAGCCGCGACATGCGATCCGGCGGCATCACCGGCCTGCATCCCACGAGGGATGGCTACATCTATATCTCGGCCAACACGCCTCACTTCTGGCATGCCCTCTGTGAAAAGGTGGGGCTGCATGAGCTGAAGACCGAACGCTACGACAGCGTGCGAAAGCGCGCCCGGCATCAGGCGGAGATCGTGCCGCGGCTGCGCGAGGCGCTTGCGCGGCGCAGCGCCTTGGAATGGGAGGCGCTATTCGGCGAGGACGTGCCTTGTGCGGCCGCCCGCTGCGTGGAAGACATGTTCGACTTTCCGCAGGTTCAGGCCGAGGACATGGTGGCCACGCTTCATCATCCCGTGGTGGGGCGCTATCGTGGATTCAAGCGCGCATGGAAATTCGGCCGGACGCCGGGGCCGGCACCTTTTGCCGCACCCTCGCTCGACCAGCACACTGCGCAAATCCGGGCTGAAGCAGACCGCCTGCTGCGCGAGCGAAAATGATCCGGGCCACCCGGGCACATTTGGAAAAATACGAACATGACAACGATAAAGATCAGCAACGGCAGCTTTGAGTTGAGCGTCGAGCAGGATGATTTCAGCCCGCCCTGGATACCGGACAAGACGCCCCTGCTATTGCAGCACGGGTTTGGCCGGGTGGCGGAAGTCTGGACCACCTGGGTGCCGCACGTCAGCGAGTTCTACCCGGTATTGCGCCCGACCCTGCGCGGCTTGCGCAGCAAGCCGGCCGGCTTCAAGCCATCGGACTTGTCGCTGGACAGCTATCTGTCGGATCTTTGCCGGATCCTCGACGAACTCGCGATCGAAAAAGTCCATTTCTGCGGCGAGTCGTTCGGCGGCAGCCTGGGGATCGCCTTTGCGAGCCGGCACCCGGACAGAGTCAAGACGCTGTCCGTCATCGCCAGTCCCGTGTTTCTCAACAGGCAATGGCACGAGAACTACTCGATGGGCCATGGAAGCTGGTCGAACGCCATGCGGACGATGGGCGTGCACGCCTGGCTCGACGAGACCAATCGCAGCACCCGCTTTCCCAAGGGGACCGGTTCGGCCATCGTGGACTGGTACAAGAGCCTTGTGGAAGGCGCCGACGAGGAGGTGCTGCTCGCCATGGCGGAACTGATCGAAACCAGCGACATGCGCCCATTCCTGGGCGGGATCGAGGCGCCGACGCTTCTGCTGGCGCCGGAAGGCGGCGGCATCATCACCGAAGAGCAGCTCAGCGCCTACCGCGCAGGCGTGAAGGATCTCAAGGTTCTCCTGTTCCGGACCGATTTTCACAAGATCCAGCTTTTGAAAGCTGCGCAATGTGCCCAGCACGTGGTTCAGTTCTGCAGCCTGATCGATGGCCGCGCGCTGACCGATTTCTGACGCGCCTGTCAGACCAAACGTCACTTTCAACGTTTACCCGGGCTCTGGTGACGGCCGACGGAGACATACCCATGAAAAACAAAGCATTGAAGTCCCTATTGATCGCAATCGCCATTTTCTCGCTGGAGGGCAGCCTGCCCGTGCGTGCGCAGGCCCCCGCCTGGCCGAGCCAGCCGATACGGCTCATGGTTCCTTTCAGCGCAGGCGGAGGGGCTGACAATGCCGCTCGGATCGTCGGCCGTAAACTCGGGGAGCGCCTCGGACAGCCGGTCGTAATCGAGAACCGGCCCGGCGCAGGCGGCGTCATCGCCGAATCGGCCTTGGCCCAGGCGCTGCCCGACGGATACACGATGCTGTACGACTCATTCGCACTAGCCGTCAACGCAACGCGGCGGAATCTCTCGTTCGACCCGCGTACGGACCTGGTTCCGGTGACGTCTACTGCAACCGCCGAGACGGTGCTCGTGGCGAATCCGCGATTGCCGGTGAGAACGGTGAAAGAGTTGGTGGCTTATGCGAAGGCCAATCCCGGCAAGGTGAGCTATGCGTCCGCCGGGGTAGGAAGCGTGGCTCATCTTTCGGGGGAGATGCTTGCTTCGGACAATGGGCTGAACCTGCTCCACGTGCCCTACAAGGGCGGGGGCCAGGCCATCACGGATCTGATGGGCGGGCAGGTCGACATCTACTTTGCCGCGCCAACCTCGACCCTTGCGTCCATCAAGGGAGGCAAGCTTCGCGCACTGGCGGTCACCTCGCCCGAGCGAGCGGATTATCTGCCCGAACTGCCGACGATGGTCGAACTGGGATATCCCGACTTCGTCATGGAAACCTGGCATGGCCTTTTTGTGCCGCGCGGCACGCCGCCGGAAATCCTGTCGCGGATCGACCGCGAAACCCAGGCCGTTCTGGCGGATCCAGAGGTGCAGAAACTTATGCGCGCCAGCGGCCTTACTCCCCGCATCAGTGATCAGCCCACGTTTGCCCGCTTCGTCGACGCGCAGATCACGCGCTGGTCGCGATTTCTCAAGGACCGGGACATCCAGATCGACTAAGGGGCTCCCTGTGCAAGCCGCTGTCACGGATTACGCGGCCGACCGGTCACCCCGGAATGCAGCGCCGCCCAATTCCTGCGATTCTCACTTTCATATTTACGATGCGAGATTCAAAGAAGCGCCACCGGCCAATGCGGCGGACACGCCGCGCAACGCCACGGCCGCCGATTACGCGCGGCTGCGCCATCGACTGGGCATGCAGCGCGCCGTGGTCGTCCAGCCGCGGGTATACGGTACGGACAACAGCGTCACCCTGGACGCCATCGAACGCCTGGGCCGCGACTGCACTCGGGGCATTGCCGTCGTGACACCGCAGGTATCCGACGCCCAATTGCACGCGCTGCATGACGGAGGCATCCGCGGCGTCCGACTCACCTTGTACACGACCGACCCCAAATCCGTCGCTCCAACGAGCGCCGACATGATCGGGCCGATAGCCCATCGCATCGCGCCGCTTGGTTGGCATGTCCAGCTCCATTTGCTCGCTTCCCAGATAAGCGAACACGCCTCGGTGATCGCACGCCTGCCTTGCCCCGTGGTTTTCGACCATCTCGGCAGGCTTCCTCCGGGTCCCGACGCACTGCGCCATCCAGCGTTTGACCTGGTGCGAAGCATGCTGGTCGATGGGCGCGCATGGCTGAAGCTCAGCGGCGCCTATCTGAATACGGTCTCGGGCGGTCCGGCATATGCGGATACCCACGCGGTCGCGCGCGAATGGGCAGGCATCGCGCCGCAGCGATTGGTGTGGGGCAGCGACTGGCCCCATGTCACCGAATCGCACAAGCCCGATACCTTCCGGCTATTCGACCTGCTGGCGGAATGGGTGCCGGACCAAGCGCAACGCAATCGGATTCTGGTGGACAACCCCGCAGTCCTTTATGGCTTCGGTTAGGAATTCGCCTTCGCCAGCCATACATCCGCCGCGCGATGGCGCCAGTGGGAGCGCGATGCCGGTATCGTGCCGCAGCTATTCCTCGTAGCGCACCATGATCTGCCAATCGGCATGCACCGATGGCCGCGGCGCATCCTCGGCCTGCACCGTGACGTTCCAGGAACAGCGGGCCTCGCCGGACCGGGTCTTTGCCACCTGGGCCAGCGCGAATCGGGCCGCCACGCGCGAACCGGAAAGAACCGGCGCGGTGAACCGGATCCTGTCGAAGCCGTAGTTCAACAGCATCGCCGCGCGGGGGAAGGCGATGCAGCTCGCCTGCCAGTACGTGAGCAGGGACAGCACGAGAAAGCCATGCGCGATGGTGTGTCCGTACGGCGACTCGGCCATCGCGCGCGCCGGGTCCACATGGATCCACTGGCTATCGCGCGTAAGCTGCGCGAACCGGTCGATCATTTCCTGGTCGATGACGACGCTTTGGGAAACGATGGCTGGCCGCCCCACGAAGCGGGTCAGCGATTCGACGGAATCGAACTGCTCGATGACCGAGGGGAGGGGAGGATCGCTCGCCATGATTCAGATGCGTTCGAAGATGGCGGCGATGCCCTGTCCGCCGCCGATGCACATGGTGACCAGCGCATACCGGCCGCCGATCCGGTGGAGTTCGTGCAGGGCCTTGACCGTGATGATGGCGCCCGTGGCCCCCACCGGATGCCCCAGGGCGATTCCCGATCCGTTCGGATTGACCTTGGCGGGATCCAGGCCGAGTTCGCGGATGACTGCGCAGGCCTGCGCCGCGAAGGCTTCGTTCGACTCGACCACGTCGAGATCGCCGACGCTCAAGCCAGCCTTGTCCAGCGCGGCGCGCGTGGCGGGAACCGGGCCGATGCCCATGTAGCGCGGATCCACGCCCGCGTGGGCATAGGCCACCAGCCGGGCCAGGGCCCGCGCGCCGCATGCCCGGGCGCGCGCGCCTTCCATGAGCACGAGCGCCGCCGCGCCATCGTTGATTCCCGATGAATTGCCCGCCGTGACGGTGCCGTCGTCCGGCGCGAACACGGGCCGGAGTCCGGCGAGGTCCGACGGGCTGAGGTCGTTGCGGATATGCTCGTCATGGGCGAACGTGACGCTGCCCTTGCGGCCCGGCACCGACACGGGGACGAGCTGCGCATCGAAGCGGCCCTCGGCAACGGCCAGCGCCGCGCGGCGATGGCTTTCGACGGCGAGCGCATCCTGTTCTTCGCGCGTGATGCCGTACTTCCTGGCCACGTTTTCCGCCGTCATGCCCATGTGGACCCGGTGGAACGGGTCGTGCAGCGCGCCGAGCAGGGTGTCCACCATGGCCGTGTCGCCCATGCGGGTGCCAAAGCGCAGCGCCGGACTGGCGTACGGGGCGCGCGACATGCTTTCGGCCCCGCCCGCCACCGCGGCCGTGCAGTCGCCGAGCAGGATGGACTGCGCCGCCGAAACGATGGCTTGCAGGCCCGAGCCGCACAGGCGGTTGACGTTGAAGGCCGGCGTGTTCTCGCCGCAGCCGCCTTCGATGGCCGCGATCCGCGATAGATACAGGTCGCGCGGTTCGGTGCTGATGACCTGGCCGAAGCAGACCTGCTCCACCTGGCCGGCGTCGATATCCGCCCGTTCCACCGCGGCGCGCAGGACCTGGGCGGCCAGCGCGACGGGCGGCACGTCCTTCAGGCTCTTGCCGAAACTGCCGATGGGCGTGCGGACGCCGGACAGGACCACGACTTCTCTACTTGCCATGTCAGCATTCTCCATGGCGCACAGGTCCGCCGCACGACTCAGCGCTGCGCCAGCCAGGATGCCGCGGATCCGGCTCCGCCGGCCCGCCCGCATCGCCCCCAGGAGGGCGCGCGAAGCGCGCAGGGGAGGTCATACTCCGGGCTTTGGCGATCTCATGGCGCATCTGATCGAAACCGGTGGCGGGAACGATCTCCCCCTGGCGATCGGCCACCTCGTCCAGACGGCCGAGCAGGACGTTGGCCGACAACTCGGCCTCGCCCAGGCATATGCCGCGGGTCATCGTGATGTTTGCCTGCTCGAAGCTGCCCGCGCCCGCCATCAGGATGGTCCGGTTCGGGGCGTTTTCCGCGACGAGGGCGACCACGGCCGGGCTGACCGACGCGGGCGCGAGCATGGCCAGCGCCTCCGGGTCGAGCAGGCCTTCGGTCATGGCCGTGGCGGCCGTGGGAGCCAGGCAGTTCACGCGCACGCCATACCGCTCGCCCTCCAGGGCCAGGGTCTGCATCAGGCCGACCAGCGCCATCTTCGCCGCGCCGTAGTTGGCCTGTCCGAAGTTGCCGTAGAGGCCGGAGGAGGAGGTCGTCATCACGATCCGCCCGTAGTTCTGCTCGCGCATGGCGTTCCAGACCGCGTGGGTGCAGTGCACCGAGCCCATCAGGTGAACCTCCATCACCAGCCTGAATTCCTCCAGGCTCATCTTGGCGAAGGTCTTGTCGCGCAGGATGCCGGCATTGTTCACCAGGATATCGACCCGGCCCCACCGCGCGACCGCCGACTGCACCATCGCCTGCACCTGCTGCGGATCGGTCACGTCGGCGCCGTGCGCGCAGGCGTCGCCGCCGGCCGCGCGGATGGCGTCCACGACGGCCTGCGCGTCGGAATCCGGACGCTCGGCACCCTTGTCGTTGACCAGCACCCTGGCGCCATGGCGCGCGAGTTCGAGCGCATGGGAACGGCCCAGGCCGCGTCCGGCTCCGGTCACGATGGCGATGCGGCCTTGCAGAAGTTGTGTCATGGATTCTCCGGGTTATCGAAATCGTCAGGGGGCCAGCGGCGCGGCCGCCTCGGTATGTGTCCGGATGACGCCGGCGCGCTCGAGTTCGGCGATGGCCCGGTCATCCAGGCCCGCCCGGGCCAATATGGCGTAGGTGCCCTGGCCCACCGCAGGCGCGCCGGCCGGGGTGGGGCCGCCATCCTGATCGAAATGGAAACCGATGCCCCGGGTCCGCACCTCGCTCCCGCCCTGGCGGAAGCGGTAGTCTGGCAGGTTCACGCAGCCCGTGGCATCGACTTCCTGGAGGAATTCCTCAAGCTTTCTGACCCGGGCCGCGGGCACGCCCGCCTGGCTCAGCCGCGCTTCCAGCCGCGCCGCGCTGCCGGCCGCAAAGGCCAGCCGCAGCCGCTCGACCACGTAGCCGCGGTCGTTCGGGACCACGAACCCGCTGGGCGCATTGAAGGCGGCAAGGTCGAGCGCCCGGGGGTCGTCGCACAATTCTTCGATCCCGAGGACGGCGGTCAGCTTGCGGAACTGGGCCGGCGTGTTGGCCGCGACCGCCAGCCAGCCGTCCTCGCACCGGTAGGTGTCGGCCGCGGGGCTGCCCGTGTAGCCGCGATTGCCGACCCGGCGCGTGGGCGTGCCGTCGGTCAGGTAGGCGCAGGTATTCGGGTACATCAGCATCAGCGAGGCCTGGACCATGGAGACGTCGATGTACTGGCCGGCGCCGTCGCGCGACCTGCGGTGCAGCGACGAAACCACGGCCAGCGCGCCCAGCATGCCGACCGCCACGTCTATGACGGGAAAACCCACCTTGAGGGGCGGGGCGTCATCGCCTTCCCCCGACATCATCATCATGCCGGTCAGGGCCTGCACGACATGGTCGTAGGCGCCGCGCTGCGACCAGTCCCCTTGCTGGCCGAAGCCCGAGATGGAGCAGTAGACGATGTCCGGCCTGACGGCCTTGATCGACGCGTAGTCCAGCCCGTAGCGCGCCACCACGCCGGGCCGGAAGTTCTCTATGAACACGTCGGCCGATGCGGCCAGGCTGCGTATCAGTCCGGCCCCTTGCGGCGTCCTGATGTCCAGCGCCAGCGATTGCTTGCCGGCGTTGATGGCGGCGAACCCGGTGGGCGTGTCGGTGTCGGCCCCGTCTTTCATCGACCGCATCACCTCGCCCGCCAGCGGCGGTTCCACCTTGATGACTTCGGCGCCCAGCTGCGCCAGGTAGAAGGAGGTGAGGGGGCCAGCGATGACGTGCGACAGGTCCAGCACGCGCACGCCTTCGAGCGGCTTCGACATGAGCGCTCCCGGTCAGCCGGCGGTGATGCCGGTAAGTTTGATGATGTCGGCCCACTTGCGGTATTCGCTGCGCACGAAGGCCGCGTCGTCTTCGGGGCTGTCGCTCTTGATCACGCGGTTTCCGGCCGCTTCGAACATGCTCCGGACCGAGGCGTCCTTGAGCGCCGCCGTCGCCGCGTCGTAGAGCCTGCCGACCGCCTCGGCGGGCGATTTGCGGGGCAGCCACACGCCGAACCAGAATTCCTGGATCGCCAGGTCGCTGTGCAGGATGTCGTGCAGCGGCGGAACGCCGGGGAGCTCGGCCAGCGGGTCGCGGCTGGTCACGGCCAGGGCGCGCAGCTTGCCGCTCTTGACCTGGGGAATGGCGGTTCCCGCGATGGCGAAGGCGAAGTCCGTCTCGCCGCGCAGGAGCGAGAGCGGAATCTCCACCGAGCCCTTGAACGGAACGTGCACCGCATCGGCCTTCAGCAGCGACACGAAGGTGGCGCCGCCCAGGTGCGCGCCCGACCCGATGCCGCCGGAAGCGAAATTCAGCTTCCTGGTGCCGGCCTGCAATGCGGCAATGAGGTCCTGCACGGTGCGGTAGGGCGAACTGGCGGACACCACCAGCACGGTGGGCGAGGTGGCGATCAGGGTGACCGGCAGGAAATCGTTGACCGGATCGAACATCAGGCTCGGCTGCAATGCCTTCTGGATCAGGTGCGAATTCGAGCCCAGCAGCGCGGTGTAGCCGTCGGGCGCCGCCTGGGCAACGTACTGGGCAGCCAGCACGCCGCCCGCGCCGACCTTGTTCTCGACCACGATGGGCTGGCCCAGCGCCGAGCCGAGCCCGGGGGCGAACTGCCGCACCATGATGTCGGGCCCGCCGCCGGCGGCGTAGGGGACGACGATGTGCACGGCTCGCGACGGATAGGGCTGAGCCGCCCGGGCCGTGGCGTCGAATATCAGGTTGGCGCCCAGTGCGCCCAAGGCGCCCAGGCAGAAAGTGCGGCGTTCCATGTCGTCTCCTCGTCGTGCTTTTGTAATGAGGAGAAGAATATCGAACTGCCATAAATAGAAAAGGAATATATTTTCATACAGCGATAACTTTATTTTTGATATGCGCGATGGCCGAATCGACCGAACCCGACCACCTGGTCGCCAAGCTGCGTTTTCGCCACCTGCGCCTGCTGAAGGAAGTACAGGCCACCGGCAGCCTGCGGGCGGCGAGCCAGGCGCTCAACCTGACGCAGCCGGCGGTCAGCAAGGCGCTGACCGAAATCGAAAGTGCGTTCGGCTTTGCGCTGTTCTCGCGCACGGCGCGCGGCCTGACGACGACCGCGCAAGGGGAGGTGGTGCTTCGCGGCGCCACGTCGCTGCTGGAAGAGCTCGCCCATCTTCGCGCCGAGGCCGCGACGGCCGCCCGCTTCGCGGCCAAGATCCGGATCGGCGCCCCGCCGTTCGTGGCGCAAACCTATTTGCGCGACGTGATCGCAAGGCTGGCGAAAAGTGAGCTACCCGTGCGGGTGCAATTGACGGAGGAACGGGTGCCTGCCCTGATCCAGGCGCTCCAGCGCGGCGAGCTCGATGCGCTGATCACCACCTTCCCGCTGCGGATGCTGGAATCCGATGCGGGCCTGTTCGAATACGTCAATCTGTTCGAGGTGCAGTTCGCCGTCGTCGCGTCCACGGAACATCCGCTCGTCCGCGCCCGGCGCGTGGACTGGGCCCGCCTGGCCCAGGAAGCCTGGGTGATGCCGGTGGAAGGATCGATGGGCCGCAAGCTGATCGAGGACTGCTTCACGCACGCCGGGGTACCCGTTCCCACGCCGGTGATCGAATCGACCAGCCCGACCACCGGCGTCCAGTTCGTGGCCGCCGGCCTGGGCATCGGCATCGTTCCGGACGTGGCGCTGCTTCAGCGCAGCGCCTTGCGGGCGGGCTCGGTCAGGCAGGTGCGCGTCGCGCCCGAGCCGCCTTCCAGCGTGGTGGCGCTGATCTTCCGCAAAGGGCCGCCCAATCCCCGGGTGGCCTTGTTGAAAGAAGCGCTGGGGCTTTAGCCCCGTGGCCCGGCAGCGGCGGGACGCGCCTGCGGCGCCACGAGACCGTGGACAAGCTGCACCACGACCGCCACCACGATATTGGCCACCAGCGCCAGCAGCCCGGTGTACACGGTGTACGAACCGCCCGCCAGCACCATCGTGTGCACCGGCTTCACTCCGTCGGCATACGCCAGCCAGGTGCCGCCCGCCAGCCCCACGACCCACCCCGCCAGCAGCGCCGGGCTGCGGAAGCGATTGTTGAACAGGCCGAACACCACGGCGGGGAAGGTCTGCAGGATCCATACGCCGCCCAGCAGCTGCAGGTCGAGCGCGAACTGGGTGGGCAGGAACAGGATGAAGATCAGCGCGCCTACTTTCACCACCAGCGATACGATCTTGGCCACCGCCGCCTCGCCGGCGGGCGTAACATCCGGATGCACATAGGCTTTCCAGAAGTTGCGCGTGAACAGATTGGCCGCGCCGATCGACATGACCGCCGCCGGCACCAGCGCGCCGATGGCGATGGCGGCGAAGGCGAAGCCGGCGAACCACGACGGGAACAGCGCGTTGAACAACGCCGGCACCACGTCGTTGTTGCTTTGCAGGGTCAGGTGGGCGGCATGGGCCATGTAGCCGAGCAGCGCGATCAGCCCGAGCAGCAGCGTATAGGCCGGCAGGAAGACGGCATTCCTGCGGATGGTGTCGGCGCTGCGGGCGGCGAAGATGCCGGTCAGCGTGTGCGGATACATGAAGGCCGCCAGCGCCGAGCCCAGCGCCAGCGAGGCATAGGGCAGGAACTGCGCCGGCGACAGCAAGAGGCCGGTGGCGCCCCCCTTGGCCGCGAAGGCCTGGCCGGCGGCGTCGAACACCGCGCCGTAGCCGCCCAGCCGGCTGGGCACCAGCACCACGGCCACCAGCACCACGATGTAGATCATCAGATCTTTCACGAAGGCGATCAGCGCCGGCGCCCGCAGCCCGGCCGAATAGGTGTACAGCGCGAGGATGACGAAGGCCGCCGCCAGCGGCAGTTCGCCCGTCAGCCCGAGCGCCTTGATGACCACGCCCATGCCGACCAGCTGCAGCGCGATGTACGGCATGGTCGCCAGCACGCCGGTCAGCGCGATGGCCAGCTCCAGCGGACGCGAGCGGTAGCGGCCGTAGACCACGTCGGCCGCCGTCACGTGCCCTTGCGCATGGGCCGCCTTCCACAGGCGCGGCATGATGGTGAACACGATCGGATAGACCAGGATGGTGTAGGGCAGCGCGAAGAAGCCGTAGGCGCCCACCGCATAGACCAGCGCCGGGACCGCGATCACGGTATAGGCGGTGTAGAAATCGCCGCCCACCAGGAACCAGGTGATCCACGGCCCGAAGCTGCGGCCGCCCAGGCCCCATTCGTCCAGATGGGCGGCCACGTTGCCGCGGCCGCGCCAGCGGCTGGCGGCAAAGCCCATCACCGTCACGAGCGCGAAGAAGAACAGGAAGACGCCGAGCGCGGTCCAGTTGATTTGGCCGATCATTGCCGTTCCTCCCGTTCCGGATGCCCGCGGTAGACCAGCCAGGTCAGGAAGGCGGTGACCGGCACCCACAGCAGCTGGTACCAGTAGAAAAATGGGAAGCCCAGCAGGTCGGGCAGTTCCCGGTTATAGAATGGCACCCACAGCAGCCCGACGAACGGGATGAGCAGAAGAATCCACATGGCCGTTTTTCTCCCCAGCGGTGCGGCCTGCGCGTGCCGTCTGACGGATGCGTCCTTGGCGGTGCCGGCCTGTGGTCCGAGCGTGAGCGTTTCCCAATGGCCGCGCAAGCGATGGTTGTAACCAACGGCTGCGAGGCGGCGCGGCACGAAAAGCAATTTCACGTCTGGCCGCGAACCAGGGCCGGTCCGGGCCTGTCCCGTTCTTTTATTCCCCTTTCACGCTGCCCATGACTTCCTTCCTCGATCTCGACTTCCTTCCCGAACCGCTGCGGCCGTGGGCCATTCTGCTTGTCGCCATGGTGGTGGCCATCGCGATCGCGCTGGCCGCCCACCGGATCGGCATCGAGGTGCTGCGCCGCGTCGCCCACCGCCGCCCCTTCGTGCTGGCGGCCACCCGCACGGCATTCCGCGCCAGCCAGACGGTGGTCGTCCTGTTCGCGATGCGGATCGTGCTGACCGGCGCGCCGGAAGACCTGCGCTATGTGGAGGGAGTGTCCTACATCGTTACCGTGGCGCTGATCGTCGCGCTGACCTGGCTGGCGCATGCCTGCGTGGAAGCCGTCAGCACGACCGTGATCGAGCTCAATCCCTATGACGTGGCCGACAATCTGAAAGCCCGGCGGCTGTTGACGCAGACCCGCGTGCTGGCGCGCAGCGCGCATTTCATCATCGGCCTGCTCGGGCTGGCGTTCGTGCTGCTGACCTTGCCCGGGGCGCGCCAGTTCGGCGCCAGCCTGCTGGCCTCGGCCGGGGTGGCCGGCCTGGTCGCCGGTATCGCCGCGCGCCCGGTGCTGGGCAACTTCATCGCCGGCCTGCAGATCGCCTTCACCCAGCCGATCCGCATCGACGACGTGCTGATCGTCAACGGCGAATGGGGCAGGGTGGAGGAAATCACCGGCACCTTCGTGGTAGTCAGGATCTGGGACGAACGCCGCATGATCGTGCCGCTGCAGTGGTTCATCGAAAACCCGTTCGAAAACTGGACCCACAATTCGGCCACGCTGCTGGGCACCGTATTCCTGTGGCTCGATTTCTCGGTCCCGCTGGCCCCGCTGCGGGCCGAGTTCGAACGGGTCTGCAAGTCGGCCAAGCAATGGGACGGACGGGTCGCGGTGGTGCAGGTGACCGACGCCGACGAGCGGGCGATGCAGGTGCGCTTCCTGGTCAGCGCCGGCAATTCGGGCGATGCCTTCGACCTGCGCTGCCTGCTGCGCGAGGCGCTGATCGATTTCATCGCCCGCGAGTATCCGCTGGGCCTGCCCAGGCTGCGGGCCAGTACCGGGCCATTGCAAGGCGAAGAAGACGGGGACGGGAAAAAGGGGGAAGGCACGCGGGGCGGCAGCCAGCCCTCGGGCAATGCGGCCGCGCCGGCGGTATCGTCGCCCAGTCCGGAGCACGAGGCGGACGGCGTCAGGGCGGATCCACCCGCTGTTCGACGTTGAAGCGGACCATCGACCGGCCGGCATAGATGCCGCCGGCGATCTCCAGGCGAAAGCGTTCGGCGTCGCGCTCCCTGACGTCGGCCGACAGCCGGTCGGCCTCTTGCCGCGAGCGGCCGAGGGCGAGCAGCGCCGCATGCCCGAAGGCCATCGCCGATTCGAAGGTCTCGCGCACCTGGTAATCGACGTCGGCCGCCACCAGCGCCAGCGCGTGTTCGCGGTCGCGCGCCCGCACCAGCAGGCGAGCATGGGGAAATTCCGACTTCGCCAGCTGCACGATGCGGTCGGCCGTTTCCGGGTGGTCGACGCAGACCAGGATGGCCTTGGCCGTCCCGGCGCCGGCGGCGCGCAGCACGTGCAGCTGCGTGCCGTCGCCGTAATAGACCTTGAAGCCGAAATCCCAGGAATCGCGGATCGCCTGCGTGCTGGTTTCGATCAGCGTGACCGGCACGCCGGCGGCCAGCAGGTTCTGCGTGGCGATCTGCCCGAAACGGCCGAAGCCGATCACCAGCACGCTGTCGCGCACGCCCTGGGCCGTCTCCAGTCCTTCGGCCGACGGCGCCGTCGGCCGCGCCAGCCGGCGCTGCGCGGCCGCCGCCAGCGGCGTGAGCGCCATCGACAGCACCACGATGGCGGTCAGGTCGGCCCGCACCGGGTCGGCGATCACGCCGGCCGCCGCCGCGGCCGCATACAGCACGAAGGCGAATTCGCCGCCCTGCGCCATCAGCACGGCGCGGTCTAGCGCATCGGCGTGGCTGCTGCGCAGCAGGCGGGCCACCAGGTAGATGCAGGCCGACTTGGCCGCCATCATCGCCGCCACGCCGCCGAGGATGAAAGCCCAGTGCGCCGCCACCGTGCGCACGTCCAGCGACATGCCGACGCCGAGGAAGAACAGGCCCAGCAGCAGGCCGCGGAAGGGCTCGACCTCGGCCTCCAGCTGGTGGCGAAAGCTGGACTCCGACAGCAGCACGCCGGCCGCGAAGGCGCCCATCGCCATCGACAGGCCGCCCGCCTGCATCAGCAAGGCGGCGCCCAGCACCACCAGCAGCGCCGCCGCGGTCATCACGTCCTGCGCCTTGGAGCGCGCCAGGATGCGGAACAGCGGATCGAGCAGCCACAGGCCGGCGGCGAACAGCGCCGCCAGCGCCGACAGCCCCATGCCGACGCCGATCCAGCGCGACGACGGTTCGGCATGGGGCGCCATCGGCGCCATGACGGCGACCACCGCCAGCAGCGGCACGATCAGCAGGTCTTCGAACAGCAGCACGGCCACGATCTGCTGCCCGGCCGGGCGCCCCAGCACGTTGCGCTCGGCCAGCATCTGCATGACCACCGCGGTCGAGGTCAACACGAAACCCGCGCCGCCGATGAACGCCGCCGGCAGCGGCAGGCCGGCCAGCAGGCCCACGCCGGTGAGCGCCGCGCCGCACACGGCCACCTGGGCCGCGCCCAGCCCGAAGATCTCGTGCCGCAGGCTCCACAGGCGCGACGGCCGCATTTCCAGCCCGATGATGAACAGGAACATCACCACGCCCAGTTCGGCCACGTGCAGGATGGCGGCCGGATCGCTGAACACGCCGATGCCGAAGGGGCCGATGACCAGCCCCGCGGCCAGGTAGCCCAGCACCGAGCCGAGCCCGAGGCGGCGGAACAGCGGCACCGCCACCACGGCCGCGCCGAGCAGTATCACCACGTTGATCAGGTCGCTCGTACCGCCGTGTTCCGCCATGGATCTCCTCCGTTTGCGCACCGCCCGCGCAGCGGCCCCCGCCGCCGTGCAGCACGGATTCTCCCATGCCGGCCGCGGCGGCGAAGCGCGCCGCGGCGCGGGCTTCGTCCAACGATTTGCATGGTGTAACGCCGGCCGGCCGGATCCGGCCAGTTTGGTTAAGATGTCGCCGCCGGCGGCCGGCCCGCGGCAACGGCTGCCGGTGCGGGCATGCGAATTGCGACTCCCGTTCGCCCCGGTGGCGGGGACACGAGAAGATCCATTGCCGGAGGAGCCTGGAGTTGAACCAAGATTCGCGTCGACGCGTCCTGATCGTCGACGACTACGTCAGCGGCGCCGAAGCGCTGGCGGAAGCCTGCAGCGAGCACTACGACGTCCGTTTCGTGGGCGGCGGCTCGGCGGCGATGGAAGTCACGCTGGCCTGGGAGCCGTCGGTGGTGGTGCTCGACATCGACATGCCGGCCCCCAATGGACTGGACGTGGCCCGCATGATCCGCGACATGTCCCACCTGGACGGCATGGTACTGATCGCCGTGACCGGGCGCGGCGCCGCCTTCGACCGCGACGAGGCGCTGGCGCACGGTTTCGACAGCTACCTGACCAAGCCGGTGGACGTGAACCGGCTGCTGGCGCTGATCGCCGACGCGCTGGGTTAGGCCTGGCCCACGAAGCGCCGGCGGCCGGCCTGGAACGACGCCCAGCCCTGTACCGCCGCCAGCGCCGCCATCAGCCACAGCGTGGCCTGCCACGAGCCCGTATGGTCGCGCAACAGGCCGCACACCACCGGCCCGGCGGCGGCGATCAGGTAGCCGAGCCCTTGCACCATGCCCGACAGCGCGGCCGCCTGCTGCGCATTGGCGGCCCGCAGCCCGATGAAGGCCAGGCTCAGCACCAGGCTGCAGCCGAGCGCCAGGCCGCTGAGCGCGATCCATGCCAGCGTCCAGCCTGGCGTCAGCGCCAGGCCGGCGAAGCAGGCCATGCACAGCAGCGAGACGCCCAGCGCCAGCCGGCGATGGTCGCTGATCCGCGCCAGCATCAGCGGCACCAGCACGCTGGCCAGCAGCGCCGTCATCTGCATCATCGCCAACAGCCATCCGGCGGCCGCCGCGCCGATGCCGATCTCCGACACCATGGATGGCAGCCATGCCACCAGCGTGTAGAAATTGAGCGCCTGGATGCCCATGAATAGCGTGACCTGCCAGGCGATCGGCGAGCGCCACACCGACACCGGCGCCGCGTGCGAGGCGGCATGCGCGGCCGGCGGCGGAGGCGACTGGCGCGCGCGGCGGCGCCAGGCCAGCGCCGCGGCCGCGGCCAGCACGCACCAGCAGTCCAGCGCGCGGCGCCAGCCGCCCGCGAGCGCCTGGGCCAGCGGCACGGCCAGCCCCGCCGCCATCCCGGCCGCGAAGGTCATGACCATCGCGTACATGCCGGTCAGCGTGCCGATGCGGCGCGCGAAATCGCGCTTGACCACGGACGGCAGGATCACGTTGCCGATGCCGATCGCCACGCCCAGCAGCAGCGTGCCGCCGTACAGCCATGCCAGCCCCGGCAGCGACCGCAGCGCGATGCCGGCGGCCAGCAGCACCATGGCCAGGAACAGCGCGCGCTCGATGCCCAGTCGGCGGCCGGCGGCCGCGGCCACCAGGGAAAACAGGGCGAACACGGCGATCGGCAACGTATTGAGGAACCCCGCCGCGGCCGCGCTCAGGCCCGTCGATTCGCGGATCTGGCCCAGCAGCGGCCCGACGCCGGTCAGCGGCGCGCGCAGATTGGCGGCCACCAGCAGCACGCCCGCGATCGCCCCGGCGCCGTCGGCGGAAAACACGGAGGAACGGGGCTCGGCAGGCTGGACGGTCATGGCGTGGGGGAGGAGAAGCGGGAACGGAAGGCCCGCCGATTGTAGGCGATCGCGCCAGGCGACTGCCCGGACGCGCGCCAACCGTCTACACTACCGGCATTGGCTCCTGGAGAACGCGCATGGCTTCGGATTCGAACGAGCTGAAGGGCAGCGGCCTGAAGGTCACTTTCCCGCGGCTGAAGATCCTCGACGTCTTCCGCAGCAGCGAGCAGCGGCACCTGAGCGCCGAAGATGTCTACCGGCAGCTGGTGGCGGCCGGCGTGGAGATGGGGCTGGCCACCGTCTACCGTGTCCTCACGCAGTTCGAGCACGCCGGGCTGCTCAAGCGCAGCCAGCTGGGCAGCAGCAAGGCGGTCTACGAACTCAACGACGGCGAACGCCACCACGGCCACCTGGTGTGCACGCAAACAGGCGAGGTCAAGGAGTTCTACGATCCGCAGATCGAGGCCCGGCTGCAGCAGATCGCCGCCGACATGGGCTACCAATTGTCCGAATACACCCTGACGCTATTCGCCTGGCCCAAAGGTTGATTCCCCCTACGCGCTTCGCGCGTCCCCCCAAGGGGCGGCACTGGCGGGCCGGCGGAGCGGATCCGCTGTGCCCTGGATGGGCGGCGCCCGCGCCTGGCGGGTTATCCGCGGCCTAGCAGACGCAAGATGCCCAGCCACTGCTGGCTCAGGAACGAGCGTCCGTAGTCGCGGCCGCCGCGGTCGGGCTGCTGGTCGACGATGCCGGTGGGGCCGTAGTCGCCGTGGAAATCGGCGGTGCGGAACAGGATGTCCCATATGGGGAACAGCACCGCGAAATTGCAGCCATAGGGGCGGGCGGGGGCCTGCCCGGGCGCGTGCGATTCGGCAATCGCGTGGTGGTGGCGGTGGAAGCGCGGCCCGACCAGCAGGCGCTGGCCGAGGCGGCCGAAGGCCAGGCGCACATTGGCATGCGAAAAGCTTTCCACCAGGCGGCCCAGGATCACGACCGCCACGAACTGCCCCGGCGGCACGCCGATCAGGTGCGATACCGCCACCACCACCGTATCGCGCATCAGGTCGCTCAGCAGGTGATTGCGGTTGTCGCTCCACAGCGTCATCTGGCGCTGGCTGTGGTGCACGGCGTGCAGCGCCCACATCCATTCGAAGCGGTGCTCGGCGCGGTGGAACAGATAATCGATCAGGTCGAACACCAGCAGATAGATCAGCAGGCTGACCCAGGCCACGTCGGTCACGCCGGGCCACAGCCCGTCCAGCTGCAATTCCTCGATGCCCAGCACGTGCAGCCGGCCGAACAGCGCGTCGGCCAGCGGCTCGGTGGTGAAGAAAAGGAATACCCGGAACAGCCCCAGCGTGTGGATCGCGGTGTACAGCACGTCGACCCGCACCGAGGCGTGGTCGTGCAGCGCCTCCGCCGGCCGCCAGCGCTGCAGCGGCGCGAACACGGCCACCATGATGGCGATCTGCACCAGCCCGGCCAGCAGCCACATGGTGGCGTCGAAGCCGTCTTCGATCAGATTGCTCAGGCCCAGGTGGAACATCGCCGGCTGCACCACCGTTTCGAACAACCATTGCTGGCATTGCGAGAAAACGTCGACGAACGTGTCCATGGTCAGCGGCGAGGATGGGACGCGAGCCAATCGCGGTAGGCCGGATGCTCGGCCAGGGTGGCGAAACAGAATCCCTTCTGCTTGAGGCCGGCGATCAGCGGCTCCAGCACGGCCGGGGCCCACGGATCGCGGCGCGACCAGATGCCCAGGTGGGCCATCAGGATATCGCCGGCCTTGATGTTGCGCAAAGCGCGTTGCAGCAGCGTGGCGTTCGGGTAGCGGTCGCTGGGCAGTTCGTCGCCCAGGAAGCCGGCGTCGGCCCAGCCGACATGGCGGTAGCCGCAGCGCTGCTCGACCGCGCGCAGCAGGGCGGGCGAGGTCTTGCCGCCCGGGGCGCGGAACAGCGGCAGCATCGCCTGGCCGGTCATCGCCCGGAAGCGGTCCGCCGACTGGTCGAGCTCGGCGCAGTAGCGGTCGATGTTCCACGTTTCGCGCTTGCCGGCCGCGGCGCCGAACTGCGGCTTGAAGCGGAAGGTGTCGGCGCCGGCGTCGCCCTGCCAGTACACATGGTCGTAGGTGTGCGAGCCGAAGGCATGGCCTTCGGCCGCCCGCGCGCGCCACCAGGCGGCCCAGTGGTCGTCCAGGCTGCTGCCGCCGCCGCGCGCCGGTTCGTTGGCCAGGAAGAAGGTGGCATGCACATGCTGGCGGTCCAGCACCTGGGCGATCAGGTCGGCCACGCCCATGTGGCCGGTGTCGAAGGTCAGGTAGACCGGCTTGGCGCAGGCGGCCGGCGCGGGGGCCGGGGCGGCGGCGACGGAACCGGCGGCCAGCACGGCCGCGGCCAGCAGGCTAGCGCGGCGCATGGTCCAGCGTCCATACGCCGTGCGGCGAGCGGCCCACCTTGACCTGGCGCTCCACGCGGCGGTTCCGGGTGTCGATCATGGTCAGCTTGCGCGCCCAGCGCGAGGTGACCAGGATGGTCTTGCCGTCGGCCAGCACGTCCATGCAGTCGGGACCGCCAGGCGCCGGATAGTGGTCGACCACGGTGCGGCTCACGAAATCGATGCGGCTGATGGTGTCGGCCACGCGGTTGCTGACGAACACGTGGCGGCCGTCGCCCTGGGCGCGGAAGGCATGGGCGCCGGCGTCGGTCTTGAGCCGCTGCACCAGCCGCGCGGGCGAAACGGTCAGGTCGTAGATCTCGACGTAGCTGTCGCCGGTCAGCGCCACCAGCAGTGTCTTGTCGTCGGGAGTGATGAAGACGTCGGCCGGCGTCTTGCCCACCGGAATGATCCAGCGCGGCTGCTGCGTGGCCAGGTCGATCGCGATCAGCTGGTCGCTGTCCTGCAGCGAGGCGTAGACGGTGGTGCTCCTGCTGTCGATGGTCAGGTGGCTGGGCGTCTTGGGCGCGGCGATCCGCCTGGCCAGCCTGAATGGCATCGGCGCGGCGGGCTCCCAGCGGTAGATGTCGATGTGGTCGAGCCGGTTGGCGGCCGTCACGAACCACTTCATGTCGGGCGAGAAGCGCAGCTGGTAGGGATCGGAGATGCCGGTCACGGTGCGCTGGACGGTGGCGGTATGCGGGTCGATGAAGGTGAGCGAATCGCTCAGCGCATTGGCCACGATCACCGATTTGTCGTCCGGCGTCAGGTACAGGTGATGCGGCTCCTTGCCGGTGGGAATGCGGCGCAGTTCCTTGAAACTGACGGGATCGACCACGCTGACGGAGGCGTCGAGCGAGTTCAGGACGATGATGGGGGCGGGGGCGGCGCGGGCCGCGGCGGCAAGGGCGAGACCGAGGCCGGCCGCGAAGGCCAGGCGCACGAAAAAAGCGGGTTTCAAGATGTCGTCCACAAGGCGCCCGGCGGCGGCTTCCGGCCCGTCGGGAGGCCGCGCGAAATCCGGGCTTAGAGAGTGCACATAGTCTATGTGGACGCCTGACGGACGGCTTATTTCTAACAAAAAACCACCATTGCGGCGGGACGCTTTGTTGGCCGGCCGCCACATCCCGGCGCCGGCGGGGGTTTTCCCGGGCCCGGGACGGCCGGCGTATCATCGCCTGTTTCCGTTTTTGCCCCCCGGACCGCCGCCTTGGACATCTCGCTGCTGTGGATTCCCGCCACGCTGATCGCCGCCGCCGCCCAGACGGCGCGCAACACCATGCAGCACCGCCTGACCGAGACGCTCGGCACGGTGGGCGCGGCGCAGGTCCGCTTCCTGTACGGTTTTCCGTTCGCGTTGCTGTTCCTGCTGGTCAATGCCGTGGCCGGCGGCCAGCAGGTGCCCGCGCCCAATGCCTCGTTCCTGGCCTTCGTGGCGGGCGGCGCGGTCACCCAGGTGATCGGCACGGTACTGATGCTGGCCACGATGCAGCTGCGCAGCTTCGCGCTAAGCACCGTCTATGTGAAAACCGAGCCGGTGCAGCTGGCGATCTTCGCGGTGGCGGTGCTGGGCGATCCGCTCACGCCGCTGGGCGCGCTGGCGGTGCTGACCGCCACTGCGGGCGTGATCACGATGTCGCTGAAACCGGGCGCCGGCTCGCTGGCCGGCGGCGGCTGGCAGGCGCCGCTGCTGGGCATCGCCTCGGGCGCTTTCTTCGCCTTGTCGACCGTGGGGTTCCGCGGCGCCATCCTGGCGCTGGAAACCGGCACGCCGCTGATCCGGTCGTCGACCGCGCTGGTGTGGAGCCTGGCCATGCAGACGCTGATGCTGGTGGTCGTGCTGGGCGTGTTCCGCCGCGACGCGCTGGTCGGCAGCCTGCGCGTGTGGCGCTCGTCGCTGACGGCCGGCTTCATGGGCGCCTTCGCGTCCCAATGCTGGTTCATCGGCTTCGCCCTCACGGTGGCGATCAACGTGCGCACGCTGGGGCTGATCGAAGTCCTGTTCGCCCAGATGGTGTCGCGCCGCTTCTTCGCGCAAACGACCAGCGCGCGCGAAAAGATCGGCGCGGCGCTGGTCATCGCCGGCCTGCTGCTGCTGGTGGCAGGACCAGGCCACTAGCTCCGCTGGCCGCCTCCGCGCCGCCATCCAGGATGCGGCGGATCCGGCTCCGCCGGTCCGCGCGCATCGCCCCTTGAGGGGCGCGCGAAGCGCGTAGGGGTGGGCCTTTCTTCCGGGCGCGCGAAGCGCGTAGGGGGGCCTTTCTTCTGGGCGCGCGAAGCGCGCAGGGGTCGGTACTCCTACGCGGCCTTTGCATAGCCGCGGCTTTGGTCGCGGGCCAGCGCGAGCGCCTTTTCGCGCGCTTCGGGTCCCATGCCCACGCCTTCGGCGCGCACGATTTCGACGTCGGTGATGCCGAAGAAGCCGAATACGGCACGCAGGTACGCTTCCTGGTGGTCCATCAGCTGCTCGAACTTGGTGCCGGCATACATGCCGCCGCGCGAAGAGACGATGATCACGCGCTTGCCGCCGGCCAGGCCCTGCGGGCCTTCGGCGGTGTAGCGGAAGGTCTTGCCGGCCTGCGCCAGGCGGTCGATCCAGGCCTTTAGCTGCGACGGCACCGAAAAGTTGTACATCGGCGCGCCGACCACCACCACGTCGGCTTCCAGGAATTCGTTCAGCAGCGTGTCGGTGTAGGCCACTTCCTTGAGGAAGGCCGGGTCGCTGGACAGCGCCACGCCGGGCTGCGGCCGCAGCGATTGCAGCAGCGCGTTGTCGAGATGGGCCGGCGCCTGCGCGACGAGGTCGCGGTGCGTGAGCCTGGCGCCGGGATGGGCCGCCAGCAGCGCCTGGGCGACGGCGGCGGTCAGTTCGCGCGTAACGGACAGCGCGCCCGACGCGCTGGAATCGACTTGCAGGATGTTCATGGTGGCTCCGTGGAAAACAGGTCGTGTTGTCTATGGAGCTACGATATATGGGCAACAATCCGGATAGAATAGCGACGGATGGAATTTATATTTCCACGAATGGAATAATGGTGACCGCCATGCAAGATCTGAACGACATGTTCCTGTTCTCCAAGGTGGTCGAGCACGGCGGTTATTCGGCCGCGGCGCGCGCGCTCGGCATGCCGGTGTCCAAGCTGAGCCGGCGCATCGCCAGCCTGGAACGCGAACTGGGCGTGCGCCTCCTGAACCGCACCACCCGCAAGGTTTCGCTCACCGACATCGGCCACACCTATTACCAGCACTGCGCCGCGGTGGCGGCCGAGGCGCGCGCCGCGCAGGATGCCATCGACCGCACCTCTTCGCAGCCGCAGGGGCTGATCCGGGTCAGCTGCCCGGTCGGGTTGCTGCAAAGCAACGTCACCGACATCCTCATCGCCTATCAGGTCCGCTATCCGCTGGTGCGCGTGCACCTGGAGGCCACCTCGCGCCGGGTCGACGTGGTGGAGGAGGGCTTCGACGTGGCGCTGCGGGTGCGCCAGCCGCCGTTCGAGAACTCCGAACTGGTGGTCCGCCCGCTGGCGGGCGCGGCGTCGACGCTGGTGGCCTCGCCGGAATTCCTCGCCCGCCACGGCCGGCCGGCCACGATCGAGGATCTGTCGGCGCTGCCGACCGTATCCATGGCGCAGGCGGGCGACCGCTACAGCTGGACCTTCAAGGCCCCCGACGGCCGCGACGTGTCGGTGTCGCATACGCCGCGCCTGGCCACCGACGACCTGGCCACGCTGCGCCAGGCGGTGCTGGCCGGCGTCGGCATCGGGCTGGTGCCGCTGCACCTGGTCGCCTCCCACCTGCAGCAGGGCGCGCTGGAGGCCGTGCTGCCCGGATACACGCTGCCGTACAGCGTGGTGCAGGCCGTGTTCGCGTCGCGCCGCGGGCTGGTGCCGGCGGTGCGCGAGTTCGTCGACGCGCTGGTCCAGGGCTTCGAATTCGTCTCCGGCATCGACGACGAGCGCCTCGCGCGCCTGCCGCTGCGCGAATCCGACGCCTGCCCGAAAGCGATCGCCGCGCCAACTGCATAGGTGAGCGCCCAGCCGCCCCAGGATGTACAATCCTCCGGGCGGTCGGCGGCCCCGAGGCGCCGCGAGGCCGGCCGCCCACCGCGCCGGGGCGGTAAGCCAAGCCCGCAGGGTCAGCCTGACGGGCTTTTTCATGCACCGCCTGCCTGACGTTTCCCTCTATCCACGGCGCCGGACGATACATGCTGATTCTGGTTTCGAATGACGACGGCTATTTCGCGCCGGGCCTGACGGCCCTGGTCGAGGCGCTGCGCCCGCTGGCCGAACTGGTGGTCGTCGCCCCTGAAGTGAACCGCAGCGGTTCGTCGAACTCGCTCACGCTGGACCGCCCGCTGTGGGTCCGGCGCGCGGCTTCCGGCTTCATGTACGTCAACGGCACGCCTTCGGACTGCGTGCACGTCGCGCTCACCGGCCTGCTCGACCGCCGGCCCGAGCTGATCGTGTCGGGCATCAACGACGGCCAGAACATGGGCGAAGACACGCTTTACTCGGGCACGGTGGCGGCCGCTACCGAAGGCTATCTGTTCGGCATCCCGGCGATCGCCTTCTCGCAGGTGCAGAAAGGCTGGCAGCACGTCGACGCCGCGGCCGCGGTGGCGCGCGGCTTCGTCGAGCGCTTCATCGCGGCGCCGCTGGCCGCGCCGATACTGCTCAACGTCAATATTCCGAACCGCCCGGCGTCCGAACTGCGCGACATCCGCGTCACCCGCCTGGGCAAGCGGCATCCTTCGGAACCCGTGGTACGCTCGACCACGCCCTACGGCGAAACGGTGTACTGGATCGGCCCCGCCGGCAAGGCCGCCGACGCCACGCCTGGCACCGATTTCCACGCCTGCGCGGACGGCGCCGTATCGGTCACGCCGCTGAAATTCGACCTCACCGGCGTCGACCAGCTCGACACCGTGCGCGCCTGGATGCGCCCCGAATGGACCGCCGCCGGCCGCTGACGCCCGGCCCGGCTCCGGCCTCGCGCGGCGGGGCGGCCGGCACCGGCCGCGCCCCGGGGGCGTCGCCGTCGCGGCGCGCGCCGGCGGCGGCCGAGATCACGCCCGCCAACAGCAACACCCGGGTCACGCTCGGCCGGCCGCAATCGGCGCCCGCGCGCCGGCCGGAATCGCCGGCGCCGGCGGCGCGGCCGTCCAACAGCAACACGCGGATCGAAACGACGCGCCCGCCGGCGTCCGCCGGCCCCGTCAGGCCACCGGCCCGGCCGGCGGAAAACCTGGGCCTGAACTCCGAACGCATGCGCGCCGCGCTGGTCGACCGCCTGCGGGCCAACGGCATCGACGACGAGCGCGTGCTGGCGTCGATCCTGGTCGTGCCGCGCCACCATTTCGTCGACGAAGCGCTGGCCAGCCGCGCCTACGAAGACGCCGCGCTGCCCATCGGCCACGGCCAGACCATCTCGCAGCCGTGGATCGTCGCGCGCATGATCGCGGCCGTGCGCCACGGCCGCGAACTCGGTAAAGTTCTCGAGGTCGGTACCGGGTGCGGCTACCAGGCGGCGGTGCTGGCCGGCGTCGCGCGCGAGGTCTATTCCATCGAGCGCGTGCGCCCGCTGCACGAACTGGCGCGCGGCCGGCTGCGCGCCATGCGGCTGCCGCACGTGCGGCTGGTGTTCGGCGATGGCATGCTGGGGCTGCCCAGCGCGGCGCCGTTCGACGCCATCGTGGTGGCGGCCGCCGGGCTGAAGATTCCCGACGCGCTGCTGCAGCAGCTGGCGCCCGGCGGGCGGCTGGTGGCCCCGGAGGGCGGAACGCGCCAGCGGCTCGTGATGATCGAGCGCAAGGGCGCCCACAACTGGGTGCGGACGGAACTCGAGCCGGTGCGGTTCGTGCCGCTGCGGCCCGGGGTATTGTTGTAAACGGATAGGAGAACTGGATGCTGAATGGCCCCAAGCCGAGCCTGATCGAAGCGGACGGCGCCGCCCCGCGCCGTGCCGCCGTGCCGCTGCGCCGCGTGCGCGCCGGCGCGCTGGCGGCGCTAGCCGCGCTGCTGCTGGCCGCCTGCGGCTCGACGCCTCCTCGCACGGTTCCGGTGGTCGACCGCACGACACCGGTCCGGCCGTCGCCGTCCACGCCGCCGGCGGCCACCGCCGGCCGCGAGGCGATCCAGCCCGTCGATGGCGATACCTACGTGGTCAAGCGCGGCGACACGCTCTACCAGATCGCCCTCGATCACGGCCAGGACTGGCGCGACATCGCGCAATGGAACAACCTGACCGACCCCAACCACCTGCTGGTCGGCCAGCAGCTGAAGGTGGCCCGGCCGTCGGCCGGCGCGCGCCCGGCCGATGCCTCCGTGGCGCAAGTGGCGCCGGTGCCGGGGCCGGCGGCCTCGGCGCCGCGGCCGCTCGACGAGCAGGCGCCGCCCGCCGCGTCCACGCCGGCGCCCGGCGACCAGGCCGCGGCGCCCAGCCCCACGCGCTCGATTCCGGTCAAGCCCGACGCCCCGGGCGATAAGGTCGACTGGGCCTGGCCGGCCAGCGGCAAGGTGATCGAAACGTTCAACGAGTCCCGCAACAAGGGGCTCGACATCGCCGGCACCCCGGGCGACCCGGTGCTGGCGGCCGGCGACGGCAAGGTGGTCTACAGCGGCAACGGGCTGCGCGGCTACGGCAACCTCATCATCATCAAGCACAACAACGTCTACCTGTCGGCCTACGCGCACAACCGCGCGATGCTGGTCAAGGAAGGCCAATCGGTGCGGCGCGGCCAGAAGATCGCCGAACTGGGCCAGACCGACACCGATTCGCCGCGCCTGCATTTCGAGATCCGCCGCCAGGGCCGGCCGGTCGATCCGTCGGCCTACCTGCCGCAGCGCTAGCGGAGCCGCCATGACGCCGATGCTGGTGTTCGACCTGGAAACCATCCCCGACGTGGCGGGACTGCGCGTGCTGAACGGGTGGGGCGCCGAGGTCCCCGACGCCGACGTCGCCGAACGCGCGTTCGCCGCGCGCCGCGAGGCCGTGGGCCACGATTTCCTACCGCTGCACCTGCAGAAGATCGCGGTCATCGGCTGCGTGTTCCGCGACGACGACGGCTTTCGCGTGCGCTGCATCGGCAAGGCCGACGACCCGGAGGCCTCGCTGGTGTCGGGTTTCTTCAAGACCATCGAACGCTACACGCCGCAGCTGATCAGCTGGAACGGCTCGGGTTTCGACCTGCCCGTGCTGCACTACCGCGGTTTGATCCACGGCGTGCAGGCCGCCCGCTACTGGGACATGGGCGAGGACGACCGCGACTTCCGCTTCAGCAACTACATCAGCCGCTACCACAACCGGCATTGCGACCTGATGGACCTGCTAGCCAAGTACAATGGCCGCGCCAACGCGCCGCTCGACGAACTGGCCAAGCTGTGCGGCTTTCCCGGCAAGCTGGGCATGGACGGCAGCCAGGTCTGGCGGGCGTGGCAGGAAGGCCGGGCCGACGAGGTCCGCGCCTATTGCGAGACCGACGTCGTCAATACCTGGCTGATGTTCTGCCGCTTCCGCTTCATGCGCGGCATGCTGTCGCGCGACCAGTACGACGCCGAGATCGCGCTGGTGCGCGACACGCTGCAGGCCATCGACCAGCCGCACTGGCGCGAATACCTGGCCGCCTGGCCGGCCGCCGGCGCGATGCGCTAGCGCCGCGCAACGGCGGCCCCGGCCGGATGCCGGTGCGCCGGCCGCCACGCAAGACGGGCCGCCCCGCGGCCATCCACCGAGTCCATGACCCAATCACAAGCCATTCAAGAAGCCCCCGCGCTGCCCCGTACCACGGGCGAGCCACTGCCCGAAGGCGCCGTCCGCGTCGAATCGCTCGACCTCGAAGGCCGCGGCGTCGCGCGCCGCGACGGCAAGGTGGTGTTCGTCGAAGGCGCGCTGCCGGGCGAAATCGCCACGCTGAAGGTGCTCCGGCGCAAGCCCTCGTACGAGATCGCCCAGGTCGAGAGCCTGCTGCGCGAATCGCCGCAGCGCGTCGTGCCGCGCTGCCCGCATTTCGGTACCTGCGGCGGCTGCGCGATGCAGCACATCGAGCCCGCGGCCCAGGTCGCCATCAAGCAGCGCGTGCTGGAAGACACGCTGTGGCACATCGGCCGGCTGGTCCCGCAGCGGGTGCTGCCGCCGATCCACGGGCCGTCCTGGGGCTATCGCTACCGTGCCCGCCTGTCGGTGCGCCACGTGCCGAAGAAGGGCGGGGTGCTGGTAGGCTTTCACGAACGCAAGAGCAGCTACGTGGCCGACATGCGCGAATGCCACGTGCTGCCGCCGCCGGTGGCGCGCCTGCTGATGCCGCTGCGCGCGATGGTGGAGGCGATGGCCGCGCGCGACCGCCTGCCGCAGATCGAGGTGGCGGTGGGCGACGCCGCCCCGGTGCTGGTGCTGCGCCACCTGGTGCCGCTGGAAGAGGCCGACCTCGGCATCCTGCGCCGCTTCGCCGCCGAGCATGGCGTGCAATGGTGGCTGCAGCCCAAGGGGCCCGACAGCGCCCATCCGCTGGAGCCGGCCGACGGCGACGCGCTGGCCTACGCGCTGCCCGAATTCGGCCTGCGCATGCCGTTCCGGCCCACCGATTTCACCCAGGTCAACCACGCCATCAACCGCGTGCTGGTGTCGCGCGCGCTGGCCCTGCTGGAGCCGCAGCCCGCCGACCGCATCGCCGACCTGTTCTGCGGCCTGGGCAACTTCACGCTGCCGCTGGCCACCCGCTGCGCCGAGGCGGTGGGCGTGGAGGGCAGCCAGGCGCTGACCGACCGCGCCCTGGAAGCCGCCCGCCGCCACGGCCTGGACAGCCGCACCCGGTTTTCCACCCTCAACCTGTTCGAGGTCGACGCCGACTGGCTGCGCGGCCTGGGCCGCTTCGACCGCATGCTGATCGACCCACCGCGCGAAGGCGCCCAGGCGGTGGCCCAGGCCCTCGCCCGGCTCGGCCCGCACGCCCCGCGCCGCATCGTCTACGTATCCTGCAACCCGTCCACGCTGGCGCGCGACGCCGCGATCCTGGTCCACGAAGGCGGCTACGTGCTGCGCAGCGCCGGCGTCATCAACATGTTTCCCCACACCGCGCACGTCGAATCGATCGCGGTGTTCGAACCCGGGCCGGTGCCCGCCCCCGAATAAAAAAGCGCCGGTTACCCGGCGCCTTTCCCCGCCAGCACGACACCCCCTCCAGGATGCGGCGGATCCGGCTCCGCCGGTCCGCTCGCATCGCCCCCTGGGGGGCGCGCGTCAGCGCGTAGGGGGGGGCCAATCAATCCCGGCTACCGCCGAAGATACCGAGCAGCGCCAGCAGATTCGCGAACACGTTGTACAGGTCGAGGTAGATCGCCAGCGTGGCCGACACGTAGTTGGTTTCGCCGCCGTTGACCACGCGCTGCAGATCGACCAGCATGAAGGCCGAGAAAATCGCGATGGCCAGCACCGAGATGGTCAGCATCAGCGCGGGCAGTTGCAGGAAAATGTTGGCCAGCGCGGCCAGCAGGATCACCACTGCGCCCACGAACAGCCACTTCGACAGCGCGGACAGGTCGCGCTTGACGACGGTGGACAGCACCGCCATCGTGGCGAACACGGCCGCCGTGCCGCCGAATGCCGTCATGATCAGCGTGGCGCCGTTGCCCAGGCCCAGCACGAAACCGATCAGGCGCGACAGCATCAGTCCCATGAAGAAGGTGAAGCCCAGCAGCAGCGCCACGCCGGTGCCGCTGTTCTTGTTGCGTTCGATGCCGAACATCAGGCCGAAGGCGCCGATCAGGAATACCAGCGCCGACAGGCCGGGGCTGGCGCCCATGACCTGGGCCAGGCCCGTGCTTACGCCGATCCAGGCGCCCAGTACGGTGGGAACCATCGATGCGGCCAGCAGCCAGTATGTATTTCGCAACACGCTGTTGCGGACTACCGCGCCGGGCGCAGCCCCGGTGCGGGCGAGGGAGGTGGTGCGGAACTCGTCCATGTTCGAGCGACTCCTATGTGGTCGTTTTTTGGCGCCGGGCGGCCGCCAGGACCTTCCTGGCAGCCTTTCCTGCTCCGGGCCCCGCGAGCGGGCCAAATTGTTGTTACGTTGTTTGTATGAGACTTCGAGTATGCCCGAGGGTTCCGGCCTGATCCACCCGAGTCGGCATGGTAATTCCCCCAAGCCTTCGCATGATACAATTTCGGGTTTAAGTTCACCCAAAAGTATTTGTTTTTATTGGAGTTTTTGATGGCCCTCGAGCGCACCCTGTCGATCATCAAGCCCGATGCCGTTGCCAAGAACGTCATCGGCCAGATCATCACCCGTTTCGAAAACGCCGGCCTGAAGGTCGTGGCCGCGCGCATGCTGCAGCTGTCGCGCGCCGACGCCGAGCGTTTCTACGCCGTGCACGCCGCGCGGCCCTTCTTCAAGGATCTCGTCGACTTCATGGTTTCCGGCCCGGTTTTCGTGCAGGTGCTGGAAGGCGAAGGCGCGATCCAGAAGAACCGCGACCTGATGGGCGCCACCGACCCGAAAAAGGCGGAAAAGGGCACCATCCGCGCCGATTTCGCCGACAGCATCGACGCCAACGCGGTGCACGGCTCCGACGCCGCCGAAACCGCGAAGGTCGAGATTGCCTTCTTCTTCCCCGAACTGAGCATCCATACCCGCTGAAACCCGCCGCGCCTGCCGTTTCCGCCATGAACGCCGCCTCGTCCGTCGACCTTGCCGCCGCGCCGTCCGTCCAGCCGATCAATCTGCTGGGCCAGGATGCGGCCGCGCTCGAGGAACTGGTCGCGGGCTGGGGCGACAAGCCGTTCCGCGCGCGGCAGGTGATGCGCTGGGTGCACCAGCGCGGGGTGGCCGATTTCGGCGCCATGACCGACCTCGCCAAGGCGTTCCGCGAGCGGCTCGCGCAGCGCTGCGAGGTGCGGCTGCCGGCGGTGGTGGCGGCGCAGAAGTCGGCCGACGGCACGCGCAAGTGGCTGCTCGACGTGGGCAGCGGCAACGCGGTCGAAACCGTCTTCATCCCGGAAGACGACCGCGGCACGCTGTGCATCTCGACCCAGGCCGGCTGCACGGTGGCCTGCCGCTTCTGCTCCACCGGCCACCAGGGCTTCAACCGCAACCTGGATGCCGGCGAGATCGTCGGCCAGCTGTGGCTGGCGCGCAGCGTGGTCGCGGCCGACGGCGCCGCGCGCATCGCGCCGGGCGGCGCGGCCGGCCGCGAGGCCGACGACGGCCGCGCGATCAGCAACGTGGTCATGATGGGCATGGGCGAACCGCTGCTCAACTACGACAACACGCTGGCCGCGCTGCGCCTGATGCTCGACGACAACGCCTACGGCCTGTCGCGGCGCCGCGTCACGGTGTCGACCTCGGGCGTGGTGCCCATGATGGACCGCCTGGCGCGCGACTGCCCGGTGGCGCTGGCGGTATCGCTGCACGCGCCGAACGACGCGCTGCGCGACGACCTGGTGCCGCTCAACCGCAAATACCCGCTGGCCGAGCTGATCGCCGCCTGCCAGCGCTACCTGGAATTCGCGCCGCGCGACTTCATCACGTTCGAATACGTGATGCTCGACGGCGTCAACGACGGCGACGAACACGCCCGGCAACTGATCGACATCGCGCGCCGGGTGTCGTGCAAGTTCAACCTGATTCCGTTCAACCCGTTCCCCCAGTCCGGCCTGCGGCGTTCGCCCGCGCCCCGCGTCAGGCTGTTCGCCCAGCGCCTGATGGATGCCGGCATCGTGACCACGGTCCGCAAGACGCGCGGCGACGACATCGACGCCGCCTGCGGCCAGCTGGCCGGCGAGGTCAAGGACCGGACCCGCCTGAAAGAGCGGATGTCCGACGGCCGCTTCGGCCGCATCGTCGAGGTGCGCGGGTGAGGGCGGTGCCCGCGGCCGGGAGGAACAGGCGCGCACAGATGCGCCGGCAAGGAGTGTTCGATGACTGATCTCGACACGGTGGAGAGCGCCGCCGCCCGCAACGACGGCGCCGCGGGCGCGTCGGTGGGCAGCCGCCTGCGCACGCTGCGCGAGCAGCGCGGCTGGTCGCAGGAAGACGTCTCCGCCCACATCAAGTTCGCGGTCCGGCAGGTTCGCGCGCTTGAAGACGAGCGCTGGGAAGACCTGCCGCAAGGCATGTCGCTGCGCGGCTTCGTGCGCAACTATGCGCGCCTGCTCGACATCGACCCCGAACCGCTGCTGGCGTCGATTTCCAACCGGCTGCAAAGCCCCGACCCCGTTTCGCTGGCCCAGGCCTCGTCGCTGTCGAGCCCGATCGCGCGTTCCAGCGGCCGCGGCTGGCCGCCCGCCGGCCGGCGGCGCCCGGCGTCATGGCTGATCGCCGGCTTCATGGTGATACTGGCGGTGGCGCTGCTGAGCTTCGCGCTGGTCAAGCAGGGCAAGCTGCCGTTCGGCAGCGGCAGCGCGCTGGATTCGCCGGTGGCGGCCGGTACCGCGGCCGCCCCGGCGGTCGTGCCGGCCTCCGACGGGACGGCCGCGCCGGCGGCCGGCGCTGCGCGGTCCGGCGCGGCATCCGCCGGCGCCGCGGCCATGGCCGGGGCCGGTGCGTTGTCCGGCGCCACGCCTGCCGGCTCCGCGCCGGGCGCCACGGCCGGAGCAATGCCGCCGGGCGCTTCGGCCGGCGCCATGTCGCCGGCCGCCTCCGCCATGCCGGCTTCGCCTGTCCCCGGGCCGGCCGTGCCGGGCGCCGCCTCCCAGGCGGCACCCGGTTCCGCCGCCCAGGCCACGCCACCCGGCGCCACGGCCCAGGCAACGCCCGCCGGCAGCGCCACGCAGGCGCTCCCGGGCACGGCGGCCGCTTCCGGTGCTGCGGCCCCGGCCGGCCAGGGCCAGCCCGGGCTGGCCCTGCAAACGACCGAACCGAGCTGGATAGAAGTGCGCCGGGCCGACGGCACGGTCGCGCTGTCGCAAACCCTGGAGGCCGACGCCCGCTACGACATCGACGCCTCGGCGGCGCCGCTGCGCGTGGTGATCGGTAATGCGAAAGGCGTAAGGTTGTCGTGGCGCGGCAAGCCGGTCGAGCTGTCGTCGCGCGACAACGTGGTCCGCCTGACCTTGCAATAATCCCTCACAGGTACTTTCACCATGACCGAGCCGACCTCTTTCTTCGAATCCGGCCGCGAGCCGGAACCGGCCGGCCCCGCGCCGCGACGCCGCACGCGCGAGGTCCGCATCGCCTGGGACGACACCGTGGTGGCGGTGGGCGGCGACGCGCCGGTCATGGTGCAGTCGATGACCAACACCGACACCGCCGACGCCGTGGCCACCGCGATCCAGGTCAAGGAACTGGCGCTGGCCGGCTCGGAAGTGGTGCGCATCACGGTCAACACCACCGAGGCCGCGCGCGAGGTGCCGGCCATCCGCGAACAGCTCGACCGCATGGGCGTGAAGGTGCCGCTGGTGGGCGATTTCCACTACAACGGCCACAAGCTGCTGACGCAATTCCCCGACTGCGCGCAGGCGCTGTCCAAGTACCGCATCAACCCCGGCAACATGGGCGCGGGCCGCAAGCGCGACGACAATTTCGCCCAGATGATCGAGGTCGCCTGCCGCCACGAAAAGCCGGTACGCATCGGCGTCAACTGGGGCAGCCTCGACCAGGACCTGCTGGCCCGCATGATGGACGACAACGGCCGCCGCGCGGCGCCGTGGGACGCCCAGGCCGTGATGCGCGAGGCGCTGGTGGTATCGGCCATCGACAACGCCCGCCGCGCCGAGGCCCTCGGCCTGCCGGGCGACCGCATCGTGCTGTCGTGCAAGGTCAGCAACGCGCAAGACCTGATCGCCGTCTACCGCGACCTCGGCAAGCGCTGCGACTACCCCCTGCACCTGGGCCTGACCGAGGCCGGCATGGGCAGCAAGGGCATCGTCGCCTCCACCGCGGCGATGGGCGTGCTGCTGCAGGAAGGCATCGGCGACACGATCCGCGTCTCGCTCACGCCCGAGCCCAACGGCGACCGCGCCAAGGAAGTGGTGGTGGCGCAGGAAATTCTGCAAAGCCTGGGCCTGCGCGCGTTCGCGCCGATGGTGGTGGCCTGCCCCGGCTGCGGCCGCACCAGCAGCACGGTGTTCCAGGAACTGGCCGACAGCATCCAGCGCTACCTGCGCGCGCAGATGCCGGTCTGGCGCCTGCGTTATCCCGGCGTCGAATCGATGCACGTGGCGGTCATGGGCTGTGTGGTCAACGGCCCCGGCGAAAGCAAGTTCGCCGACATCGGCATCAGCCTGCCGGGCACCGGCGAACAGCCGGTGGCGCCGGTATTCATCGACGGCCGGCGCACGGTCACGCTCAAGGGCGAACGCATCGCCGAAGAGTTCCAGGCGCTGGTCGAAGACTACGTGGCGCGCCGCTACGGCGAAGGCGCCGCCGCCCGCGCCTAGGCGGGCTTTCCTACCCCACGACATGGCAGACACTTTCCAGAAGCTGGCCGCGATCCGCGGCATGAACGACGTGCTCCCCGGCGACGCCGCGCGCTGGGAGCGGCTCGAATCGCTGGTGCGCGACTGGCTGCGCAGCTACGGCTACCGCAACCTGCGCACGCCGGTGCTCGAATACACGCGCCTGTTCACGCGCGGCATCGGCGAGGTCACCGACATCGTCGAAAAAGAGATGTACAGCTTCACCGATTCGCTCAACGGCGATTCGCTCACCATGCGGCCCGAGTTCACCGCCGGCATCGTGCGCGCCACCATCGAGCACAGCCTGATCTACGACCGCCCGCAGCGCGTGTTCGCCATCGGCCCGGTGTTCCGGCACGAGCGCCCGCAGCGCGGCCGCTACCGCCAGTTCCACCAGATCGACGTGGAAGCGCTCGGCTTCGCCGGCCCCGACATCGACGCCGAACTGATCCTGATGCTGGCGCGGCTGTGGAAGATCCTCGGCCTGACCGACATCCGGCTCGAGCTGAACTCGCTCGGCTCGGCCGAAGAGCGCCTGGCCCACCGCGAGGCGCTGATCGCCTACCTGGAAGGTTTCAAGGACCAGCTCGACGAAGACGGCCAGCGCCGCCTGTACACCAATCCGCTGCGCGTGCTCGACACCAAGAACCCGGCCCTGCAGCAGATCGCCGACGACGCGCCGCGGCTGCTCGATTTCCTGGGCGAGGCATCGCGCGCGCACTTCGACGGCGTGCGCCGCAGGCTCGACGACGCCGGCATCGCCTACCGGATCAACCCGCGGCTGGTGCGCGGCCTCGACTACTACAACCTGACCGTCTTCGAGTGGGTGACCGACCGCCTCGGCGCGCAAGGCACCGTCTGCGGCGGCGGCCGCTACGACGGCCTGATCCAGCTGCTGGGCGGCAAGCCGGCGCCGGCGGTCGGCTTCGCCATCGGCATGGAACGCCTGCTCGACCTGTGGACCCAGGCGGCCGAACAGGAGGCCGAGCCCGAGTGCGACGTCTACGTCGTCCACCAGGGCGAGGCGGCCTCGCTGCGCGCGGCGGCGGTGGCCGAAACCCTGCGCGACGCCGGGCTCGACGTGGTCCTGCACTGCGGCGCGGGCAAATTCGGGGCGCAAATGAAGCGCGCCGACGCCAGCGGGGCGGCGTTCGCGGTCATCCTGGGCGACGACGAGATCGCGGCCGGCCAGGCCACCGTCAAGGATCTGCGCCAGGCCGCCCAGCCGGGCGCCGACAACCAGCGCCGGCTGCCGTTCGACGGCCTGGCCGAGGCGCTGGTCGACGCGCTGGCGGCCGGCTGAGCGCCTGCCGCCGCGGGAAGCGACCACCACGCGGGAATCGGCGGAATCCGTTAATCTCCCGCTCTTGACACCGAGCGCGGCGGCGAACGCCGCGCGCTGCCATCAGAACATACCGGGGCGTGAATGGCCTACGACATCGAAGAACAGGAACAGATCGAATCCCTCAAGGCCTGGTGGGGCCGCTACGGCAATGCCGTATTGACCGTGCTGACCGCCGCGCTGCTGGCGGCGGCCGCCTGGAACGGCTGGAACTGGTACCAGCGGCGCGAGGCGGCGCAGGCCATGGGCTATTTCGAAGCGCTGCAGCAGGCCGCCGAAGCCAAGGACATCGCCCGCGTCAAAGACGCCGCCGGCACGCTGCTCGACAGCTACGCCCGCACCGCCTACGCGCCGCGCGCCGCGCTGCTGGCCGCCCATGCCTATGCCGAAAGCGGCGACACCCGCTCGGCCCGCGCCCAGTTGCAATGGGTGATCGACCACGGCGACGACGCGCTGGCGGCAGTGGCCCGCCTGCGGCTGGCCGGCCTGCTGCTGGACGAAAAAAACCCTGACGAAGCGCTGTCGGTGCTGTCGGCGGCCGAGCCGCCCGCGTCGTTCGCCTCGCTGTATGCCGACCGCCGGGCCGACATCCTGGTGGCGCAAGGCAAGCGCGACGAAGCCCGCGCGGCCTACAAGGAAGCTCTCGACAAGCTCGACCCGGCCGCCGACCTGCGCTCGTCGATCCAACTCAAGCTCGATGCCCTCGGAGGTGCATGAATGAAAGCTGTCGTTCGCCGGGCCCGGCCGGGCCGCATCGCCGCCGCCACCGTGCTGGCCGCCGCGGCCCTGCTGGGCGGCTGCTCGCTGTTTGGCGGCAGCAAGCCGCGCTACGTGCCGGCACCGCTGAAGAATTTCCAGGCCACGCTGCCCGTGTCGACCGCCTGGAGCGCGTCGGTCGGCGGCAAGGCCGGGGTCGGCTTCGTGCCGGCCGTGGCGGGCGGCGCGGCCTATGCGGCCGGCGCCGACGGCACGGTGGCCAAATTCGACCTGGCCACCGGCAACGCGCTGTGGCGCGTGTCGCTGAAAGACAAGCTGTCGGCCGGCGCCGGCAGCGACGGCCGCATCACCGCGGTGGCCACGCCGCGCGGCGAGGTGATCGCGCTCGACGACACCGGCAACGTCAAGTGGCGCGCGCAGGCCACCAGCGAAATCATCATCCCGCCGCTGGTGGGCGGCGGCCTGGTGGTGGTGCGCAGCGGCGACTACCGCATCCAGGCCTTCGACGCCGAAACCGGCCGCCGCCGCTGGAGCGTCCAGCGGCCGGGCCCGGCGCTGGCGCTGCGCGCGCCGGCCGAGATGATGCTGTCCAACGGCTATGTATTCACCGGGCTGCCGGGCGGCAAGATCATCGCCATCTCGATCGACACCGGCGCGGTGCGCTGGGAAGGCACGGTGGCCAACCCGAAAGGCACCAGCGAGCTGGAGCGGGTGGCCGACGTGGTAGGCATGCCGGTGATCTCCGGCCGCCAGTTGTGCGCCGTCACCTACCAGGGGCGCATCAGCTGCTTCGACGTCAGCTCGGGCAACGCCACGTGGTCGCGCGAGTTCTCCAGCGAGTCCGGCATGGCGGCCGACGTCCGCTTCGCCTATGCCGCCAACGATCGCGGGGCGGTGTTCGGCTTCTCGCTCGACAGCGGCGCCAACGTCTGGAAGCAGGAGGCGCTGCTGAACCGCTCGCTGTCGGCGCCCGCCTCGGTGGGCCGGGCGATCGCGGTGGGCGATTTCGAAGGCTACGTGCACTTCCTCGGCCGCGAGGACGGCACGCTGCTGGCCCGCGCGGCCACCGACGGCAGCCCGATCACGATGCGGCCGGTGGCCACCGACAACGGCGTGCTGGTACAGACATCCAAGGGCACCCTGGTGTCGCTTCGGGTGGGACAATAGGAAACACATGGCCGAGGCCACATTCAAGCCGGTAGTCGTCCTGGTCGGACGGCCCAACGTCGGCAAATCGACGCTGTTCAACCGGCTGACCCGCTCGCGCGACGCGCTGGTGGCCGATTTCCCCGGCCTGACCCGCGACCGCCACTACGGCGAGGGCAGGGTGGGCGACCATCCCTTCATCGTGGTCGACACAGGCGGTTTCGAGCCGGTCGCCAAGGAAGGGATCATGGCCGAGATGGCCCGGCAGACGGTGCAGGCGGTAGACGAAGCCGACGTCGTGGTCTTCCTGACCGACGGCCGCGCCGGCCTGACCGCCCACGACCGCGAGATCGCCGACCGCCTGCGCCGCTCCGGGCGCCGCATCCTGCTGGCCGTCAACAAGGCCGAAGGCCTGTCGCGCGCCAACGCGGCGGCCGAATTCTACGAACTGGGCCTGGGCGAGCCGCTGCCGATCTCGGCCGCGCACGGCGACGGCGTGCACACGCTGGTCGAAGAGGCGCTGCAGGGGCTGGTGCCGGAAGCGCCGGAGCCCGGCACGGAAGAAGAGGCCGCCGGCGCAGGCGCCGAGGGTGAAGGCGAAGCCGAACCCATGCCCGTGCCGCACCGCGTGCGGCTGGCCATCGTCGGCCGCCCCAACGTCGGCAAATCCACCCTGGTCAACACCCTGCTGGGCGAGGAACGCGTGATCGCCTTCGACCAGCCCGGCACCACCCGCGACGCGATCGAGATCGACTTCGAGCGCGGCGGCCGCCAGTACACGCTGATCGACACCGCCGGCCTGCGCAAGCGCGGCAAGGTGTTCGAGGCGATCGAGAAGTTCTCGGTCATCAAGACCCTGCAGGCGATCGAGGCCAGCAACGTCGTGCTGCTGATGCTCGACGCCAGCACCGAGATCTCCGAGCAGGACGCCCACATCGCCGGCTTCGTGCTGGAAACCGGCCGGGCGCTGGTGGTGGCGATCAACAAGTGGGACGACGCCGATGCCGACCGGCGCGACGAGATCAGGCGCGAGTTCGACCGCAAGCTGCGCTTCCTGTCGTTCGCCAAGATGCACACCGTTTCGGCGCTGCGCAACGCCGGCATCGGCCCGCTGCTGAAATCGATCGACGCGGCCCATGCCGCCGCCTTCGCCAAGCTGTCGACGCCGCGCCTGACGCGCGAGCTGCACGCGGCCGTCGAACAGCAGCAGCCGCCGCGCAAGGGCCTGTTCCGGCCCAAGCTGCGCTATGCTCACCAGGGCGGCCAGAATCCGCCGCTGATCGTGATCCACGGCAGCGCGCTCGACCAGGTGCCGGATTCCTACCGGCGCTATCTCGAAGCGCGCTTTCGTGAAACTTTCTCGCTGCAGGGCACTCCATTGAGAATCGAGTTTCGCAACTCGAGGAATCCTTATCTCGAAAAAACGAACGCCTGACGACGCGGCGGCTTTCGCCGGGCGGGGGCTTCGCGGCGGCGCCTGCGGGGGCACGAGATACGGGCGGGCGGCGGCGGCCGGCCTATACTGGTTTACTGGCTTCCCTGGGGAAAACCCTGTAGAGTAGTGAAGGTTGGCATCCGCCAAGAAAAACACATCCAGGAGCCCACTCATGAGCAATAAAGGGCAATTGCTACAAGACCCATTTCTCAACGTGCTGCGTAAAGAGCACGTTCCCGTTTCCATCTACCTCGTCAACGGCATCAAGCTGCAGGGGCAGATCGAATCGTTCGACCAATACGTGGTCCTGCTGCGCAATACCGTGACGCAAATGGTCTACAAGCACGCCATCTCGACCGTGGTGCCATCGCGCCCGGTCAACTTCCAGGTTGAATCCGCTGCAGATTGATTCGACCGCACCCAGCCGGGGCGGGCCGCCGATGCGCGCGCTGATCGTCAGCGTCGATTTCGGCGAGCCCGGTTTCCAGGCGCAGACCGAAGAATTCGCGATGCTGGCCCGCGGGGCCGGCGCACAGATCGTCGACACCGTCGTCGCCCGCCGCGACCGGCCCGACGCGGCTTTGTTCGTCGGTTCGGGCAAGGCGGAAGAGATCGCCCTGGCGGCCGCGGCCGGCGGGACCGAGATCATCCTGTTCAACCACAACCTCAGCCCGGCCCAGCAGCGCAACCTCGAACGCGAGTTCAAGCTGCGCGTGGTCGACCGGGTGGCGCTGATCCTCGACATCTTCGCGCTGCGCGCGCAAAGCCACGAGGGCAAGCTGCAGGTCGAGCTGGCCCAGCTGCAGCACCTGTCGACCCGCCTGACCCGCCTGTGGACCCACCTGGAACGCCAGCGCGGCGGCATCGGCATGCGCGGCCCCGGCGAATCCCAGCTCGAAATGGACCGCCGCATGATCGGCGACAAGGTCCGCATGCTGCGCGAGCGCCTGGCACGGCTCGAACGCCAGCGCAACACCCAGCGGCGCTCGCGGGCGCGGGGCGGGGCCTTCTCGGTATCGCTGGTCGGCTATACCAACGCCGGCAAATCCACCCTGTTCAACGCGCTCACCCGGGCCGACGTCTACGCGGCAGATCAATTGTTCGCCACGCTCGACACCACCACCCGGCGCATCTGGATCGAAGGCGCCGGCTCGGTGGTGGTGTCCGACACCGTCGGCTTCATCCGCGAACTGCCGCACACGCTGATCGCCGCCTTCCGCGCCACGCTGGAAGAAACCGTGCACGCCGACCTGCTGCTGCACGTGGTCGACGCCGCCAGCCCGCAGCGCGACGAGCAGATCGTCGAGGTCGACAAGGTGCTGCAGGAGATCGGCGCCGCCGACATTCCGCGCATCCTGGTCTACAACAAGATCGATCGCAGCCAGCACGATGCCGGAATCGAACGCAACGAGCATGGTACGATTTCGCGGGTGTTTGTCAGCGCGATGGAACGCGTCGGCCTCGACGCTCTGCGGGGAGCGATCGTCGAGGCCAGCCAGGCGGTGCCGGCGGGCTTGAACGGCCGCGGCGAAGACCCGCGTTTCCGCGCTCACCCTTCGTCCGTCGGCCATGCCGACGCCCGATCCTGAGCGGCGGGTTGCGCCCGTTCGCCTCGCTAACTGGTAAAGATGCGTCTGACTTCGATATCCAGGTTGTTCAACCTCAACGACTCGAACTGGGGCCGCGGCAGCGGTTCCGGCAACGAGCCGCCGCGCCGCCCCAACGACAACAACGACGGCGGCCGGAACAACAATAACGGCGGCCCGCCCGACCTCGACGAACTCTGGCGCGACTTCAACCGCCGCCTGGGCGCGCTGTTCGGCAAGCGCCGCGGCGGCGGCGGCCTGCGGGGCGGCGGCGATGGCGGGCGCTTCCCGCCGTCATCGCCGCGGCGCGCCGGCGTCGGCGTGGGCGTGGTGATCGCCATCGTGGTCGCGCTGTGGCTGGCGTCCGGCGTCTACATCGTGCCCGAAGGGCAGGTGGCGGTGGTCACGCAATTCGGCAAGTACCATGAGACGGCGCGGCCCGGCATCCAGTGGCGGCTGCCGTACCCGATCCAGAGCCACGACATCGTCAACCAGTCGCAGCTGCGCACCATCGAGGTCGGCTTCCGCAACAATTCGCGCAGCAAGGTGCTGCAGGAATCGCTGATGCTGACCGACGACGAGAACATCGTCGACATCCAGTTCGTCGTGCAGTACCGCCTGAAGGAAAACGGCGCGCGCGACTACCTGTTCAACAACCGCGGTCCCGACGAGGCCGTCAAGCAGGCCGCCGAAACGGCCATGCGCGAAGTGGTCGGCAGGAAGAAGATGGACTTCGTCCTGTACGAAGGCCGCACCGAGGTCGCCTCCGAGGTCGCCACGCTGATGCAGCAGATCATGGATCTGTACGGTACCGGCGTGCTGATCAGCACCGTGGCGATCCAGAACGCCCAGCCGCCCGAGCAGGTGCAGGCCGCGTTCGACGACGCCGTCAAGGCCGGCCAGGACCGCGAACGCCAGATCAACGAAGGCCAGGCCTACGCCAACGACGTCGTGCCGCGCGCCTCGGGCGCCGCCTCGCGGCTACTGCAGGAAGCCGAGGGCTACCGCCAGCGCGTGACCGAGAACGCCGAGGGCGACGCCGCGCGCTTCCGCCAGGTGCTCGATGCCTACCGCAAGGCGCCGCAGGTCACGCGCGACCGCCTCTACCTGGAAACGATGCAGCAGATCTTCTCCAGCACCTCCAAGGTACTGGTCGACACGCGGTCGGGCAGCAACCTGCTGTACCTGCCGCTCGACAAGCTGATGCAGCAGGTGTCGCAGGAGTCGGCCGCCGCGGCGCGCTCGTCGGCCGCCGGCGCCGGCCACCCGTCGTCCTCGGGCGGCGCGGCCGGCAGCAGCCTGCCGCAGCCGCTGTCCGGCACGCCGTCGTCCGACGCCAACTCGCTGCGCGATGCCCTGCGCTCGCGCGACCGCAACGCCCGCTAAGGATTCCCATGGATCGCCTCATTCCTGCCGTGATCGGCGTACTGGTGGCGCTGGCCGCCTTGTCGTCCTGCATGTTCGTGGTGAACGAGCGCAACTACGCCGTCGTGTTCGCGCTGGGCGAAATCAAGGAAGTGATCGACCAGCCCGGCCTGTACTTCAAGCTGCCGCCGCCGTTCCAGAACGTGCAGATGTTCGACAAGCGCATCCTGACGATCGACGACGCCGAAGCCGAGCGCGTGCAGACTTCCGAGAAGAAAAACCTGCTGATCGACTCGTTCGTGAAGTGGCGCATCTCCAATCCGCGCACCTACTACGTCACCTTCGGCGGCAACGAGCGCGCCGCCCAGGAACGCCTGTCGGCGCTGATCCGCGACGCGATGAACGCCTCGATCAACCGGCGCACCGTCAACGACGTCACGTCGCGCGAACGCAACAGGATCATGCAGGAGATCCGCGCCAACACCGCGGCGGCGGCCAAGCTGCTGGGCGTGGAAATCATCGACGTGCGCCTGAAGCGGATCGATTTCGTGCCGGAAATCTCCGAATCGGTTTACCGGCGCATGGAAGCCGAGCGCAAGCGGGTGGCGAACGAACAACGTTCGATCGGCGCCGCCGAAGGCGAGAAGATCCGCGCCGACGCCGACCGCCAGCGCGAGGTGGTGCTGGCCGAGGCCTACCGCAAGGCGCAAGAGATCATGGGCGAGGGCGATGCCAAGGCCTCGGCCATCTACGCCCAGGCCTTCGGCCAGGACCGCGACTTCTACCGCTTCTACAAGAGCCTGGAAGCCTACCGCGCCTCCTTCGCCAACAAGAACGACCTGATGGTGGTGGACCCGAGTTCGGAATTCCTCCAGTTCATGAAATCGGCCACGCCGGCGCCGGCGCGCTGACGTGGTTTTTGCCCCTCTGGCTTGATTTTTGAGGGGGTTGAGCGCACAATAGCGTGTAAGCCAAGACTCGCGTCCGTATTGCGCGATCCAAGCTTGGAAGAAGCGGTTGATGGGCTTGCACGAAGTGCATACCCGCAGCCGCTTTTTTTTCGTCCGTTGTTTTTACGAGCTAAGAACGAGAAAACGCATGGGCAAATGGCTGTTGCCCGAAAGCCTGGCAGACATCCTGCCGGCCGAGGCCCGGCGCATCGAAGAACTGCGCCGGCTGCTGCTGGACCTGTACCGGACCTACGGCTATGAGCTGGTGATGCCCCCGCTGGTGGAGTATCTCGACTCGCTGCTGTCGGGCAGCGGCGGCGACCTCGACCTGCACACCTTCAAGCTGGTCGACCAGCTTTCCGGGCGCTCGCTGGGCATCCGCGCCGACATGACGCCGCAGGTCATGCGGATCGACGCACACCTGCTCAATCGCGCCGGCGTGACTCGCCTGTGCTATTACGGCAGCGTGCTGCACACCCGTCCGCGCGGCCTTTGGGCCACCCGCGAGCCGCTGCAGATCGGCGCCGAAATCTACGGCCACGCCGGCCCCGAGGCCGACGTCGAAGTCATGCGGCTGGCGCTGGAAAGCGTGGCCCGGGCCGGCGTGGCGGATTACCGCATCGACCTCAGCCACCTGGGCGTGGTGCGCGCGCTGCTGGAGGCCGATCCGGCGGCGGCCGCCCGCGCCGACGAGATCTTCGGCCTGCTGCGCGACAAAGACACGCCCGGCCTGGCCGCGCTGGCGCCGGCGCTGCGCGCCGACACCGCGGCAGCATTGCAGGCGCTGCCCGGCCTGTATGGCGACGCCGACGTGATCGAACGCGCCCGCGGCTTGCTGCCGGCGCTGCCGCAGATCGCCGCCGCGCTCGACACGCTGGCCTCGCTGGCGCGCGCGCTCGACGTCGAGGTCGGCATCGACCTCGCCGACGTGCGCAGCTTTCACTACCATACCGGCATCGTTTTCGCGATCTACTGCGATGCCTGGCCGAACGCGGTGGTACGCGGCGGCCGCTACGACGACGTCGGCCGCGATTTCGGCCGCGCCCGCCCGGCCACCGGCTTCAGCCTCGATCTGCGCGAGCTGGCCGGATTGCTGCCGCCGGCCGTGGCCAGTTCGGCCGTCCGTGCCCCCTGGGGTACCGACCCCGAACTGGCCAAGGCGGTCGACGCGCTGCGCGCCGCTGGCCAGATCGTGGTGCAGAGCCTGCCGGGGCACGAACCCGACGAACAGGAATACGTCTGCGACCGCGAACTGGTGCTGCGCGACGGCGCCTGGCAGGTCGTGCTGCTGGCGCCGGCGGCGCCGTCGTCCCCCCATTGAAGCCCGCGCGGGGCATATTCAGAGAAAACGAAATGGCTAAGAACGTCGTGGTGATCGGCACCCAGTGGGGTGACGAGGGCAAAGGCAAGATCGTCGACTGGCTGTCGGAATCGGCCCAGGGCGTGGTGCGCTTCCAGGGCGGCCACAATGCCGGCCATACGCTGTGGATCGACGGCAAGAAAACCATTCTGCGGCTGATCCCTTCGGGCATCATGCATCCCGGCATGACCTGCTACATCGGCAACGGCGTGGTGCTGTCGCCGGTCGCGCTGATGCAGGAGATCGACGAACTGGAGGCGGCCGGCCTCGAGGTGCGCGGGCGCCTGAAGATCTCGGAAGCCTGCCCGCTGATCCTGCCCTACCATGTCGCACTCGACCAGGCGCGCGAGGCGCGCAAGGGCGCCGGCAAGATCGGCACCACCGGCCGCGGCATCGGGCCGGCCTACGAAGACAAGGTGGCGCGCCGCGCGATCCGGGTACAGGACCTGTTCGACCCGGCCGCCTTCGACGCCAAGCTGGCCGAGCTGCTCGACTATCACAACTTCGTGCTGACCCGCTACCTGGGCGCGCAGGCGGTCGACGCCGCCGAGGTGCGCGACCAGGCGATGTCGCTGGCGCCGCGCATCGCGCCCATGGTGGCCGACGTCGCCACGCTGCTGTTCGAGGCCTCGGCCGGCGGGCAGCACCTGCTGTTCGAAGGCGCGCAGGGCGCGCTGCTCGACGTCGATCACGGCACCTATCCCTACGTCACCAGCAGCAACTGCGTGGCCGGGGCCGCCTCGGCCGGGGCCGGCGTCGGGCCGCAGCAGCTGGAATACGTGCTCGGCATCACCAAGGCCTACGCCACCCGCGTCGGCTCCGGCCCGTTCCCCACGGAACTGGAAGACGAAATCGGCCAGCGGCTGGCCACGGTGGGCAAGGAATTCGGCTCGGTCACCGGCCGGCCGCGCCGCTGCGGCTGGTTCGACGGCGCGGCGCTGAAGCGCTCGATCCGCCTGAACGGCATCTCCGGACTGTGCATCACCAAGCTGGACGTGCTCGACGGCCTGGAAACGATCAAGCTGGGCGTGGGCTACCGCGTGGGCGGCGAATTCCGCGACGTGCTGCCCTACGGCGCGGCCGCGGTGCAGGATAGCGAGCCGGTGCTGGAAGAAATGCCGGGCTGGTCGGAATCGACGGTGGGCCTGACCCAGTACGACCAGTTGCCGGTCAACGCCCGCCGCTACCTGGAGCGCGTGGCCGAAGTGTGCGGCGTGCCGATCGACCTGGTATCGACCGGCCCCGACCGCAGCGAAACCATCGTGCTGCGCCATCCCTTCAAGGCCTGACGCCGCGCGGCCGCCCGCGCGAAGCCGGGCGGCCGCGAGGGCAGGGCAGGCGACCGCCACCGGACAGGACGACGACCATGCACCAGAACAGCGACACCGACCTCTGGCTCGACTGGAACCAGTACCACCACCAGATCGAACGACTGGCGCTCATCGTGCACCAGTCGGGCTGGCAGTTCGACCAGATCCTCTGCCTGGCCCGCGGCGGCATGCGGGTGGGCGACGTGCTGTCGCGCATTTTCGACGTGCCGTTGGGCATCCTGGCCACCAGCAGCTACCGCGAGGCGGCCGGCACCCAGCAGGGCCGGCTCGACATCGCGCAGTTCATCACGATCACTCGCGGCACGCTGTCGGGCAAGGTGCTGCTGGTGGACGACATGGTCGACACCGGCGTCACCTTCGACCGTGTCTACCGGCACCTGCTGGAGCAATTCAGCGAGATCACCGAAATGCGCAGCGCGGTGCTGTGGTTCAAGGGCCATTCCACGGTGACGCCCGACTATTACGTGGAGAAACTTCCCACCAACCCGTGGATCCACCAGCCGTTCGAAGACTACGACAGCATCCGGCCGTATCAGTTGGAAGCATGGGTACGCAAAGGCAGGCGAGATTGAAAAACCTACAGCGCAAAGGGCAGTGTATGCTTGATGAGGAGTCATCAATCGCAAGGAACTGTCCCGATGCGGAAACAGGAAGCGCACGCAAAAAACCCGCAAGGCCTTTTGACCTTGCGGGTGATATTGGTGCCCAGAAGAGGACTCGAACCTCCACGCCGTTAAGCGCTAGTACCTGAAACTAGTGCGTCTACCAATTCCGCCATCTGGGCTTGGATGCCGCTTTTGCCTTCAGCGCTGCGTTGCGCTGGAAAGTAAAGTGCGTCAACCGAAGACCAAGATTATATAGAGATTTTTTAGCTTTGACAAATCGCTCACACAATAATTCTCCCAACGTGCCCACCGATTTCGATCCGGGCGTTCCCAGCCGCGAGCAGATACTGGCCGCGCTGCGCGAAGCCAACGCCCCGATCTCTCCGGCCGAGCTGGCCGAGCGGATGGGGGTCGCCCCCGACAGCGTCGGTTTCGAGCGGCGCCTGTCGGCGATGGAACGCGACGGCCAGCTGCTGCCCAACCGCAAGGGCGTGCTGCTGCTGGCCACCAAGCTCGATTTCATCCCCGGCCGCATCCAGGGCCACCGCGACGGCTTCGGCTTCCTGATCCGCGACGACGGGCTGCCCGACGTTTTCCTGTCGCCCAAGGAAATGCTCAAGGTGCTGCACGGCGACCGGGTGCTGGTCAAGCTGACGGGCAACGACTACCGCGGCCGGCCCGAGGGCGCCATCGTCGAGGTGCTGGAGCGCCGCACCAACCGCCTGGTGGGGCGCTTCCTGAACGAGCGCGGCCTGTTCCTGGTGGTGCCGGAAGACCAGCGCATCAAGCACGACATCCTGGTCCCGCCCGGCGAAACCGGCCAGGCGCAGCACGGGCAGGTGGTCACGGTCGAGATCATCGAGCAGCCCACCCGCCACACCCAGCCGCTGGGCCGCGTGGTCGAGGTGCTGGGCGAAATCGACGATCCCGGCATGGAGATCGAGATCGCGGTGCGCAAGTTCGACGTGCCGCACGAGTTTTCCGAAGCCGCGCTGGCGCGCGCCGAGAAGCTGCCGTCCGAGGTCCGCAAGGCCGACCTGCAAGGCAGGTTCGACCTGCGCGACGTGCCGCTCTTGACCATCGACGGCGAAGACGCCCGCGATTTCGACGACGCCGTCTATTGCGAGCCGGTCGAGCTCGGCACCGGCACGCGCAAGCGCCCTGGCTGGCGGCTGATCGTGGCGATCGCCGACGTGGCGCACTACGTGACGCCGGGCGACGGGCTCGACAACGACGCGCTGGAGCGCAGCACCAGCGTGTACTTTCCGCGCAAGGTCATCCCGATGCTGCCGGAAAAGCTGTCCAACGGCCTGTGCTCGCTCAATCCGCAGGTGGACCGCCTGGTGCTGGTGTGCGACATGGTGATCCCGGCCTCCGGCGCCAAGGCCGGCACGGTGCAGGCCTACCAGTTCTACGACGCGGTGATGCATTCGCACGCCCGCACCACCTATACCGAGGTCTGGGCCGCCTTGCAGCAGCCGCAAGGCCCGGCCGGCCGCAAGCACGCCAAGGTGCTGCCGCAGCTGTTCAACCTGTACGAGCTGTTCAAGCTCCTGGCGCAGCAGCGGGTCAAGCGGGGCGCCATCGATTTCGATACGGTCGAGACCAAGATCGTCTGCAACGAACTCGGCCGCATCGAAAGCATCGCGCCCTATGTGCGCAACGACGCGCACAAGCTGATCGAGGAATGCATGCTGGCGGCCAACACCTGCGCCGCCGACTTCATGGAGCGCAGCAAGCATCCCGGCCTGTTCCGGATCCACGAAGGCCCCACGCCCGAGAAGCTGGACGCGCTGCGCCAGTTCCTGAAGACCCTGGGGCTGTCCCTGGGCGGCGGCGACAAGCCCACCGCGGCCGACTACGCCGCGCTGCTCGAGAGCGCGCGCAACCGGCCCGACGCCCAGCTGCTGCAGACGATGTGCCTGCGCTCGATGCAGCAGGCCATGTACAGCCCCGACAACGTCGGCCACTTCGGGCTGGCCTATCCGGCCTACGCGCATTTCACCTCGCCGATCCGCCGCTATCCCGACCTGCTCACGCACCGGGTCATCAAGGCGCTGCTGCGCGGCGGCCGCTACGTGCCGCAGGGGCCGGGCGACGCGGTGGTGGCCGGCGGCAGCCCGAAGGAGCTCGAGCACGCCGTCTGGGAAAAGCTGGGCCTGTTCTGTTCCAGCAACGAACGCCGCGCCGACGAAGCCTCGCGCGATGTCGAGGCCTGGCTCAAGTGCTGGTTCGTGCGCGAGCGGGTGGGCGACGTGTTCAGCGGCACCGTGACCGGCGTGGCGCCGTTCGGCGTGTTCGTGACGCTGGACGACCTGTACGTGGAAGGGCTGGTGCACGTGTCCGAACTCGGCGCCGAGTATTTCCAGTTCAACGATTCGCTGCACGAGCTGCGCGGCGAACGCACCGGCATGCGCTACCGCCTGACCGACAAGGTCCAGGTCCAGGTGGCCCGGGTCGACCTGGAAGCGCGCCGGATCGATTTCAAGCTGGTCAAGGGCATCAGCTACGAAGGCATCCGCAAGGCGCTCAAGCGCGAGGAAGCCGCGCCGGAGCGCCCGGCCCGCAAGGCAGCCGGCCCCAAGCCGCCTGCCGCCGCCGCGCGCCGGGCGGCGCGCAAGGGCGCGGCCGAAAGCGCCGCCGGCAAACGGGCCAGCGCCGGCAAGCGCAGCAGCCGCAAGCGGCACTAGCCCCGCGCCGGCCCGCGGCCGTTCCGGCCGGGCAGGGGCGGCGCGGCCGCATCTGGTCTGGCCGTATCTGATCTAATAGCGCCTACACCGCCCATCCAGGGCACTACCCATCATCCAGGGCACCCCCATCCAGGGCATAGCGGATCCGGTTCCGCCGGTCCGCCAGTGCCGCCCCCTCGGGGGGCGCGCGTAAGCGCGTAGGGGGGGCCCCTCCAGGAATCGAATCTATGGCATCGAGCCAGGTACTGGTCGGCTTCCACGCGGTATCGGCGCGCCTGCGCCACGCACCGGCGTCGGTCAAGGACATCTACGTGGAAGCGGCGCGCCGCGACCGGCGCATGCTGGCGCTGCTGGAACAGGCCCAGGCCGCCGGCCGGCCTGTGCATCCGGTGGCTGCCGACCGGCTGGAAGGCCTGGCGCGCGGCCAGCGGCACCAGGGGGTGGTCGCGCTGGCCGAATCGCTGGCCCTGGCGATGGACGTGGACGAAGTGCTGGACGACGCGCAGGCGCCTGCCTTCCTGCTGGTGCTGGACGGCGTGACCGATCCGCACAACCTGGGCGCCTGCCTGCGCACGGCCGACGGCGCCGGCGTGCAGGCCGTCATCGCGCCGCGCGACCGCGCCGTCGGCCTGAACGCCACCGTGGCCCGCGTGGCCTGCGGCGCCGCCGATACCGTGCCCTACCTGACCGTGACCAATCTGGCGCGCACGCTGCGGGCGCTGAAGGAGCGCGGCGTATGGGTGGTCGGCACCGACGACGAGGCCGAACGCACGATCCACCAGATCGACGCCACCCGCCCCATCGCGTGGGTAATGGGCGCCGAAGGCGAAGGCATGCGGCGCCTGACGCGCGAAACCTGCGACGAACTGGCCCGGATCCCGATGAGGGGTTCGATCGAGAGCCTGAACGTAAGCGTGGCCTCGGCCGTGTGCTTGTACGAAACCGTCCGGCAAAGAGGATGAGCCCACCCCCGCGCGGCCTGCGGCCGCACCCCCTCTAGGGAGCGATGCGGGCGGGCCGGCGGAGCCGGATCTGCCGCATCCTGGTGGGAGGGACGGCATGCGGAGGAGGGTGCTGGCGGGCGGCCAGGTTTTCCGTGCCCCGGATGGGGCGCGCGGGGGTGTGCGACGCCTACGCTGCGAACAGCGTCATGCCGGCCGGGCGGCAGAAGGCCAGCAGCGCCATGCCGGATTGGCGGGCCAGTTGCACCGCCAGCGCGGTTGGTGCCGAGATCGCCGCCAGCGCCGGCACGTCGAGCCGCGCGCATTTGCGGACCAGTTCGAAGCTTGCGCGGCTGGAGACCGCCGCGAAGCCTTCGGGCGCATCGCCGGCGCGGCGCTGCAGCGCCAGCCAGCCGAGCAACTTGTCGAGCGCGTTGTGCCGGCCGACGTCTTCGGCCACGTGCACCGCGCTGCCGTCGGGCAGCAGCCATGCCGCCGCGTGGACACCGCCGGTGCGGGCGTTCAGCGCCTGCCGCGACGACATCGCTGCCATGCCCGCCGTGATGGCATCGAAGCCGAGCCGGCGCGACCAATCGGGCCGCCGCACCGTGCCGGCATCGAGCTCCAGCGCCACGAGGCTGTCCACGCCGCACAGGCCGCAGCCGGTACGGCCGGCCAGGCTCCGGCGCCGTTCCTTGAGGCGGGCGAACTCGCGCGAGCCGATCTCCATCTGCACTTCGGTGCCGGCATCGCCGCGGGAGACGAGCTGCATGTCGCGGCAGGCGGCCGCATCGTCGATGATGCCTTCGGACAGCGCGAAGCCGAGCGCGAAGTGTTCCAGGTCGGCCGGCGTGGCCATCATGACGGCGTGCGAAATGCCGTTGAAGACCAGGGCGATGGGGACTTCCTCCGCGATCGCGACGGCTTCGGCGGTGTTGCCGCCGCCCGTATGCCGCGTTGCCTCGACCAGGCGGGCGCCGGTGGGCAGCGAAGAATCAGGAGGAAAGTCGGATGGCTTCATCCGGGCTAGGGTAGCCGGACGGCGGGGCCGTGGCAACGGGCCGCCGCTGGGCAGGGGCGGCGGGCGTATTCAGCAGGGCCGCGCCATGCCGCCACGCACCGGCAAAGGCAGGGCGGGGGTGTCGGGCGTTCTGCGGCGCTGGCGGAAGGGCCACGAGCCGCGCGGCGCGTCGGGCCGGCGAGGGGAGATGGCCGCGATCAGCGAGCTGACCGAGTTGCCCAGCGCGGCGCCGAACGAGGTGCCGGTAGCGGCGGCTTCGCTAGCGGGCGAACCGGCCGAAACACGGGCGGAGCCCCCGGAAATGCCGCCATCCTGGCCGGCCCCGGCCGGCTGGCGCCGGCGCACCGCCACCGGCGGCAGCGACAGCGTGAACGGCTCCGGCGCATTGCCGCGCGTGGCGTTGTACTGCACGCCCAGCGGCCGGACGCGAATCGTATCGTTGCGGGGCGCTTCGACCTGCAGTTGCACCTGCGCGATCGACAAGGGCGCCGGATCGATGTCGGCCGGGCCGGCCTCGGGGCCGCGGAACAGGATGGCGGGGCAATGGCACAGGCGGGCGGCCAGCTGCAGGCGTCGCAGCTCGTCGCGCGACGCGGTGGCGCCGGCCGGCAGCCAGGCCACGATGGCGCCGAAGCAGGCGCTGCGCAGCAGGGGCTCCAGGCCGTCGAGGCCTTCCAGCGGCCGTTCGTGGCGGATGGCGCGGACGTGTTTCAGGTCGATGCCTTGCTGGATCAGCTGCGGCGCGTAGCTGAACGACGGCGGCACCAGCAGCGCCACCGTGCGGCCGGCCTGGGCCAGGCGGCGCAGGGCGGGCGCCAGCAGGCGCAGTTCGCCGATGCCGATGGCGGGCAGGCGCACGTCGGCCAGGCCGGCGATGGGCCAGCCGCGCTGGGCCAGTGCCTGGTCGAGCACGGAAAAACCGGTGGGCATGCCGGGCTGCGAGACGGTCATGGGATTCTCCTGTCAGGGTTCGGTGCGACGGCCTGGGCGGGCTGCCGGATGCGACTGCAGCGACTGCGGCTACCCGGTGCAACGGCCTCAGGCAGCTGCCTACTGCAGCATGCCGGCGCGGATCAGGCCCACGGCGATGCCTTCGAGCGCGAAATCTTCGCGGTCGCGGTGGACGTCGATGGGCTGGAAATCGGGGTTTTCAGGCAGCAGCTGCAGGCCTTCGCGCGTGTAGCGCAGCCGCTTGACGGTGACGTCGTCGCCCAGGCGCGCAACGACGATCTGGCCATCGCGCGCCTGGGTGCTGCGCTTGACCGCCAGCAGGTCGCCTTCGAGGATGCCGGCGTCGCGCATGCTGGTGCCGCGCACTCGCAGCAGGTAATCGGGCCGCTGCGCGAACAGGGCTTCGTCGACGCCGATCTGCTGGTCGATGTGCTCGGTGGCCAGGATGGGGCTACCGGCCGCCACCCGCCCGACCAGCGGCAGCATCAGCTGCGCCAGCGCCGGATGCGGCAGCATGAGCTGCTGCGGCGTCGGGGCGGCGTCGGCCACGAGGCGGATGCCGCGGGAAGTGCCTGCCGTCAGCTGGATGACGCCCTTGCGGGCCAGCGCCTTCAGGTGTTCCTCGGCCGCGTTGGGCGACCGGAAACCGAGCTGTGACGCGATTTCGGCCCGGGTGGGCGGAAAGCCGGTACGGGCGATGGCGCTGCGGATGAGGTCGAGAATTTCCTGCTGGCGCTGGGTGAGCTTGGACATGGCGGCTCTGTATGTTTATCCAGTTCCTGTATTTTTATACAGTATCCGGCCGGCGCGCAAGCAAAACTTCGAAGCGGCCCGGGCCGGCGGTATCATGCCGGCATGACGCTCCCACGCCTGCGCCTCATCGCCACCGGCGGCACGATCGCCGGCGTGGCCGACTCCGCCGATCTCGCCAGCGCCTACCGCGCCGCGGCGCTCGGGCCCGACGCGCTGCGGGCCGCGGTGCCGGCGCTGGCCCAGGTGGCCCGGATCGATACCGAAACGGCCGCCGCCATCGACAGCAAGAACGCCACGCCCACTTTCTGGCAGCACCTGGCCGGCCGCGTGCAGGCCGCGGCGGACGACCCGGAGGTCGACGGCGTGGTGGTCACCCACGGCACCGACACGCTGGAAGAAAGCGCCTATTACCTGCAACTGGTGCTGAAATCGGACAAGCCGGTGGTGTTCGTAGGCGCGATGCGGCCCGCCACGTCCTTGTCGGCCGACGGCCCGCTCAACCTGCTCAACGCGGTGCGCGTGGCGGCCCGCGCCGATGCCGGCGGCCGCGGCGTGCTGGTGGCGCTCAACCATCTGGTGCACGGCGCGGGCGAGGCCGCCAAGGCCGATACGCTGCGGCCCGACAGCTTCGTTTCGCAGCCCGCCGGCCCGCTCGGGCTGGTGCAGGACGACCGCGTGGTCTGGCTCGCCCGCACCGAACGCGCCCACACCATGGCCACGCCGTTCCGGGCCGATTCGCCCCTGCGGCCGGTCGACATCCTGCCGTCCTACCCGGGCGTGTCGCCGATGTGGGTGCAGGCCGCAGTAGCGTCGGGCGCGGCCGGCATCGTCTGGGCGGGCACCGGCAACGGCTCGGTGCCGGCCGCGATCGAGCCGGCGCTGGCCGCCGCTGCGGCCAAAGGCATCGCCGTGATCCGCGCGGCCCGCGTGGGCGGCTATGTGATGCCGCGCGCCGACGACGCGGCCCACGGCTTCGTCGCCGCCGGCCGCCTGTCGCCGTTCAAGGCGCGGGTGCTGGCCATGCTGGCGCTGGGCGCCGGCTGGCGCGGAGAACGCCTGCGGGAGGCGTTCGAGCGCTTCTAGGCCGTCGGCCTCGCGCCACGCGAACCTGCCCGCAGCTTGCCAGATGCAGCGCCAGCGGCGACAATATAAGGCTTCCTGCATTTTGCAGGCAGGCCACACCCAACCTTGTCCGACTCCAGATGCAGGAGCGGACTCGTGTCCGGATACGTTCCGGGCGATCCACAGGGAACAGGAGCATATGCGTCACTACGAAATCGTTTTCATCGTCCATCCGGACCAGAGCGAGCAGGTGCCTGCCATGGTCGAGCGCTACAAGTCGCTCATCACCGGCCAGAACGGCACCATCCACCGCCTGGAAGACTGGGGCCGCCGCCAGCTGGCCTATCCGATCCAGAAGCTCGTCAAGGCCCACTACGTGTGCATGAACATCGAGTGCGGCCAGGCCACGCTGGATGAGCTGGAGCACGCCTTCCGCTACAACGACGCCGTGCTGCGCCATCTCGTCGTGAAGATGAAGAAGGCCGAGACCACGCCGTCGCCGATGATGAAGATCGTCGAGCGCGAAGAGGCCCGCAAGGTTTCCAGCGAACCGGCCCAGGCGGAGTCCTGATCCGGCGCCCCAGCGGAATCCCTGCCGCCATGCCTGATTCACGCGCCGCCCGCCTGGCGCTTGTCGCCGGCCCCGTCCGGCTGGCGCGTTGAACCAGGTCCGGCTGACCGCCCAGGCGGTCGAATGCAGGCCGCTCCGATTCACGCCCGCCGGCGTCCCGGTCCTGGAACTGGTGCTGGCGCATGAATCGGAAGTGGTCGAGGCCGGCAAGCTGCGCCGGGTCGAAATGGCCCTGGCCGCGGTGGCGGTAGGCGAACTGGCCCGCACGCTCGAGCGCACGGCGCTCGGCAGGCGGATGCGGTTCGAGGGATTCCTGGCGCCGAGCCGCAAGGGCTCCACCAGACTGCGGCTGCACATCCAGCAGGCCAGCGCCCAGGCGGATCGCGACGATCCCCGGCCGGCCGGCCCGGCAGCCCCGGACAACGAAACGGATTGAAAAGAGGTACACCATGGCCACATTCGGCAAGCGCAAGGAAAAGAAGAAGTTCGGTCAGCAGAACCCGCTGTTCAAGCGTCGCAAGTTCTGCCGCTTCACGGCCGCCGGCGTCGAACAGATCGACTACAAGGATGTCGACGTGCTGCGCGACTTCATCCAGGAAAACGGCAAGATCATCCCGGCCCGCCTGACCGGCACCAAGGCGCACTACCAGCGCCAGCTCGACACTGCCATCAAGCGCGCGCGTTTCCTCGCGCTGCTGGCCTACACCGACAACCACAACTGATTGCCGGGAGCCCGACATGCAAATCATTCTGCTCGAGAAAGTCGTCAACCTGGGCAACCTGGGCGACGTGGTCAAGGTCCGCAACGGCTATGCCCGCAACTTCCTGATCCCGCAGCGCAAGGCCAAGCGCGCCACGCAGGCCGCGCTGCAGGAATTCGAGGCGCGCCGCGCCGAGCTCGAAAAAGTCCAGGCCGACCGCCTGGCCGCGTCGCAGGCCGTGGCCGCGCGCCTGGAAGGCCAGTCGGTGCGGCTGACCGAAAAAGCCGGCGTCGACGGCCGCCTGTTCGGCTCGGTCACCAACTTCGACATCGCCAATGCGCTGAAGGCGGCGGGTTTCGATTCGGTCGAAAAGAGCATGGTGCGCCTGCCCAACGGCCCGCTGAAGACCATCGGCGAATTCCCGATCGAGGTTGCGCTGCACACCGACGTGGTGGCCAACATCACCGTGGTGGTCGTGGCCGAAGTCGCCTGACCGGTTTGGCCTGCGCCGGTGCCTGCGGGCAGCGGCACCCGCCGCCCGCGGCAGCAAAACCCCGCATTTCGTCCTGGAGTGCGGGGTTTGTTTTTTGATACCTTCATGGCGGCTACACTGTCTGCGCCAGCCGATCCGTCCGAAAGCACCCGATGAACGCCCCCGATCCCCAGCTCGAATCCCTGCGCGTGCCGCCCCATTCCGTCGAAGCGGAGCAATCGGTGCTGGGCGGGCTGCTGCTGGACAACGCGGCCTGGGACCGCATCGCCGACATCCTCAAGGAAGAGGACTTCTACCGCTACGACCACCGTCTGATCTGGCATCACATTTCCCGACTGGTGGGGCTGTCGCGCCCGGCCGACGTGATCACGGTGTACGAGTCGCTGCAGACGGCCGGCAAGAACGAAGAGGCGGGCGGCCTGGCCTACCTGAACTCGCTGGCGCAGAACACGCCCTCGGCCGCCAACATCCGCCGCTACGCCGAGATCGTCCGCGACCGCGCCGTGCTGCGCAAGCTGGTCACGGTGGCCGACGACATCTCCTCGGCCGCCTTCAACCCGCAAGGCAAGGATCCGCGCCAGCTGCTGGACGAAGCCGAAGGCAAGATCTTCCAGATCGCCGAAGAAGGGTCGCGCGGCTCGGCCGGCTTCCAGGAACTGCAGCCGCTGCTGGCCCAGGTGGTCGAGCGCATCGACGAGCTCTACCACCGCAACAGCACCTCCGACGTGACCGGCGTGCCCACCGGCTTCACCGACCTCGATCGCATGACCTCCGGCATGCAGGGCGGCGACCTGATCATCGTGGCCGGACGGCCCTCTATGGGCAAGACGGCCTTTTCAGTCAACATCGGCGAGCACGTCGCGGTGGAAGAGGGCCTGCCGGTGGCGGTGTTCTCGATGGAAATGGGCGCCGCCCAGCTGGCGATGCGTATCCTGGGTTCGGTGGGGCGGCTGGACCAGCACCGGCTGCGCACCGGGCGGCTGCTGGACGACGACTGGCCCAACCTGACGCACGCGATCCAGCGGATGCAGGACACCCAGCTGTATATCGACGAAACGCCGGCGCTCACGCCGATGGAGCTGCGGGCGCGTGCGCGGCGCCTGGCGCGCCAGTGCGGGCAGCTGGGGCTGATCATCGTCGACTATCTGCAGCTGATGTCGGGCAATTCGACGGGCGAGAACCGCGCCACCGAAATCTCGGAAATCAGCCGTTCGCTGAAGGGCTTGGCCAAAGAGCTGAACTGCCCGCTGATCGCGCTTTCGCAGCTCAACCGCAGCCTGGAACAGCGGCCCAACAAGCGGCCCGTGATGAGCGACCTGCGCGAATCGGGCGCCATCGAGCAGGATGCCGACGTGATCCTGTTCATCTACCGCGACGAGGTCTACAACCCCGATACGCCGGACAAGGGCACGGCCGAGATCATCATCGGGAAACAGCGTAACGGCCCCATCGGCACCGTGCGCCTGACCTTCCAGGGCGCCTTCACCAAGTTCGCGAACTTCTCCGGCGGCGGCCATGTCGATAGCGAGTATTAGGGCGGTTGAGTCGAACGCATCCGCGGCCTGCAAGACACTCCCACCCAGGATGCGGCGGATCCGGCTCCGCCGGTCCGCCCGCGTCGCCCCCTGGGGATGCGCCTAAGCGCGCGGGGGGACATTCCCCGCTCTGCTACACTGCGTCCGTTTTTAAGAAACGTCACGTGTTTGTCACATGGCGTAAATGTGAGGACGCATGTTCGCCCGCCTGCTGCCCAAAGAGGGCCGTTTTTTCGATATGTTCGTCGCGCACGCCGACCTCTCGCGCCAGGGAAGCCGTGAACTGGCGGCGCTGATGTCGAATCTGAAAGAGGCGGACACGCGCGTCGCCAATATCGAGACGCTGGAAAAGAAGGCCGACAAGATCACTCACGACACCGTCGACCTGCTGCACAAGACCTTCATCACGCCGCTCGACCGCGACCAGATCCACCAGTTGATCTCCACCATGGACGACGTGCTCGACCTGATGGAAGACGCGGCCCAGTGCATCAGCCTGTACGACATCCGCGCCGTCACGCCGGACGCCTGTGCGCTGGCCGACATCGGCGTGCAGTGCTGCGACCGCCTGCACATGGTGGTGAGCCTGATGCACGACCTGACCGACACCGGCAGCATCCTCAAGATCTGCCAGGAGATCGACCGGCTCGAATCGGACGCCGACCGCGTCATGCGGCGCGGCATGGGCCGCCTGTTCCGCGACGAGGCCGACACGCGGCAGCTGATCAAGATGAAGGCCATCTACGAACTGCTCGAAGAGATCACCGACCGCTGCGAAGACGTTGCCAATCTGATCGAAGGCATCGTGCTGGAAAACGCATAGCCGGCCGCCCATGGATTCCCTGCACATCAGCTTCTACGTGCTGGCGCTGCTGGTGGCGCTGGCGCTGCTCTTCGATTTCATGAACGGCTTCCACGACGCGGCCAATTCGATCGCGACCGTGGTATCGACCGGCGTCCTCAAGCCCCACCACGCGGTGGCCTTCGCCGCCTTCTTCAACCTGCTCGCGCTGTTCGTGTTCCACCTGAAGGTGGCGGCGACCATCGGCAAGGGCATCATCGACCCGGTCGCGGTCGACCACTACGTGATCTTCGGCGCGCTGGTGGGCGCCATCGCCTGGAACCTGATCACCTGGAAGTTCGGCATCCCGTCGTCGTCGTCGCACGCGCTGATCGGCGGCATCGTGGGCGCCGGGCTGGCCAGCTCGGGCCCCTCGGTGCTGGGCATGTCCGAGATCCTCTACATCGTCGCCTTCATCGTGCTGTCGCCGCTGCTGGGCTTCGTGCTGGGCGGGCTGCTGATGGTGCTGGTGTCGTGGCTGTTCTCGCGCACGCGGCCCTTGAAGGTGGACAAATGGTTCCGCCGGCTGCAGCTCGTGTCGGCCGGGCTGTACAGCCTGGGCCACGGCGGCAACGACGCGCAGAAGACCATCGGCATCATCTGGCTGCTGCTGATCGCCGCCCGCGTGCCGGGCGCGGCCGACGCGGTGCCGGCCTGGGTGGTGATCTGCTGCTACGTGGCGATCGCGCTGGGCACGATGTTCGGCGGCTGGCGCATCGTCAAGACCATGGGCCAGCGCATCACCAAGCTCAAGCCGGTGGGCGGCTTCTGCGCCGAGACCGGCGGCGCGCTCACGCTGTTCCTGGCGGCGATGCTGGGCATCCCGGTGTCGACCACGCATACGATCACCGGCGCCATCGTGGGCGTGGGTTCGAGCCGCAAGTTCAACGCCGTGCGCTGGGGCCTGGCCGGAAACATCGTGTGGGCGTGGATCCTGACCATTCCCGCCTCGGCCGCCGTGGCCGCGCTGGGGTGGTGGATCGGCCGGCTGCTTTTCTAGCGGTGTCGGGCGGCGGCCGATTCCAGTATCATGCTTGCGCCACGGGGCCCCTGGTGGTCCCATGGGGTCCGGAGCAAGGGGGGAGGGAAGCACGCCCGCGCATCCGGCGGTCTCGTGTTCCGTCCCAGGTCATCGCAATGACACCTCAACCCATACGCAGCCTGCTCCAATCGCAGGCCCTGCTGGTACTCGGCCGCATCCTGCTCACCTTCATGTTCTGGTCCAGCGGGCTGGCCAAGCTGATCGACTTCCAGGAAGGGGTGGGCGAAATGGCCCATTTCGGGCTTGAGCCGGCCTGGATCTTCAATCTGGCCACCATCATCGTGCAACTGGGCGGTTCGCTGCTGGTCATCGTCAACCGCCAGGCCTGGCTCGGCGCCGGCGCGCTGGCGGTGTTCACCGTGCTGACCATCCCGCTTGCCCATCCGTTCTGGGCCATGCCGCAGCCGCAGGCCACCATGGAAATGTACGTGGTGATGGAACACATCACCGTCGTCGGGGGGCTGGTGCTGGCCGCCATCCTCGGCGTCCGCAGCAACCCGTCGGCCTGAACGGCCGCCTCGCAACAAGGGATTCTTCGCCTCATGCTTCGTCACATCGTCATGTGGAAATTCAAATCCGCGCCGGCGGATGAGCACCGCGCCAACGTCCGGCGGGCGGTGGAACTGCTCACGGCCTGCCGCGGCTGCGTGCCGGGCATCGTCGAGTTCGAGCTGGGCGCCGCCGCCCCGGGCTTCGAAACCACGTACGATCTGGTGCTGAATTCGCTGTTCCGGGACCGCGCCGCGCTCGAGGCCTACCAGCAGCATCCGGTCCACCAGGCCGCGCTGCCGTTCATGGCCTCGATCCGCAGCGAGCGCCAGTGCATGGATTACGAGCTGCCGGGAGCCGGGCAATGAGCGCCGGCGAAAACGCGCAGTTGCAGGACGGCGGGCCGGGCGACGACGACGCGCCGCCGCTCGTGCCCGGCGCCTTCCGGGTACCGTTCCTGGAATGGATGGGCGGCCGCTTCGTCCGCGTCGAAGGCGGCCAGACGGAACTGCGGCTGCCGCTGGGCAAGCAGCACCTGAACAGCTGGAAGGTCAGCCACGGCGGCGTGGCGATGACGTTGCTCGACGTGGCGATGTCGAGCGCCGCGCGCTCGGCCCATCCCGACGGCCTGAGCGCCGCCACGGTGGAAATGAAAACCTCTTTCCTGCGTCCCGGCACCGGCACGCTGCTGACGGTGCACGGCAAATGCTATTACCGTTCCAGCACGCTGGCCTTCTGCGAAGCCCAGGTGCGCGACGACCAGGGCGAACTGGTGGCCAGCGGCTCGGGCACGTTCAAATACATCAGGCGTCGGCCCACGCCCGGGGGCGATGGCTGACGGCGGCCGTCCGGCCGCGCCGGCCCGGGGCGGCGAGGGCGGCGGCGCGCCGCCGGCAGGCGAGGCCGCCGGGCCGCACCCGCGGCCGCTCGACCCGCAGGTGGAAGACCTGCTGCGCCGGATCCGGCGCGCCGGCCGGCCGCCTTTCTGGCAATACACGGTGGACGAAGCCCGCGCCTTCCACGAGAAGGCCTCGCCGGTGCTCGACATCGCGCCGGCGCCGGTCGCCGCGGTGGCCGACCTCTCGATCCCGGTGCCCGGCGGCCGCATTCCCGCCCGGCTCTACACCAGCCACGGCGCGGCCGACCCGGCGCCGCTGCTGATCTTCGCGCACGGCGGCGGCTTCACCATCGGCAGCATCGGAACGAGCGACGCCGTCTGCCGCCGGCTGGCCAGCGGCGCGGCCTGCAAGGTGCTGTCGCTGGGCTACCGGCTGGCGCCCGAGCACCGCTTCCCCACCGCGGCCGAAGACGTCTATGCCGCCTGGCGGTGGGCCTTCGATGCCCATCGGGAACTGGGAGTCGACCGGCTGCGCATCGCCGGCATCGGCGACAGCGCGGGCGGCACGCTCACGGCGCAGGCGGCGCTGCGGGCGCGCGACGACGGCCTGCCGCTGGCCGCGCAGGTGCTGCTGTATCCCGGCACCGGCGCCTGGCCCGACACCGCCTCGCACCGGGCCTATGCGCAAGGCTATCTGCTGGACGCGCGCACCATCGAATGGTTTTTCGGCCACTACCTGCGGGACGACGCCGACCGGCTCGACTGGCGCTTCGCGCCGCTGCTGGCGCCGGATTGCGCCGGCCTGGCGCCTGCGCTGCTGCAGCTGGCCGAGTGCGATCCGCTGTTCTGCGAAGGCGTGGCCTATGGCCGGCGGCTGGCGCAGGCCGGGGTCGAGGTGCGCACGCGGGTCTATGCCGGCGTGGTGCACGGCTTCTATCACATGGGCGGGGCGCTGCGCGCGGCGCGCGAGGCGCACCGCGACACGATCGATTACCTGCTGGCCGTATTCGCCAGCGCGAAGCGCACCTGACGCTCGGCCGCCGGCCGCAGGCTGCCGGCCTGGGCGGCGTCGTCGTAGCTGCGTTCCAGCGCATCCACGATGCCGTCGCGGGTGATGCGCAGCACGGTCTGCGCGCGGGTGCCGTAGTCGGGGCTGACGATGAACGGCGCGGACAACATCCGCTCGCGTTCCAGCGATACGCCGGTGCTGGGCAGTTCGGCGTCGGCGGCGATGCGGCGATCGCTGAGCAGCTCGAAACAGGCGGACAGCGCGTCGGCGTCGCCATCGATCGCCGACAGGCCGGCGATGGTGCGCAGCACCTTGGGCCAGGGCGTGTCGAGCACGGCGTTGGACAGGCCGTACAGGCCCGCCGGCAGCATGGCCGGCTCATGCGCCGCCTGGCCGGCGCGATGCGACAGATAGCCCAGCACCGCCGAGGGCCCGGCCATCTCGCCTACCAGCAGGTTGAAGCCGTTGAAGCGGCCGGCGCGCGCGCCCAGTTCCTGGAGGTAGCCGGCGGCCGGCATATCGCCGGCGAGGAAGTCCAGCACCAGATGGCCGCGCGATTGCGCCCGCGGATCGTGGCGGCCGGGCTCGCGGTAGTTGGTGATCGCGGCGAAGCGGCCGCCGCGGGTAATGCCCAGCCAGGTGCCGCCGGCCGACAGATCGCGCCCGCCCCAGACATCGGGATGATCGTCCCACCAGTCGGCCGGGCGCGTCGGACGCGCGTAGAACTCGTCGCGATTGGCCAGCACCAGCAGGCGGCGCGGGCCGGCCGGATCCCACGACAGCGCGATCAGACACATGACGACGAATGCCTCTTCAAGTCAATCCATGACATCCGCTGCAGCCATCAGGCCACAGCGGATCCGGCTTTGCCGGTCCCCCAGTGCCGCCCCTTGGGGGGCGCGCGTAAGCGCGCAGGGTGGGCTGCCCTGGAGCGCGCGAAGCGCGTAGGGGATGGGCTCATTCCAATGAATGGAACAGTTCTGCGCGGCGCGGGCCGGACAGGAAGGGGGCGAGGCCGGCGGCGGCTACCGCGGCGTTCAGCTCGGCTTCGAGCCGGGGCAGGTCGGACACGCCATCGTAGACTTCCATCCAGGTGGCGATGCCGTCGCGGAGCTCGGGCCGCGCCAGCAGGCTGGCCTGGCGGCACCAGGGGCGTCCGGCATCGAGCACGCGCCGCGCCGGCGCCAGCGCCCGGTCGCGGTCGGCCGCGGCCAGTTTGTAGTAGACGTACAGGCTTTCGGAGCGGGGCATGGGCGGCTTCAGGCGGCGTCTTCGCCCAGCGCGTAGGGCAGGGCTTGCAGCTCGATGGCCAGGCCGTCGGGCGCGCCCAGGCGCAGGCCGCCGGCATGCGCGGCCGCCAGCGTGCATTCGAACAGCAGCGCCGTGCCGCTGGCGGTGTCAGCGGCATTGACCACGCGGCCGCAGGGCTGGGCATCGCCATCGTGGAAGATGTCGGCCGGCGGCAGCGCGGACGGGTCGGCAACGCCGGCGCGCACCAGCCCGGCGAAGCTGCGGCGCTTGAGCTTGCCCAGGTAATGGCTGCGCGCGACCACTTCCTGGCCGGGATAGCAGCCCTTGGTGAAGCTGACGCCACCGGCCAGATCCAGGTTGAGCGTTTGCGGGATGAACAGATCCTGGGTGGCGGCCGTGATCCAGGGCAGGCCGGCGGCAATGTCGGCGGCGCGCCAGGCTTCGGCCGGGGCGGGGTCGGCCGCGCCGGCAAGCGCGCCTTCGCGGCCGGCTTCGGCCAGCCACCACCAGCGCAACGCGGCGCCGGCGGCCGGGGCGCCGATCCAGGTGCCGGAGGGCAGCTCGGCGCGGGCCCAGGCCGCGCGCGGCAGCTCGGCGCCGGCGCCGGTGGCCAGCGCCGCCAGCGCGGCCGGCCCGGCGCTCACGCCGAAGGCCTGCAGCGGCAGCGGCGCGATGCGGACCTTGGCGCGCAGCACGAACATCGACAGCCGCTTCTGCCAGGCCGGCGCAACGCCGGCATCGACCAGCGCGCGGATGGCGGGCTCTTCGGCCGGCTGGCGCCAGACGACAGCGGTGGCCAGCAGCCGGCCCTTGGCGGTGCAATAGCCGGCCAGCCGGGCATGCGAGGCGTCGAGCGACTTGACGTCCTGCGTCAATTGGCCGTGCAGGAATTCGACGGCGTCGGCCCCCTGCGCCTGCAGCACCGCCAGATGCCCGAGCGGCGCCGCCTGGGCGCGGGACGAGGGAGCGGCGGCAGCGGAAAATGCGGACGAATCGGTCATACGCGGCGGATCGTGACAAGGGATCGAAGTATTATAGGCAGCTCATGCCGAAACGACAGTTCTCCCTCAAACGCGCGCTCGCGTCCCTGCTGCTGGGCCTGTTCCTGCTCGCCCTGGCAGGCACGGCCGCATGCCTGCTGTGGCTGCGCATGCCGCTCGACCTGCAGGCCGACAAGGTCGATTTCATCATCGACCCGGGCACCGGCATGCGCACCATCGCGCGCCAGCTGCGCCAGGCCGGAATCCCCGTCCATGTCGACGCGCTGGTGGCCTACACCCGCCTGACCGGCGCCGATCGCCTGGTCAAGGCCGGCGGCTACGAAATGGCGCGCGGCGATTCGCTGCAAACGCTGATCAGCCGCCTCACGCGCGGCGACGTCACGCAGCGCGAGATCACCTTCATCGAAGGCTGGAATTTCCGCCAGATCCGCGCCGAGCTGCGCCGCCACCCGGAAATTCGCCAGACCATGGACGGCATGGACGACTCCGCCGTGGCCGCCGCCATCGGCGCCAGCAGCAGCCACCCGGAAGGCCTGTTCTTCCCGGACACCTACCTGTTCTCGATCGGCAGCAGCGATATCGACATCCTGCGCCGCGCCTACCAGGCCCAGCAGCGCGAGCTGGCCGAGGTCTGGGCGCAGCGCGCGCCCGACCTGCCGCTGAAGACCCCGTACGAGGCGCTGGTACTGGCCTCCCTGATCGAAAAGGAAACCGGCCACGAAACCGAGCGCGAGCGCATCGCCGGCGTGTTCGTCAACCGCCTGCGAGCCGGCATGCCGCTGCAGACCGACCCGAGCGTGATCTACGGCCTGGGCGAAATGTTCGACGGCGACCTGCGCCGGCGCGACCTGCGGGCCGACACGCCGTGGAACACCTACACCCGGCGCGGCCTGCCGCCCACGCCGATCTCCAACCCCGGCCGCGCCTCGCTGATGGCGGCGGTGCGGCCCGAACCCCACAAATACCTGTACTTCGTCGCGCGCGGCGACGGCACCAGCGAGTTCTCGCAAACGCTCGACGCCCACAACCGCTACGTGGCCCGCTACCAGCTGGGGCGCGGGCAGCCCGCCGTGCCGGCCGCCGCGCCCGTTCCCCAGCAATGACCCAGAATCCCCCCATCCGCGGCAAATTCCTCACGCTCGAAGGCGTCGACGGCGCCGGCAAGAGCACGCACGTCGACTGGCTGGTGGCGCAGCTGCGCGCGCTCGGCCTGGAAGTGGTGCAAACGCGCGAGCCGGGCGGCACGCCGCTGGCCGAGCGCCTGCGCGAGCTGCTGCTGGCCGAGCCGATGCGGCTCGACACCGAAACCCTGCTGATGTTCGCCGCCCGCTGCGAACACGTGCACACCGTCATCGAACCGGCGCTGGCCGCCGGCCGCTGGGTGGTGTGCGACCGTTTCACCGACGCCACCTACGCCTACCAGGGCGGCGGACGCGGCCTGCCGGCCGGGCGCATCGCCGCGCTGGAACAATGGGTGCATCCGCAGTTGCAGCCCGACCGCACCTGGCTGTTCGACGTGCCGCTGGCCGTGGCGCGCGAGCGCCTGGGCCGCAGCCGCGACCCCGACCGCTTCGAGCGCGAGGGCCAGGCCTTCTTCGAACGCACCCGCGCCGCCTACCACGCGCGCGCCGCCCAGGCGCCGGACCGCATCCGCGTCGTCGACGCCACCCGCAGCATCGAGGCGATCCGCGCCGGGCTGCGGGAAGAGCTGGCCGGGCTGGCCGGGGGAGCGCGCCTGTGAGCGCGCCCGCCTCCCGCGATGCCGCCGCGCAGCAGCCAGGGGGCCGCGTGGTCAAGCTGCCCGGCTTCTACCCCTGGCAGCGCGACGTGGCCCTGCGCTGGCTGGGCGCCGAAGAACGCGCGCGCTTCGCCCACGCCTGGCTGATCCACGGCCTGGCCGGCATCGGCAAGGTCGATTTCGCGCGCGCCGCCGCCGCCGCGCTGCTGTGCGAGGCGCCGCACGACGGCATGGCCTGCGGCCGCTGCCCGGCGTGCATCTGGTACGCCGCGGGCAACCACCCCGATTTCCGCCGCATCCGGCCCGAAGCCGTCGCGCTGGCCGAGGGCGAGGAAGAACAGCCGGAAGAGGGGGCCGAGGAACCCGCCGGCGCCCGCGGCCGCAAGGCGCCGTCGCGCGACATCCGGATCGAGCAGATCCGCGCGATGGAGTCGTGGATCACCACCGGCACCCACCGGGGCGGGCTGCGCGTCGTGCTGCTGTACCCGGCCGAAACGCTCAACACGGTATCGGCCAACGCGCTGCTGAAGGTGCTGGAAGAACCGCCGCCGCACACGGTCTTCCTGCTGGTGGCCGATGCTCCCGACCGCCTGCCGGCCACGCTGGTGTCGCGCTGCCGCCGGCTGCCGCTGGGCGCGCCCGACCCAGCCCAGGCACGATCCTGGCTGCAAGTCCAGGGCGTGGCCGATGCCGACGCGCAGCTGGCGGCGGCCGGCGGCGCGCCGGTGGCCGCCTGGCGGCGGGCCCAGAGCGGCCTGCCGCCGCGGCCGGAATGGATCGATACCCTGGTCCAGGCGGCCGCCGCGGGGCGCGCCCCCGACGTCGGCGCGCTGGTCGATCTGCTCGACAAGGCCGAGCCGGCCGACTGGATCGACAAGCTCCAGCGCCTGTGCGTAGACCTGGCGCTGCTGCAGGCCGGTCTGCCGGCGCGCTATTTCGCGGCGCTGGCCGATCCGCTGGCGCGCGTGGCGCAGCGCGCGGCGCGCCGCCGGGTGGCCGAGGCGGCCCGCTGGCTCGGCACCCAGCGGGCGATCGCCGACCACCCGCTGAACGGCAAACTGTTCGCGCAGGAGGCGCTGGCCCGGGTCTGCGCCGCCTGCGCGCCGGCCGCCGCGCCGCGGCCGGCCTGATCCAGCAAGGATTTACCATGTTCGTCGATTCCCACTGCCACCTCGATTTTCCGGAGCTGGCCCCGCAACTGCCCGAGATCCTCGCGAAAATGCAGGACAACGGCGTTTCCCACGCGCTGTGCGTCAGCGTCAACCTGGGCGACTGGCCGCGGCTGATGGAGATCGTCGGCCGGCATTCCAACCTGTGGGCCTCGGTCGGCGTCCATCCGGACTACGAAGACGTGGACGATCCGTCCGTCGACGAGCTGGTCGCGCTGGCCGCCACGCCCAAGGTGGCCGCGATCGGCGAGACCGGGCTCGACTACTACCGGCTCACCGGCGACCTGGAATGGCAGCGCGACCGCTTCCGGCGGCACATCCGCGCCGCGCGGGCCACCGGCAAGCCGCTGATCATCCATACCCGCTCGGCCGCCGCCGATACGCTGCGCATCATGGAAGAAGAGGGCGCCGCCGAGGTGGGCGGCGTGATGCACTGCTTCACCGAATCGCGCGACGTGGCCGAGGCGGCGATGGCGATGAACTTCTACATCTCGTTTTCCGGCATCGTCACGTTCAAGAGCGCGCGCGAGCTGCAGGAAGTGGCGCGCGACATCCCGCTCGACCGCGTATTGATCGAAACCGATTCGCCCTACCTGGCCCCGGTGCCGTTCCGCGGCAAGCTCAACGACCCGTCGAAGGTGGTGCACGTGGCGGAGAAGATCGCCGATCTGAGGGGGATGTCGCCGGCCGAGGTCGGTGCTGCGTCTACGAACAATTTCTTCAATCTTTTCAAAGAAATAGCCAGATAACTTAATCCTAGAAATAGCATTAAATCATCTCTTAAGAACAAGAATAAGATCTTATATTTCAATGGACTACGGCATGATCGCAAAGTATTTCATCAAGAACGCGATTCCCCGCTGCGCTGCGGCCGCCGTGCTGCTGGCGGCCTTGTCGGGCTGCGCCACCCACGCCCATGCCGACGACCTGGAAGACTTCTGGATCGCCGTCCAGAACGACCGGCCCGCCACGGTTCAGAAGCTGCTCGCGCGCGGCGCCATCACGGTCAATACCCCCACGCCGGCCACCAACCCGCCGCTGATCGAGGCGATCAAGTTCGACTCCTGGGCCGTGTACGACCTGCTGCTGAAAGACCCGCACATCAACCTGAACCAGAAGAACGCCGTGGGCGAAACGCCGCTGATGTACCTGGCGATCAAGGGGGAAACCGACCGCATGCGGGCCTTGATCGACCGCGGCGCCGAGGTCAACCAGCCCGGCTGGACCGCGCTGCACTATGCCGCCACCAAGGGCTACGACGACGCCGTCCGGCTGCTGCTCGACCATTACGCCTACATCGACGCCGAGGCGCCCGACAAGACCACGCCGCTGATGATGGCGATGAAGTACAACCATCCCTCCACCGTCAAGCTGCTGCTCGACGAAGGGGCCGACGGCTATTTCCGCAACGCCGCCGGCAAGAATGCCGCCGATGTCGCCCGCGAGGCCGGCAATACCATCCTGGCCAACGACTTCGTCGAACGGCTCAACGCCGAACGCCGCCGCAAGCTGGGCCGCTGAGCCCGGCCACCCGCGCGCCCCCGTCCCCGCACCGATCGATGCCCGCCGAAACGCTCGCGCCCGGTTTCATGGTGGTCCACGGCAACCGCCTGGAAGACCTGCGCAACCTGGCCGTGGCATGGATGCAGCGCTATCCGCTGGGCCCGCTGGAAAGCGAGACCGTGCTGGTGCAGAGCAACGGCATCGCCCAGTGGTTCAAGCTGGCCCTGGCCGCCGATCCGGACGGCGCCGACGGCCAGGGTTGCGGCATCGCCGCGGCGGTCGACGTCCAGCTGCCGGCGCGCTTCCTGTGGCGCGCCTACCGCGCCGTGCTGGGCCGGCAGGAGGTGCCCGACACCTCGCCGCTCGACCGCGACGGCCTGACCTGGCGCCTGATGCGGCTGCTGCCGGAGCTGGCGCAGCAGCCGCCGTTCGCGCCGCTGCGGCGCTTCCTGTCGGACGACGGCAACCCGCGCAAGCTGTACCAATTGGCCGAGCGCCTGGCCGACCTGTTCGATCAGTACCAGGTCTACCGCGCCGACTGGCTGGCCGACTGGGCCGCCGGCCGCGACCGCCTGCGCGTGTCGCGCGGCGGCCAACGGCCGCTGGCCGAACGCGAGGCATGGCAGCCCGCGCTGTGGCGCGCGCTGCAGGACGACCTGGGCGACCGCGCCATGCGCCATGGCCGGGTCGGCGTGCACCGCCGCTTCGTCGACGCCCTGCGCGCGGGCGGCCGGGCGCCGGCGGGCCTGGCGCGGCGGGTGATCGTGTTCGGCATCTCGTCGATGCCGGCGCAGACGCTGGAAGCGCTGGCGGCCATGGCTTCCTGCAGCCAGGTGCTGCTGTGCGTGCACAACCCCAGCCGCCACCACTGGGCCGACATCGTGGCCGACCAGGATCTGCTGCGCCAGGCCTATCGCCGGCAGCAGCGCAAGCCGGGCGCGCCGCCGCCCGCCACCGGCGGCCTGGCCGCCTACGGCCATCCGCTGCTGGCCGCCTGGGGCAAGCAGGGGCGCGACTACATCTCGCTGCTGGACAGCTACGATGCCCCGGACGACTACCGCCACCGCTTCGCGCCGGTGGGCGAGCGCATCGACCTGTTCGCCGGCGGCCCCGCCGACACGCTACTGGGCCAGTTGCAGGACGACATCCTGGAGCTGCGCACGCTCGAAGAAACCCGGCAGCGCTGGGCGCCGGTCGATCCGCGCGCCGACCGCTCGCTGCGCTTCCACGTGGCGCACAGCGCGCAGCGCGAGGTCGAGATCCTGCACGACCAGCTGCTCGACCGCTTCAATGCCGATCCGTCGCTGCGGCCGCGCGACGTCATCGTCATGGTGCCCGACATCGACGCCTACGCGCCGCACATCCGCGCCGTGTTCGGGCTGCCCGGCCCGGCCGATCCGCGTTTCATCCCGTTCACGCTAGCCGACCAGGGCCGGCGCGGCAACGCGCCGCTGCTGCGCGCGGTCGATTACCTGCTGCGGCTGCCCGACAGCCGCTTCGCGGCCAGCGAACTGCTGGACCTGCTCGACGTGGCCGCCGTGCGCCGCCGCTTCGGCATCGACGAGGCCGATCTGCCGCAGCTGCACCGCTGGATCCAGGGCGCCGGCGTGCGCTGGGGGCTGGACGCCGGCCAGCGGGCCAGCCTGGGGCTGCCGGCGGGGCAGGAGCAGAACACCTGGCGTTTCGGCCTGCGCCGCATGCTGCTGGGCTACGCGGCCGGGCCGGGCGCGGATTTCGACGGCATCGAGCCCTACGGCGAGGTCGGCGGGCTGGAGGCGGAAACCCTGGGCCCGCTGGCCGCGCTGGTCGATACGCTGGACGCGCTGCGCGCGCGCCTGGCGCAGCCGGCGCCTCCGGCGCAATGGGGCCTGCACCTTCGCGCGCTGCTGGCCGCGATGTTCGCCGCCGCCGACGACACCGAGGCGACCTTGCTGGCCGAACTGGAGGAACAGCTCGATACCTGGCTGGCACAGTGCGAGGCGGCCGGGCTGGAGGCGCCGCTGCCGCTGGTGGTGGTGCGCGAGGCCTGGCTGGCGGGGCTGGATGGCCGGCGGCTGAACCAGCGTTTCCTGGCCGGCGCGGTCAATTTCTGCACGCTGATGCCGATGCGGGCCATCCCGTTCCGGATCGTGTGCCTGCTGGGCATGAACGATGGCGACTACCCGCGCTTGCAGCCGCCGCTCGATTTCGACCTGATGGCCGGCGACTACCGCCCCGGCGACCGCTCGCGCCGCGAGGACGACCGCTATCTGCTGCTGGAGGCGCTGCTGTCGGCGCGCGAGCAGCTCTACGTGAGCTGGGTGGGACGCAGCATCCGCGACAACGGCGAACGCTCGCCTTCGGTGCTGGTGGCGCAATTGCGCGACCATGTGGCGGCCGGATGGCGGCAGGCCGGCCCGGCCGATACCGGCCAGGCGCTGCTGGCCGCCATTACCGTCGAACATCCCTTGCAGCCATTCAGCGCCCGCTACTTCCGCGACGGCGACGACCCGCGGCTGTTCAGCTATGCGCGGGAATGGCAGGCGCTGCATGAGCCGCATGGCATGCGCGTGCCGGTCGCGCCGCCGGCCGGGGCGATACGGCCGCCGCTTCCCGACGGCGTCGAACTCGAGACGCTGCAAAGCTTCCTGGCCGATCCGGTGCGCCATTATTTCGAGCAATCGCTGAGCGTGCATTTCGACGCCGACGGCCCCGCGGCCGAAGACGACGAACCGTTCGGCCTCGATGGCCTCGACAGCTATCGCCTGGCCGAAAGCCTGTTCGAAGCGGCGCGCGACGCCGACGATCCCGATGCCGCGCTGCGCGCCCGCGCCGCCCGCCTGCAACGCAGCGGCGAGCTGCCGGTGGGCGGCTTCGGCGAAAGGCGGCTGGAGGCCTTGATCGACCCGGTGCGCGAACTGCTGGCGCGCTATCGCGAACGCAGCGCGGCCCGCGCGCCGGCGCCGCCGCTCAAGCTCGACCTGCCGTTGCCGGAAGCCGGCCTGCGGCTGCAGGGCTGGGTCGACGGCATCCGCGGCGACGGCGGCGATCCCGAAACCCTGCACGCCATCGTCAACGGCCTGTTCGACAAGAACGGCCGGCCCAGGTGGCACCGGCTGCTGCGCGCCTGGGTGGCGCAATTGGCGGCCAACGCGGCCGGCTGCCCGCTGGCCACCGCTTTCGTCTCGACCGACGGCGCGCTGACGCTGCCCCCGCTCGACGCCGTGCCGGCCCACGCCGCGCTGTCGGCCCTGGCCTGCGCCTGGCTGCAAGGCCGCGCGGCGCCGCTGCCGGTGGCCCCGCGCGCCGCCTGCGCCTGGCTCGACGCCGGCGGCAGCGCGAAGGCGGGCCTTCCTGGCGGGCCGGAACAGTCTGGCAGCGCGACGGCCGCCGATGGCGCCGCCGGCGACGAGGCGGCCCGGCGCGCGGCACGCATCGTCTACGACGACGGCGCCCGCAGCACCGGAGAAGGCAGCCGCAATCCCTATCTGTGCCGGCAATATCCATGCTTCGACGACCTGTGGGCGGAGGGCGCCTTTGCCGACTGGGCGCAGCGGCTCTACGGCCCCCTGGTGGAGCAGGCCCGGCGCGCGCTCGATGCGGGGAGGGCCCGATGACCGCGCCCGCCCGGCCGTCCGAACCGCTGGCGCTGCGCCTGCCGCTGCGCGGCAGCCGGCTGATCGAGGCCAGCGCCGGTACCGGCAAGACCTTCACCATCTCCGGCCTCTACCTGCGGCTGGTGCTGGGCCATGGCGATGCCGACCGCGGCTTCGGCCGCGCGCTGCTGCCGCCGCAGATCCTGGTCATGACCTTCACCGAAGCCGCCACGCAGGAACTGCGCGACCGCATCCGCACCCGCCTGGGCCTGGCGGCGCGCCACTTCCGCGGCGAGATCGACCCGCCCGACGCGGTCATCGCCCGGCTGCGCGCCGACTACCCGCCGGAACGGCGCCCCGAATGCGCCGCCCGCCTCGACACCGCGGCCCAATGGATGGACGAGGCGGCGGTTTCAACCATCCACGGCTGGTGTCAGCGCATGCTGCGCGAGCACGCGTTCGACAGCGGCAGCCTGTTCACGCAAACGGTGGAAACCGACCAGTCCGCGCTGCTGGCCACCGTGGCCCGCGACTACTGGCGCCGCCACTGCTACGACCTGGCCGGCGACGCGCTCGACTGGGTGGACAGCCACTGGCAGACGCCCGACCAGTTGCTGGCCAGGCTGATGCCGTTGCTGCGCCATGCCCCGGCCGATCCGGCGGCGGCGCAAGACTCGCTTGGAGAGGTGCTGCACGCCGCCCGCACCGGGCTGCGGCAGGCGCTGGCGCGGCTCAAGGCCCCCTGGCGCGAATGGGTGCCTCAGTTGCGGGCCGCGTTGGACGACGCCTGCGCCCGCAAGCTGATCGACGGCAGGAAACTCAAGCCTTCATACTACCTGCCCTGGCTGGACACGCTGGCCGCCTGGGCCGGCGACGAGGCCATCGAACGGCCCGAACTCGGCGCCGCCGCCCGCCAGCGCCTGACGCCGCAAGGCATGGCCGAAGCCTGGAAGCAGGGCGAGCCGCTGCGCCATCCCGCGCTCGATGCGCTGCCGGCGTTGTACGCCGAGCTGGACGCGCTGCCGCAGCCCGGCCCGGCCGCGCTGGCTCATGCCGCGGCCTGGGTCGCGCAGCGCTTCGAACAGGAAAAGCAGCGCCGCGCCGAACTGGGCTTCGACGACATGCTGACCCGGCTCGACGCCGCGCTGCACGGCCCAAACGGCGGCCGCCTGGCGGCGCTGATCCGGGCCCAGTTCCCGGTGGCGCTGGTCGACGAATTCCAGGATACCGACCCCGTCCAGTACCGCATCCTCGACGCCATCTACGACATCGGCGCCAACCGCGACGACTGCGGCCTGCTGATGATCGGCGACCCCAAGCAAGCCATCTATGCCTTCCGCGGCGCCGACATCTACACCTACCTGGCCGCGCGGCGCGCCGCCGGGCCGCGCCGCGACACGCTCGACACCAACCACCGTTCGAGCCGCGAGATGGTGGCTGCCGTCAACCGCGTGTTCGAATGGGGGGAGCGCCAGCCCGGCGGCGAGGGCGCCTTTCTGTTCCGCCGCGGCGGCGACGATCCGGTGCCGTTCGCGCCCGTGCAGGCGGCGGGCCGGCCCGAACGCTTCGTGGCCGACGGCGGCCCGGCGCCGGCGCTGACCTTCTGGCAATTGCCGCAGGACAAGCCGCTGGCGGCCGGCGCCTACACGGCCCAGGCGGCTGCCGGCTGCGCCAGCCGCATCGTGGCGCTGCTGCGGCAGGCCGCCGCCGGCCGCGCCGGCTTCGAAGCGCCCGACGACGCGCTGCGGCCGCTGCGCCCGGCCGACATCGCCATCCTCGTGCGCACCGGCGACGAGGCGCGCGCCATCCGCGCCGAACTGGCGCGCCGCGGCGTGCGCAGCGTCTACCTGTCGGACCAGGAATCGGTGTTCGACAGCGCCGAGGCGGCCGACCTGCTGCTGTGGCTGAAGGCCTGCGCCGAGCCCGACGACGACCGCGCGCTGCGCGCGGCGCTGGCCAGCCGCACGCTGGCGCTCGAACTGGCCGAGCTCGAACGGATCCAGACCGACGAGCGGCTGTGGGAAAGCCGCGTGCTGCAGTTCCGCGCCTACCGCGAGGGCTGGCGCCGCAACGGCGTGCTGGCCATGCTGCGGCGGCTGCTGAACGACTTCGACCTGCCGCGCCGCATGCTGGCGCGGGACGACGGCGAACGCCGGCTGACCAACCTGCTGCACCTGGCCGAGCTGATGCAGCGCGCGGCGGCCGAGCTCGACGGCGAACAGGCGCTGGTGCGCCACCTGGCCGGGCACGTATGGGGCACGGCGCGCCCGGCCGCCGCCGAAGACCAGATCGTGCGGCTGGAAAGCGACGAGCAGCTGCTGAAGGTCGTGACCATCCACAAGTCCAAGGGCCTGGAATATCCGCTGGTCTTCCTGCCCTTCATCTGCGCCTTCCGGCCCGAACGCAAGGACCGGCCGCCGCTGCGCTACCACAACGACGACGGCCGTCCGGTGGTCGACGTCGCGCCCGACGATGCCGCCGAGGCGCGCGCCGACCGCGAGCGGCTGGCCGAGAACCTGCGCATGCTGTACGTGGCGCTCACGCGCGCGCGCCATGCCTGCTGGGCGGGCGTGGCCGATCTCTGCCTGGGCCAGCGGCGCGATTCGGCCTTCCACCGCAGCGCGCTCGGCTATCTGCTGGGCGGCGGCCGGCCCTTGCCGTCGACGCCGGCGCTCGGCCAGTGGCTGGCCGATCTGTGCGATTCGGCGCCTGAACTGCGCGCCGAACCGCTGCCCGCCGCCGACGACGCCAGGCTGCCGCCGCCGGCGCAGGCCGTGGCGGCGCAGCGCCTGCGCGTGGCGCGCCGCAGCCC